>NZ_MUXB01000137.1:0-2401 GCF_001994935.1 Herbaspirillum sp. VT-16-41
TATCATAAAATCCTGTACTTCTTTTAATGGCGACGTTTGAGCAAAAGAAAGGCATAGTTTCATACCTACGGAGTTAGTTGTAACATTTTGATACAAATAAGTAATTTCAACAGCATTTAGAGGCCTTTTTTCACTAAAAGGATTTAACCCACTAAAATACTTCTTACTATCGATGTAGTCAACTTCTTTTGGAACTTGAATATACGGATGTCTAGCATTTAATCCTTTTAAAAGACTAGTATCAATCGATTGTTCGAAGAGAGTAGTGATTTCTGATAATGCCTTTATAAAATAATTACGTATGTCCTTTCTATAACTCAAGGAAATAAAATAACTATAAGCCTTCATGCCCACTTTTGCCATATGGTTCACGTAGCTTAAACAAAATAAACCAGTATAGAGCCAAGGAGCATCCATCTGGGCTGCTAAGACCCACTGTCGCCGTATCATTAAAAAAAGAAAGGGAGTGGGAGGAAGCAGTGTTAATCGCGATGGGGGCAAAAGTAGTTGAAACGGCACCATTCTACATATATGGAACATTTATCGTTTCTTATGCAACATCCAATTTGTCATTCAATGAGTCCGAGGCTTTGCATGCGGTTGTAATTGGCTCCTTAGTTGCTACGATTCTTATTCCGATTATTGGACATCTATTAGATCGAATTGGTAGAAAGAGAATTTACCTATTTGGTATTGTGGCGACTGTATTATATGATTTTCCATATTTCTGGATGCTGCAACAAGGTTCGGTATTTTTTCTTATTTTAGCAACGGTTATTGGGTTGGGATTCATCTGGGGTTCCCTCAATGCTGTCCAGGGAACGATGATGTCGGAAAGCCGCCGAAGAGGCGGGACATGGTGTCAGCGAAAACGACGATGAGTCCGACGAGCATGGTGTTCTCCTTGTAGTAGTGGGCGATCAGCCGCCGAAGAGGCGGGACATGGTGTCAGCGAAAACGACGATGAGTCCGACGAGCATGGTGTTCTCCTCATTAGGCTACCGAGTATGAGCATAAGCAGCACCAGTGCCAGTGAAGACATCCCGCGCTCACGGTTCACAAGTTAAAACCACTCACGCTAAAGGCAGCCGAAATATGTTGCGTGTTCTGCTCTTTGATTTGGCCTGCAAGACTGATGGTAAAGACAGGCGCAAAGCCAGTGATTTGCTGCCGGGTTACCGTAAACAGGGTCATAGCGACCGTATTGGGATCCGGCATTTTAGCCCAGCCCTCTCCCTCGCAGGATGTTGCGCCGCGCAAGGTTTCCAGCACGCCGTTTTGCAGACGAAGCCCCGTCTGGTCGGCATCGCTGGCCGGCGATGTTTCCCATCGTCCGTTGCTGTTAGCATCCCGTTGCACCACCACGCAACTCCCATTACGCCCGATAGTCAACGCTTGCCCCACACATTCACCGGCCTCGCGAGTTCAGACGGGCTGCAGCATCAGTAACTTAACGATGTCTGAGTGTCCTGAATTGCGGGGGCAACTACATGGCTGCAGTTACACACGCTATGCCGACGATATTACGTTTTCAACAAATCAAAAAAATTTCCCAGCAGAGATTGCTTATCAAGATGGCGACGATCCAGATAATTGGAAAATCGGTGCTCAACTTAATGGGTTAATTGTCAAAGCAGGTTTTGAACTGAATCCATTAAAAACAAGGATGCAATACAAAACTTCTAGACAGCAAGTGACAGGCTTGGTCGTCAACAAAAAAGTAAATGTCACTACCGAGTATAAAAAACTAGTTCGAGCCTATGTCTGTGCCTTGGTCAATCATGGGAAGTTTACTTTAAAAAAACCGGTGAAGCAGACTAACGGTAGTTTTACCTTGGACGATGTAGAAGGCAGTAGAAACCAACTGCACGGCATGCTCGGCTTTATACACTCTGTTGAAAATGTATTTAGGACAGAGGTTAAAAAGCATCCTTACAATCATTATCAACATTTACCCGATGAGAGAAAGCCTACGGGCAATTTAGCTCTTTATAGGCGATTTCTATTTTTCACTCGCTTCTATAAACCAGAGGCACCCCTAGTTGTCTGTGAGGGTAAAACAGATGGGGTGTATATAAGCAATGCTATTCACCAATGTAAAGAGCTTTATCCTGATCTTTTAAAGACAAGCGAGGATGGAAAATACGTTTTGTCTTTTCAGTTTTTTAAGTACGCCAGAAAAGATAAGAAAAAAGAGAAAATTTATCTGCCTAATTTTTCAACTGCAACTATTCTTGGAGCCAAAGGCGGTGCCGGTGGCCTCGGAAATCTTTTGATGAGCTATTACTTGGAGCAAAAAAAATTTGGAGCATCAATAGGAAAATTGACCTGCTCCCCGAGATTAGTACGGCAATGATGTAGAGTCTGCCCCATACGGAGGCAGCATGAAGAAACGATTTAC
>NZ_MUXB01000057.1:0-428 GCF_001994935.1 Herbaspirillum sp. VT-16-41
GCTAATGCATCGCCAGTTGCCTGCGTTACTTCGCGGATCGCTGCACGATCGTATGTAAGACGGCTTCCGTCACCACATTTAATAACCACTTTGTCTTCGTCGATGGCATCAACAAATCCATGAAGACCGCCGATTGTAACAACCTTATCTCCCTTTTTTAAATCACTTTGCATTTGCTGACATGCCTTTTAGCGTATGCGCTGATCTGAAGATCTCATTAACTATTTTGATATCCTCAGGATTTTTCTCTAATTCCAGAAGCTGCTCATTGCACGCCTGCAAATGCTCCTTGCTTTCTTCAATAAATACCTCTAAATATTGATTCATCTCCATGTGCCTGCACCCCTCGGCTTTAAACAAATTTCAATATGGATTCTGCTATATGTTCAATATTCTGCACATCATCTGCCAGACCGGATTCAATCACT
>NZ_MUXB01000071.1:0-1615 GCF_001994935.1 Herbaspirillum sp. VT-16-41
TCAACGAACTCAACGTGATCTTGCAGCGTCTATTAACCAAGTTATCGATAAATATTGGGAAGATGAAATTGATGAAGTAGCAATGATGGATTTGATTCAAAAATTGTACATAAATAATACGAATAAACTTATGAAGAATGGGAGTTATACCACGATAATTCGTCAACAATGTGGAAAACGAAGACTTGAAGTAGTTGATAAAGTAATAAACCAAATAAATAAAACACAATAGAGAGGAGGGATAGAATAAATGGAATATTCAGCAGGATTCACGAAAGAATAATGGTCAGAGAATGACATTGCGGTAGTAATCAATCTTATTTTGCAAGGGAAAAATAAGAAAGAGATTTTAGAAGAAGTGACGGAGAATAATTTATTTCAATTAAGAAGTCCTTTGAGTATAAAAAATAGATTTAACATGGTTTAGTTATCCACATTAAGTTGATTCTTAGGTTGATGTTCAACGTAATGAGTTGCTATTAACTACTTTAATGATTTTTAGGGAAAAAAAAGATAGCATGTGTACAGGTGAAATTTATATATTTGCTAGAAATAAACAGCGTGTTAGCACTGGTGTAATTTAATCACGCGATAATAAGGCGAATTGTTAATAGCCAAAGCATCTACGTACCCACACAACAGGCGAGCAGCCTAATTATAAAACGAATCTACCAATAACTGATCGCTCAGGTTATGTAGGTGGTGGGTATATAGTTTATTTTGTAAATCATGAGTATAGCTATGAACCATTATGATGATTTGCAGAGGTTTAAGGATAAGACCCGCAACCAAAAATACGAATCACACTGCGCGGCGAGCTCGCCTAACGAGCCGACATAAGGAATACGCCAGGTGTCGCACACACGCTGCGCTTTTTCTCGCGTGGGTGACCAGGCTGCCGCCAGCGTCCAGTCAGTTGCCGCCCCCAGTACCGGTAACCATGCTTTTTGCGCGATACCGCCTAATCCCACAACCCCTATACGTAATGCCGCCACGATTAATCCCCCAGATGTTCGAGTAGTGAAGCCAGACGCTGTTTCAGTTCGGCAACGTCGTTTTCCAGCGCTTCAACCCGCGAAGCCAGATCGTTGTCGCTATCCAGCGGGCTTACTGTCTCCACAACGTTAATCAGCGTCTCCACATCACCGCTGAACAGATGCATATAGCGGCTTTCCCGTTTGCCAGGCTCGCGTTGTTTTGCTATGGCTTCAGAGATCTCCTTAAGATCTGAGGCTGAATATTCCGATTGGTGTGATTTCCACACAACACCTAAGCCATCTCCTTCTCCATAACGGGGAATAAGGTGGGAGTGAAAGTGGAAAACGGTCTGCCCGGCATGTTCACCATTGTTATTAATTAAATTCAAACCAATTGGATCAAATTCAGCCTTGATGGCTCTTGCAATTTCCGGAACAGATTCGAAATAGCTGCGTGCTGATTCCGCATCCATTTCATATAAATTTTCTTTATGTACTTTCGGGATAACAAGTGTATGCCCTTTAGTAACCTGGCTTATGTCCAGAAATGCCATCACATGCTCGTTTTCGAAAACTTTGGCCGAAGTAATCTCGCCATTGATTATTTTACAGAAAATACAATCGTTCATTATGTCAGC
>NZ_MUXB01000213.1:0-426 GCF_001994935.1 Herbaspirillum sp. VT-16-41
CAGGCTGCGGTAAGCACCATCGCCCAGCCGCTCATCGCACCAATCACCAGACGCAGCGCGCCGTGTGCAATGGCGTTATCCGCCAGCGCCGAAAGAAAGGTCAGCGCAACAGCCCCCGCAACGCCAAGATACAGACGCATCTCGATATGTTTACTGGCGCGCATCGCATCCCACGCTCCCAGTAAATAACCGAGATAATTCATCGCGGCGACCAGCCCGGCACTGGTTAACGTCAGTTGTCCATCGCGAATCATCAGCGGCACCTGGGGCGTGAAGGCAAAGCGCCCTATTCCCATTGCCACCACCAGTACGATAAAGCCACAGAGCGCAATGCGTAGCGCCATGAAAACCTCTGACGTTAAAAAAAAGTAAAATTTATGATGCATTATGATGCAGCGAGGTGAAAGTGAAAGTTACTCACAGGCG
>NZ_MUXB01000215.1:0-425 GCF_001994935.1 Herbaspirillum sp. VT-16-41
ATAGCAGTCAACCATGCCAGCGGTCGGCATGGAAACCATTTTTGGCCGATCTTCAATACGGGCGCCTTTTCGGACCTGTAGCGGGACGGACAGTGGAAATGACTGCACCCGCACCTTAGCGCGTCCTTGAAACGCGGCAAAGGCGTTCGTCCCGGGTGAGGCCAGTAGCATAAGGACGACGCAACATGTCTCAAATCGACAGTTTCAAATGCCGTAAAACCCTATCCGTAGGGGATAAGGAATATGTCTATTACAGCTTGACCGAAGCTGAGAAAAACGGCCTGGAAGGCATTTCCAAGCTTCCCTTCTCCATGAAAGTCCTCCTCGAAAACCTGCTTCGCTTTGAAGACAATCGCTCGGTTTTCAAGAAGGACATCGAAAACGTCGCCAAATGGCTTGTCGATCGCGGCAGTGCCGGCGCTGAA
>NZ_MUXB01000156.1:0-424 GCF_001994935.1 Herbaspirillum sp. VT-16-41
GGAGAAGGGGTGGAGGGGGGGGGGGGGGGACAAGGGGCGCGGCGGTGTGAGGGGCGAGGGAGTGGGAGGGACAATGGACGGGGAAGAGTACGGGAGCGGAGCGAGGAACAAGCGCAAGCGAAAGCAAGGCAGCGCGGATCTACGCCAGCGCGGAGGCGGAGAGGCGGGAGACCGACACGAACACACCCAGCGGCATCGACACCGCCCCGCCCACCACCGCGGCGGTCCCTGCCGCGAGGATCGGGCCGGTCGCGGTGGTCCCGCCGGCCACGCCGACCACGGGGGCAGCGACCGAGACGATGCCGCCGTTCGCCCCCCGCACCGCGGCCCGCCGCTGGTTCAGCCGCTGCCGGGACCCCGTCTCCCGGCGGGCCGACGCGGCCTCGCCCCGGGCGCCCCCGCCGCCCCCCCGCGACGCGCACGG
>NZ_MUXB01000014.1:0-78402 GCF_001994935.1 Herbaspirillum sp. VT-16-41
TGACCTTGCGAACCGTAACCGATGATGGTCACGTTCTTGTTCTTGATCAGGGACAGGTCTGCGTCTTTGTCGTAGAAGACTTTCATGAATTTCCTAAAGAAGTTGGGCAGGGACCGCACTCGCGGCCCACATATCGTTTATATGATTTATATCGTTTCAGGCAACGGCATAAGCCGGCATGGCCTGGTCACGTACGTGCGGGATGTCCAGTTGCCTCAGCTTGCGGTAGAGCGAAGCACGGCACATTCCCAATTGCCGCGAAGCGGCGGAGATGTTCCAGCGACTGCCATTCAAGGCAGCAATAACGCGCGTGCGCTCATCCCGGTACGGATCGCCGGTAAGCACTACGGACGTGGCGTCCCCTTCGGCTCGTGACGCGAAGGGGCGGATCTGGGCGGTGCGGCCGATGGAATGGACCTGGGCCAGCGGCACCGCCTGGAATTGCATCAATTCTTCGGGCAGGTCGCACAACTCGATGCGACCGCCATTCATCACCGCGCAGCTGTAGCGGATCACCGCATGCATCTGACGCAGGTTGCCCGGCCATGGATAGGCCAGTAGTCGCTGCAGGGCCGCCGGGGCGATGACGTTCTCGTCGGCAGCCTCCCCCAGCTCGTCGGCAATCATCTGCATCACCAGCCTACGACGGTCGGCACGTTCGCGCAGGGCTGGCAGTCGCAGCACGCCACCCGCGACACGGTAATAAAGGTCTTCGCGGAAGCGTCCCTCGCCGATCAGCGTCTTCAAATCCTGGTGGGTCGCGCAGATCAGTTGCACATCGACCGATACCGGTCGCATTGCACCGAGCGGGATCACCTCGCGCTCGGACAGCACCCGCAGCAGCCGCGTTTGCAGGGCGAAGGGCATGTCGCCGATTTCATCAAGGAACAACGTGCCGCCATCGGCCTGCTGCACCTTGCCCTTCATGCCGCCTGGCAGTGCGCCCGAGAAGGCCCCCTTGCAATAACCGAACAGTTCACTCTCGGCCAGGCTTTCCGGGATGGAGGCGCAATTGACCGCCACCCACGCCGCCTGGCGACGCGCGCTGTAGTCATGCAGCGCGCGCGACAGGTATTCCTTGCCGGTACCGGTCTCGCCCAGGATCAACACCGGAATGCCGCGATCGATCAGGCGCTTGCCGCGCTCCACCAGATCGCGCATGGGCTCGTCACCCGCGGCCAACTGGTCGATGTCACGGTAGCGCGGCGCGGTGCGGGAAGCTGCGCAGCGGTGGCTGCGGGCAGTATGGGCAGTATCGGCGGTCTGGACGTCACTCTCAGCCATGGGCTGTTCTACCGGGGGTGTCGGCATGATGGTCTCCTGTCTTGAACTGCTTTTTTGTCGAACCGTCTTCCCTCGGAGCGGCTCTTTATGCGCGGGGTCTGGCTTGTGGCCGGCCCGGAGAAGTGTCGCAATGGCACGTCTGCGGCAAAGAATAGCCAGACAATCCCATGACTTCCAATACAATGTACAGACAGAATCAATACCTTGAAGGTATCAAATGATCGAGTTGAGACACCTCACCTATTTCCGCACCGTAGCAGAAACCCTGCATTTCGGACGCGCGGCGGAGCTGCTGCATATCTCGCAACCGCCGCTCACACGCCAGATTGCGGCCCTTGAAAGGGAGCTGGGCGCGCAATTGTTCGACCGCAGCAAACGAGCCATCCAGCTGACCTCGGCCGGCAAATATTTTTATCGCGACACCACAGAAATTTTCAAGGCACTGGAACGGGCGAAACGTAATGTCTCGTCATCGAGCACCGGCAAGAGCGGTGCGTTGAAGGTGGGATTCATGATGTCCTCGGCCTACAACATCCTGCCGTCGGTGACGCGCCACTATTCCGCCGCCTATCCCGAGGTGGACATGCGCCTGACCGAATACGTCCCCAACCTGCTGGCCACCGACATCGAGGATGAGAAGGTGGATGTGGGCATCATGTACCGCCCGGAGGACTGTAGCCGCCTGGACAGCCACACCATCTATGCCGAGCCCCTGCTGGCGGTGCTACCCCGCGAGCATCGCCTGGCCGGCAAGGAGGCCATCTCCGCCGCAGAACTGGCGGAGGACCCTTTCGTCAGCATCCCCCGTACGATCGCGCCGGTAGTATTCGACCTCATCATCAACCACTGCCAGTCGCGAGGTTTCCGTCCGCGCATCGTGCTGGAAGCCAATCTGCAGCAGACCATTGTCAACCTGGTCGGCGAAGGCCTGGGTGTAGCCCTGGTACCGACGTCGATGCAGGCCATGCACCTGGACACCACCGTCTTCAAACCCCTGATCGACGCGCCACTGGTCGAAGTCGCCGTGATCTGGAACAAGGAGAATACCAATCCCTGTATTCGTACCTTTGCCGATACGGCGGTGGAGGTGTGGCGGAAGATGCAGCCAACGGCGCCATAAAAAAACCCGGACGCTCTTGGACGCCCGGGTTCAAACCGCGGCAGGTCGGCTTCCACGCCCGCCCGCCTGCGGCCAACAAACAAACCGGCTCAACCAGGGACTGTTCACACTCATCCGGCGCAGCGCAGCGACAATCCCCCGTCCACGATCAGGTCCAGTCCCGTGATGTAGCGCGCGTTATCAGATGCCAGGAACAGCGAGGCATGCGCCACGTCCCAGGCGTCGCCCATGAAGCCCATCGGGCATTGCGCATTGCGCTTGGCGCGCATCTCTTCGATATCGCCTCCATAGGCGGCCTTGAGCGGCTCGCGGATCATGGGCGTATCCATCATGCCCGGCAGCACGCAGTTGGCGCGGATGCCCATGGGCGCGTACTGCATTGCCACGTTCTTGGTAAATGCCAGGATGGCGGCCTTGGTCGCGGTATAACCGAGGTAGGGAAAGCCGATCCAGCGCAGTGCCGCCAGCGAGGAAATGTTGACGATGGCACCCTTCTTCTGCTTTTCCATGATGGGCAGCACGTGCTTGTGGGTCAGGAACAGGCTGGTCTGGTTGACCGCTACCAGCCGGTTCCAGCTCTCTTCGCTGGTCTCCACCGGTCCGCCGGTTTCGGCGATGCCGACATTGTTGTGAAGCACATCCACCCGGCCGAAGTGATCCATCGCGGCATCGGCGATGGCCTTCACGTCGGCGCTTTTTGAGACATCGGCCGCCAGCACTTCACAGACCCCGCCCTCGCTGCGGATGATTTCGCGAGTCTGCAACGCGGCTTCGATGCTGCGATCCACCGCCAGCACCCGCCCGCCTTCACGGGCATACAGCGCGGCAGCGGCCTTGCCGTTGCCCCAGCCTTCGCCCACCGAACCGGCGCCGGTCACGATGATGACCTTGCCTTCCATCAGCTTGTTCATGGTGGCGCTCCTCAGATCTCAAGCACGCCGCCAGCGACGAAGCCGCCATCCACCGGTACCACGTGGCCGGTGATGTAGGACGACTCTTCGGAGGCCAGGTAACTCACGGCCGAGGCGATTTCGTCGGTGGTGCCGTAGCGCCGCATGGGCACCAGGCGGTAGTAGCTCTCGCGGGTCTGCTCGGAATGCATGGCCTGGGTCATGGGGGTATCGACCGGGCCGGGAGCGACGCTGTTGACGGTGATGCCGTATTGCGCCAGTTCGATCGCCATCTGGCGCGTCAGGCCGATGACGGCGGCCTTGGAGGTACCGTAAGCGGTGCGGCCGGCCCCGGCGCGGATGCCCGAGATGGACGAGATATTGACGATGCGGCCCCACTGCTGCCTGACCATCAGACGCGCCGCATGCTGGCCTGCCAGCAACACGCCGGTGACATTGACGTTCATGGTCTGCAGCCAGTTGTCGAGCGGGTAATCGAGGAAGGAATAGGTACGTGCCACGCCGGCATTGTTGACCAGCACGTCGCAGCGACCATAGTCCTTCTCGATGTGGGCGAAGGCGGCCGCGATGGACTCCGGATTGCCGAGGTCCATCTGCAGCGCGGCTGCGCGGTGACCGGCGGCTACCAGCGCGTCGGCAGTCTGCTGGGCTGCCTGCAGGTTGATGTCAGCCACCAGCACGGTGTGGCCCTTGGCCGCCAGTTGCTGGCAGATGCTGGCGCCGATGCCCATGGCTCCGCCCGTCACGAGCGCCACGCGGGCGCCGCTATCATTGCGATTCATATTGTCTCCGTGGATGTTGGCGGCCCCGGGAAGGGATGGGGTAAGGGGCCGCCGTGTTCTAAGTCGTCGTTGGCAAATCAATCATGGAAGTTTCCTGATCGCTCGCATGACCGGTGAGTGGATCAGAGGAAGCCGATGGAAATCCAGGGCACGAAGGCCACCACCAGCAGCGCCACCACGAGCGCGGCCAGATAGCCCCAGACCCGGTTAAAGACGCCGTCCGGCGAGACCTTGCCGATGGCGCAGGCGGCATAGAAGCCGACACCGAAGGGCGGTGCGAACAGGCCGATGCCCATGGCCAGGATCACCACCATCGCATAGTGCACGTCATGCACGCCCAGTGAACGCGCCACTGGGAACAGCAGCGGTCCGAACAGCACGATGGCGGGGATGCCTTCCAGCAGGCTGCCCAGCACGATGAAGATGACGATGGTGATGAGCAGGAAACCGGCGCCGCCACCCGGCACACCCTGCATCAACGCCACCAGCTTGGAGGAGAAGCCCGACTGCGTCAGCGCCCATGCCATCGCGGTGGCCATGCCGATGATCAGCAGGATGGCGCCGGAGAGTGCAGCGGCTTCGATCAGCATCGGATAGAGGCGCTTGAAGTTCAGGTGCTTCATGAACAGGTGCATGATCAGGCCGACCACGACCGTATAAGCCACGCCGATGGTGGCGACCTCGGTGGCCGTGGCCACGCCCTCGATGACGGCCACGCGGATCAGCATGGGCAGCGCCAGGGCGGGAATGGCGGCGATCAGGGTCTTCATGATCAGCGACATGGGTGCGCGCGGCACGTCCGGCATCGGCTCGCGGCGGGCGCGCATCCAGCACACCACGGCGATGGCGATGGTGGCGATGGCCGCCGGCATCAGGCCACCGATGAACAGCGCCGTGATCGAGACGCTGCAGACCGCGCCGATGGTGATCAGCACCAGGCTGGGCGGGATGGTCTCGGTCATGGCGCCGGACGATGACAGCAGGGCCACTAGTTCTTCCGGCTTGGAGCCGCGCTTCTTCATTTCGGGGAACAGCGCCGGCGCGATGGCTGCCATGTCGGCCGCCTTGGAACCGGAGATGCCGGAGACCAGGAACATCGCGCCCAACAGCACGTATTGCAGGCCGCCGCGCACGTGACCCAGCAGGGCCGCCATGAAATCGATCAGGGTCTTGGCCAGGCCCGACATTTCCAGCAGCGAGCCCAGCAGCACGAACAGCGGTACCGACAGCAGGATCAGGCTGGACATGCCTTCGTCCATGCGGCTGACCACGATCATCAGCGGCGCATTGGTCGCCAGGGCGAGATAGGCCATGGTGGCGGTACCGAAGGCGAAGGCGATGGGGATGCCACCAGCCACGCACACGCCAATCAGCAGCACGAAGAACACGATCAGGTTGTAGTTGCCCATGGCCATCAGGGCCGGCTGCGCCAGCCACAGCGCACCCGCAATCACGGCCACCACCGCCAGCGCCGAAAGCAGCAGGCGCATGGTGGTCAGGGCGGCCATGCGCGAGACGGCCGCCAGCAGCATCAGGATGGCGCCCACCGGCAAGGCGGCAGCGCGCAGGCCGTCGGGAATTTCCAGGGCCGGGGTGGTGATGGGCATCTGCTCGACCGCATGGTCCAGTGCCGGGTGGATCACCATCAATACGAAGATGCAGACCACCAGCGCCGCCACCGTTTCCAGCCAGATGCGGCCTTTCTCGGAACACTTGTTGATGATGGCGGTGAGCCGCATGTGCTCGCCGCGGTCCAGGGCCAGCACGGCACCCAGCATGGACAGCCAGATGAAGAGGATCGAGGCCAGTTCATCGGACCAGACCAGGGGGTCATGCAGTGCGTAACGGTAGATCACGCCGGTCAGCAGCACGATCGTCTCGGCCAGTACCAGGCAGGCGGCCAGCGCGCCCACCACATGCATGACCATGCGATTCAAGCCCACCAGTGCGCGCGCAAACGGATTCATGTTGACCGGGGCGCGGTAAGTCATTGCAGCTTCCATCATCAAGCTCCAGCGAAAAAAGTCGGGGCGGACGGCGCCACGGCCCGGAATGGGCGGTGGCGTCGTCCATTCAGGCCGGACGGTGCGTCAGGCCAGCTTGCCGGTGTACTTCTCCAGCAGCGCCCAGGGCTCGTCACCGAACTTCTTCTTCCATTCGGCGTAGAAGCCGGCGCTGCGCAGCTTGGCGCGGAAGGAGTCGGCGTCGGCATTGTTGAAGGCCAGGCCCTTGCCCTTCATTTCCTCGACCAGCGAGTCGTTGAGCTTGCGCACGTCGGCGCGCTGGTTCATGCCGGCTTCGTTGATGGCGCGGGTGACGATGTCCTGCAGGTCCTTGGGCAGGCGTTCGAAGGACTTCTTGTTGCCCAGGAACCAGAAACCGTCCCACATGTGGTTGGTGATGGAGCAGTACTTCTGCACTTCGTACAGCTTGGCCGTGGAGATGATGGCCATGGGGTTTTCCTGGCCTTCGACGATCTTGGTCTGCAGGGCCGAATACACTTCGGCGAAGTTGATCGAGGTCGGTGCCGCATCGAAGGCCTTGAACATCGAGGTCCACAGCGGGCTCGGCGGCACGCGCAGCTTCATGCCCTTGAGGTCGTCGGCGACCTTGATGGGACGGGTGCTGTTGGTGATCTGGCGATAGCCGTTGTCCCAGATCTTCTCGAAGGCGAACAGGGTGGACTTGGCTTCGATCTGCTTGCGCACATGGGCGCCGAGCTCACCGTCCATGGCCGGCCAGACCTGGCTGTAATCCTTGAAGGCGAAGCCGATGCCGGAAATCTGCGCGGCCGGCACCAGGGTGCCCAGGATCAGCGGCGAGAGGGTGAAGAAATCGATGGCGCCGGCACGTACCTGCGAGAGCATGTCGGTATCGGTACCCAGCTGGTTGTTGGGGTAGAGCTGCAGCTCGATGCGGCCCTTGGACTGCTCGGCGATGGCAGCGGCCATTTCCTTGGCGCGTGCATTCATCGGGTGGGTCACCGGCAGGTTGTTGGCGTACTTGAAGGTGAACTCGGCCGCATGGGCAGAGGTGCTCACCATGCCGGTCGCGGCAGCAGCCGAGGCCACCGAGGCGGTCTTCAGAAAATGACGGCGCGTGAATTTACCAGTGGATTGATCCATCTGTCTTGTCTCCTGTTTGTCTGTTTGTATTTATGAATCTGCTGATTCCGGTGCCACTCAGCTGCCGCGAAATCCTGGCGTGCAGCCCCCTGTATCCGGGTTGTCAACACTGCCCATGCATCGATAGAGCAATTAGGATGCCAAGCCGTCGGAGCGGGCCGACGCGATGGCGATGTCCCTCATGGTCATCTGCATTGCGCCTGTATTCTCTGCGATAAAGGCTGCGCAGGACAAGGGCAGGGGCGGCACCGCCTGCAATTTATTTGATGCCGCCCTGCTGCGACACCTGTCGCATGCACTGTCGCCAACCTGTCGCAGGGATGTCGCAGGTGTCGACACCTCAGGCGCTGCTGCCGGGCAATTGTTTTGTGTTGCAGCGCAATGATTTACGTTAACGTAAAGTCCGTGCTATCTTCATCCGGTCGGCCGCTGGCGTAGCGGTTTCCTGCCCGGCAGGATTCAGCACCGCCCCATGGTCGATCTTATTGACGACGCAACACCGCATCAGAATCAACAACAAAGCGAGAGTCGGCGCGCCTTTGCGTCGAGCTTTCAGGAGACGGGCAAGATGCCGGCCCGGGCAGGGGCACACCCCGCCTGCGACCGTCGGCGACCAGTGGCGCCTCACTCTTGTGGCAATCGCATGGCGATGGCGACGAGCTTGCTGCACGTGGCAATCGCATTGGCACTGCAGTGGAAGACATTGGCACCGAATTTGCATATTGCCCCCGTGTGAACCGGAGCGACCAGGCTCCACCGACCAAGTCTTACAAGGACACACCATGACTGCTTCTGCATCCTCACCCTGCATCACCGGCTGGCACCATTCCCAATTCGGCAAGCTCGACGGCATCGATCCGGAAGTGTTGATCGGCCAGGTCGCCAAGGCCGCCATCGAACATGCCGGTCTGCAACCGGAAGACATCGATTCCATCCACGTCGGCACCTTCAATGCCGGCTTCCTGTACCAGGACTTCCCTTCGTCGCTGGTCATGAATGCATTGCCGCAGTTGCGCTTCAAGCCGGCCACGCGCCTGGAGAATGCCTGCGCCACCGGCTCGGCGGCAATCCACTCGGGCCTGCAATCGATCAAGGCGGGTGAATCGAAACACGTGCTGGTGATCGGCTTCGAGAAGATGACCGAACTGGCGACCCCACAGGTGGGCGAGGTCTTGCTCAAGGCCTGCTACGCCAAGGAAGAAGCGGGCATCCCCGGTGGTTTCGCAGGCGTGTTCGGCAAGATCGCGCAGAGTTACTTCGACCGCTTTGGCGACCAGTCCGATGCACTGGCCATGATCGCCGCCAAGAACCACAAGAACGGCCTGTCCAATCCCTATGCCCATATGCGCAAGGACTTCGGCTTCGATTTCTGCCGTACCGTTTCCGAGAAGAACCCGTTCGTGGCCGGCCCGCTCAAGCGTACCGACTGCTCGCTGATCTCGGACGGTGCCGCCGCCCTGGTGATCAGTGCCGCCGACGTGGCCAAGTCCATGCCGCGTGCCGTGCAGTTCCGCGCAGCGGTGCATGTGAACGACTACCTGCCGCTGTCGCGCCGCGACCCGACCCGCTTCGAAGCCGCCGAACTGGCGTGGAAGAATGCGCTGGGCCAGGCCCGACTGTCGCTCAATGATCTGTCGCTGGTGGAAACCCATGACTGCTTCACCGTGGCCGAGCTGCTGGAATACGAAGCCATGGGCCTGGCCCCGCACGGCCAGGGCGCGCGCGTGATTGCCGAGGGCATTACCGCCAAGGATGGCAAGCTGCCGGTCAACCCGTCGGGCGGCCTGAAGTCCAAGGGCCATCCGGTGGGCGCCACCGGTGTCTCGATGCACGTGATGGCGGCCATGCAGGCGGCCCATGATGCTGGCGACATGCAGATCGCCAATGCGCGCTATGCGGGTGTGTTCAACATGGGCGGCGCAGCGGTGGCCAACTATGTGAGCATCCTGGAGCGCGTGAACTGATTGCAATTGCAAATTGCAAATTGCAGCTTGAAGCTTGCAACAGCGCGTCGTTCGCTGCACCAGCGAACGACGTGCAGGAACACGAAGTATCAACAAAAACAAGAACGAAGAGCCACGCCAATTTCCATTAGAACGAATCGGGACGAGTGAGACGATGTTAACGAAAGTGATGAACCTGGGCCGCCTGCTGTCGGACGTGGCGCGCCGTTTTCCGGATGAGCCGGGTCTGATACTGTCGCAGGGCAATGCCGATGGCAGCGACAGGCTCATCTCGTGGAAGCAGATCAACGACCGCGTCGACGCGCTGGCCCACGCCCTCACCCGCCGGGGTGTGAAGAAGGGCGACAAGATGCTGGTCCATTCGCGCAACAACCAGCAGATTTTCGAGAGCGCCTGGGCCGCCTTCAAGATGGGTATGGTCTGGGTACCAACCAACTTCCGCATCACACCGCCTGAAGCGGCCTACCTGGGCCAGTCCAGCGGCGCTTGCGTGATGCTCTACGACCGTGGCTTCGCCAATTACGTGGATGCCGTCAAGGCGGCCTCGCCGGCGCTGGAGCATGTCATCGCCCTGGCCGATGCGCGCCCCGGCGAGCTGGATTTCGAGGCACTGGTGGCCGAGGGTGGCCAGGAGAGCTTCCGCGAAGTGGAAGTCGATTACGAAGACCCGATGTGGTTCTTCTATACCTCCGGCACCACCGGTCATCCCAAGGCAGGCGTGCTCTCGCACGGCCAGATGGCCTTCGTCGTGACCAACCACCTGGCCGACCTGATGCCGGGCCTGAACCATCAATCGCGTTCGCTGGTGGTGGCACCGCTGTCGCACGGTGCCGGTATCCACGCCGTCATCAACACCGCGCGTGGCGCGGCCAGCATCCTGCTGTCGTCCGAACGGCTGGTGGTCGAGGAAGCCTGGCAGCTGGTGGAAAAATACAAGGTGGACAATCTCTTCACGGTCCCCACCATCGTCAAGATCCTGGTCGAGGATGAATCGGTGGATCGCTACGACCACTCATCCTTGAAGCACGTCATCTACGCCGGCGCACCCATGTACCGCGCCGACCAGGTGTATGCGCTGAAAAAACTGGGCAAGGTGCTGGTGCAGTATTACGGCCTGGGCGAAGTCACCGGCAACATCACCTTCCTGCCGCCCTACCTGCACTTCGACGACGACGCCCATCCGCAGGCGCGGGTCGGCACCTGCGGCATGCCGCGTACCGGCATGCAGATCGCCATCCTCAACGACGACGGCCAGGAACTGGCGCCCTTCGAGACCGGTGAAATCTGCGTGCGCGGACCGGCCGTCTTCATGGGATACCACAACAATCCGGACGCCAATGCCAAGGCCTTCAAGCATGACTGGTTCCATACCGGCGACCTCGGTCATGTGGACAAGGATGGTTTCCTCTACATCACCGGGCGTTCTTCGGACATGTACATCTCGGGCGGTTCCAATGTCTATCCACGCGAGATCGAGGAAGCCCTGCTCACGCACGCGGCCGTGTCGGAGGTGGCCGTGCTGGGCGTGCCCGACCCCAAGTGGGGCGAGAGCGGCCTGGCGGTGATCGTCTGCAAGGCCGGCCAGCAGGTCGATAGCGCCGCCTTGCTGGCGCACCTGGAAGAGCGCATCGGCAAGTACAAGTGGCCGCGCCGCTTCGTCTACTGGGACAACATGCCCAAGTCCGGCTACGGCAAGATCGTCAAGAAACAGATCAAGGCACTGCTGGAAGAACAGGGGGAATACCGCCTATGAAGCTGACGAACAAGACCGCCCAGGCCGCGGCCGGCACCGGTTTCGTCGAGGTACGCAAGTTCCTGCACGCAGGCCAGCAAAGCTATCCGCGCACGCTGGACCTGGAGGCCGACCCGGCCGAGGAACTGCGCATCACGCTGCAACCGGGCAGCTCCGTGGGCGAGTCGCTGCGAAGCGTGCTGGCGCGCTATGGCCAGCGCGGCGGCGTGGGCCGCATGTGCGGTGGCACGGCACGGCGGCTGCACTATCACCGCATCGAACATACCGGGGACGCCAGCCGTCCCTATGACTACGGCCCGCCGCATGTGCTCGAAGGGGTGATCACCTTCATCACCGGCGCCATCACGGTGGGCCAGAACCAGGACGGAAAGGTTTTACTGCATTGCCATTCAGGATTCATCGACGGTGACGGCGCCCTCCACGGCGGCCATCTCCTGCTCGATACGGTGGAAGTGGGCGACGATCCGCTCATCATCCGCCTTTGCTTGTTCTCCCGGGGCGCCTTCGTCGTCAACAGCGATGAAGAGACGCACTTCAGTCTATTGCATCCGACACCCATGGAATGATGATGACTCTCCACGCCAACGACACTACGACACGCGACGACCATACCCCCCCTATTCACGTAGAAGAAGGCCGCCTCGGCAAGCTCGTGATGGCCCGCCTCAAACCCAACCAGGACCTGACCGAAAGCGTGGAAGCGCTGTGCCGCCAGCACGGCATGAAGACCGCCATCGTGCGCGGCGCCATCGGCAGCCTGATCGATGCCCACCTGCAATACGCCACCCCGAACGGCCCACGCGAGATGGAGATCAACGGACCGGGTGTGGAAATCCTCAATGTCTTCGGCGAGATCGGCTTTTCCGATGGCCAGGGCAATCCCCATCCACTACAGGGCGTGGTGGCCGACACTGACGGCAAGATCTTCGCCGGCCGCTTCGTGCGCGGTGCCAACCTGTCCTTCATCACCATCGAGATCACCCTGCAGGAGTGGGTCGCGGTCAAGCAGCAGGAAGCCGTGCCGGCCTGAAACGAACAATGCCGTCCAGCGACAGACTGGACGGCATTGCATTCACATCACTAGGGCCTGTTCACATTTGATCTGCGAGATTAGATGTGAACAGGCCCTAAACCGCGGGTGATCAGGCTTCGTTGTGCAGCGTGGCTTCGGCTTCCTGTTCGATCTCGGCTTCGGCACGCGCCGCTTCTTCTTCGCTCAGCAGACCACCTTCCCACTTGGCGACCACGGCCGAGGCAATCGAGTTGCCCACGGCGTTGGTGGCCGAGCGCCCCATATCGAGGAAGGTATCGATACCCAGGATCACCAGCAGGCCCGCTTCGGGGATGTTGAACTGGTGCAGGGTCGCGGCGATCACCACCAGCGAGGCACGCGGCACGCCGGCGATGCCCTTGGAGGTCAGCATCAGCACCAGCATCATGGTGATCTGGGTCGAGATCGGCAGGTGGATGCCGTAGGCCTGCGCGATGAAGAGCGTGGCGAAGGTGCAGTAGATCATCGAGCCGTCGAGGTTGAAGGAATACCCCATCGGCATGACGAAGCTGGAAATCTTGCGCTTGACGCCAAAGCGGTCCAGCGCATCGAGCAGCTTGGGATAGGCAGCTTCCGAGCTGGCCGTGGCGAAAGCCAGCAGGAAGGCTTCCTTGATCAGCGCCAGCAGGCGGAAGATGCGCTTCTTCAGGAACACGAAGCCCACCGCGATCAGGATGGCCCATAGCAGCACCAGCGAGAAATAGAAGTCACGCATGAAGACCGCGAAGCTGACCAGGATCTCCAGGCCATTGACCGCCACAGTCGCCGCCATCGCCGCAAACACCGCCACCGGGGCAAACTTCATGACGTAGACGGTGATCTTGAGCATGGTGTGCGACAGATCGTCGATCACCGCCAGCAGGTGCTTGCCGCGCTCGCCCAGGGACGCCAGGGCGATACCGAAGAACATCGAGAACACCACCACCTGCAGCACTTCGTTCTGGGCCATGGCCTCGACAATGGACTTGGGGACCAGGTGGTTGAAGAATTCCTTGACCGTGAACTTGCCCGTGGCCAGGCCGGCACCAGCCGCGTCAGGCGGTGGCAGCGCCACGCCCGCGCCCGGTTGCAGCAGGTTGGCCATGATCATGCCCAGTGCCAGCGAGACCAGCGAGGCGATGAAGAACCAGGCCAGAGACTTGCCGAAGATGCGGCCGACCGACTTGGCGTCACCCATGTGGGCGATACCCACCACCAGGGTGGAAAACACCAGGGGTGCGATGACCATCTTGATCAGGCGCAGGAACAGGTCGGAAGCAATCGAGATGTAGCCGGCTAGTTCCTTGGCCTGGGCCTTGTCCAGATGACTGAAGATCAGGTAGCCGACCAGGATGCCCAGCAGCATCGCAATGAAGATGAAGATGGCCGGCGGAATGCGTTTTTTCATGGGTTCTCCTGCCCCTCGATCGCAAGTGGCATGGCGCCGGTGCGAGGACGATGATGGTGAGGGCTGATTGTCTGGGCGCGGGGCCGTGGCGGGACGCTGCGCCGATCGTCGGGATTGTCGGAAATCACCTGTTTCCGATGAGAAACGGGGACCGGTTTTTTCCCGCTGCGCGGAAAAAAGGACGAAGCTTATTGACTTATGCCCCCTGCCGTCAAGCCGGTTTGGATAAATGGGGTCAAATTGCCCAGGTCATGATCAAAATGGCCACAAAAAAGCCCCGCAGAGCGGGGCTTGGGTTGTTCTCAGAGCAACTTGCAGGGCATCCGGGGGCGGCCGGCGATGCCTCAGCAAGCCGTCAGCAAATCGTCAGGAAACCGCCACCAGCGCGGCGTCCAGCAATTCGATCCAGTGCCGTACCGGGGTCTCGGTGCCGGATTGCAGATGGGTGACGCAGCCGATATTGCCTGTGACGATCATGTCGGGATCGGTGGCCTGGAGCTTGCCGATCTTGTCATCGCGCAGGCGGTAGGAGAGCTCCGGTTGCAGGATCGAATAGGTGCCGGCCGACCCGCAGCAGAGATGACTGTCGGCGCACAACTGCACATCCACCCCGGCCGCGCGCAGGATGGTCTCGACCTTGCCGCGTATCTTCTGGCCATGCTGCAGGGTGCAGGGCGGGTGGTAGGCCACGCGCTTGCCGTTGAAGTCCTTGAGCCGGTGTTTCAACTGGTCTTCGAACTCGGGCAGGATTTCGCTGATGTCGCGGGTCATGTGCGAGATGCGGCGCGCCTTTTCGGCATAGACAGGATCGTGCTGCAGCAGATGGCCGTATTCCTTGACGGTGACGCCGCAACCGGAGGCATTCATGACGATGGTATCGGCCCGGATGCCATCCCGGCCTTCGATGTAGGGCCACCAGGCGTCGATGTTGCGACGCATGTCGTCCAGGCCGCCGTCCTGGTCATTCATGTGATAGCGGATGGCGCCGCAGCAGCCGGCCTTGGGGGGCGCGAACAACTGCACGCCGAGGGCATCGAGCACGCGGGCGGTGGCGCTGTTGATGTTGGGCGCCATCGAGGGCTGCACGCAGCCTTCGAGGTAGAGCATCTGGCGCGCATGGGTGCGCGTGGGCCAGGTGCCGGCATCCTGCGGCAGCGGCACCTTGTTCTGCAGCAGCTTGGGCAACAGCGGGCGCACCAGTTGGCCAGCTTTCATGGCGGGACGGAAAATCCACTTGCGCGGCACCAGCTCCTTCAAGGCGGTGCGCATCACGCGCTGTGACAGGGGGCGTGGTACCTGCTGCTCCACCACCCTGCGACCGATATCGACCAGGCGACCATACTGCACGCCGGACGGACAGGTGGATTCGCAGTTGCGGCAGGTCAGGCAGCGGTCCAGGTGCGACTGCGTGGCGGCAGTGGCGGGCTTGCCTTCCAGCACCCGCTTGATGAGATAGATGCGACCACGCGGGCCGTCCAGTTCATCGCCCAGCAACTGGTAGGTGGGACAGGTGGCGGTACAGAAACCGCAATGCACGCAGGAACGCAGGATGCTGTCGGCTTCCTCGCCGGCCTGGGTGTTGCGGATGAAATCGGCTAAGTTGGTCTGCATGGAGGGTCGCTGGCTAAGTAGTTCGCTTACAGGCTGGCGTACAGGCGGCCGGGATTGAAGATGCCGCGTGGGTCGAATTGCTGCTTGAGCTTGCGATGGATCTTTTCCACCGCCGGTTGCAGCGGATGGAATACACCGATGGCCTTGTCGCCCCCGCGATGCAGGCTGGCATGCCCGCCCACCGCCAGGGCGGCGGCGCGAATGGCGACCGCATCCACATTGCCTTGCGGGCGCAACCAGCGCTGCGCCCCGCCCCACTCGATCAGCTGGTTACCCGGCAGGTCGATCGGTGGCGCCACCGACGGCACCGACAGGCGCCACAGCGGCGCTTCGGGCTGGGCGAAGAAGGGATGGGTCTGCTCGCGCAGGTCGGTCCAGTAATCGTCCGGATTGCTCAATTCGGTGCCACCCAGCTTCTTGATCGCTGAATCCACCGCAGCCTGCGCACCCGCCAGACGCAGGGTCAGCACATTGCCGACCCAGGCGCTGGCCACCAGCGGCAGCGGCTGGCCGGCGCTCTGGTTCAACAGGCGCAGAGCGCCTTCCTGGTTGATCTCGAACACCCGGGTGCTGCTGGCGAAGGGGCGCGGCAAGACCTTCAGCGAGACCTGCAGGATCAGGCCCAGCGTGCCCAGCGAGCCCGCCAGCAGGCGCGAGATGTCATAGCCGGCGACGTTCTTCATGACCTGGCCACCGAAATGCAGTTGCTCACCCTGGGCGTCCATCAATACCGCGCCCAGCACAAAGTCGCGTACCGCACCGGCTGCCGCGCGCGAGGGACCGGAAAGTCCGGCTGCCACCATGCCGCCGACGGTGGCCGCGCCGCCGAATCGCGGTGGCTCCCAGGCCAGCATCTGGTTGTGCTCGGCCAGGGCGGCGTCGATCTCGGAGAGCGGCGTGCCGCAGCGTGCGGTGATGACCAGTTCGGTCGGTTCGTAATCGATGATGCCGCTGTAGGGCCGGGTATCGAGCAGGTCGCCGCTTGGCACCTGCCCATACCATTCCTTGGTGCCGCCGCCGCGAATCTGCAAGGCGCGGCCGGAGAGGATGCGTTCACGGAAGGATGCCAGCACGGCATCGAAGTCGGGTTGGGCGTGCTCTTGCATGATCAGAATCTCGGCAGGTCGGGGAAGCGCAGCTGGCCGCGCTGCACGTGCATCTTGCCGTACTCGGCACAGCGATGCAGGGTGGGAATGGCCTTGTCCGGATTGAGCAGGAAGGCAGTGTCGAAGGCGCGCTTCAACTTGAAGAAGGCCTCGCGCTCGGCGGGCGAGAACTGCACGCACATGGAGTTGATCTTCTCGATGCCCACGCCGTGTTCGCCGGTGATGGTGCCACCGACTTCCACGCACAGCTCCAGGATCTCGGCACCGAACAGTTCGGCGCGGTCGAATTCATCGGCCAGGTTGGCATCGAACAGGATCAGCGGATGCAGGTTGCCGTCGCCCGCGTGGAACACGTTGGCACAGCGCAGGCCGTACTTCTTTTCCATCTCGGCGATGCCCAGCAGCACCTGCGCCAGTTTCTTGCGCGGGATGGTGCCATCCATGCAGTAGTAGTCGGGCGAGATGCGGCCGGCGGCCGGGAAAGCGTTCTTGCGACCGGACCAGAAGCGCAGGCGCTCCGCTTCCGAGGCCGAGCAGGCGATGGCGGTAGCACCGCTGGCATTGAGCACGGCAGTCATGCGGCCGATCTCTTCTTCCACCTCTTCCACGGTGCCATCGGACTCGCACAGGAGGATGGCTTCGGCGTCGATGTCGTAACCGGCCTTGACGAAGGGTTCCACCATGCGAGAGCTGGTCTTGTCCATCATCTCCAGGCCGGCCGGGATGATGCCGGCGGCGATCACGTTGGCGACTGCATTGCCGCCCTTCACCACGTCATCGAAGGACGCCATGATCACCCGCGCGGCCTGCGGCTTGGGCACGAGCTTGACGGTCACCTCCGTGACCACGCCCAGCATGCCTTCGGAACCGATGAACACCGCCAGCAGGTCAAGGCCCGGGGCGTCCAGCGCGCCACTGCCCAGTTCCACGACGTCGCCCTCGATGGTGACCATGCGCACGCGCAGGACGTTGTGTACCGTGAGGCCATATTTGAGGCAGTGCACGCCGCCGGAATTCTCGGCCACGTTGCCGCCAATGGTGCAAGCAATCTGCGAAGACGGGTCCGGCGCGTAATAGAGACCATGCGGCGCGGCCGCTTCCGAGATGGCCAGGTTGCGCACGCCCGGTTGAACCACGGCGGTGCGCGAATACTTGTCCAGCTTGATGATCTTGTTGAACTTGGCGGTGGAGACCACGACCCCGTCGGCAATCGGCATGGCCCCGCCCGACAGGCCGGTGCCGGCGCCACGCGGGACGATCTGCACCTGCAGCGCGTGGCAGGTCTGCATGATGGCTACCACCTGGGCCTCGGTCTCGGGCAATACCACTACCATCGGCAGCTGGCGGTAAGCGGCCAGGCCGTCGCATTCGTAGGGGCGGGTGTCTTCCTCGTCGAACAGCACGCAGTGGCCAGGCAGGACCCGGCGCAGGGCATCGACGACTTCGCGCTGGCGCGCCGGCGCGAAGGACGGTTGGACGGGAGCATTCATGCTGGACCTCGGCGTTGGGCTAGGCAGGCGTGTGGGTGTGGACGTCCCTCTTTGCGTCCGGCGGCACGGCGCACGCTGTCTCGTTTGTTGTCAGCCCGCATGGGTCGGGCTTTTTCAGTCCGACAAGTGTAACGAATTTTGCCGCGCCGCACGGGGCGATGTTGCCCACTGGGCCACTGAAAAGAATTTCCGGCCGCCGTGAATTATTTTCAGGGCGGCCGGTGCTGACGCAGGCATCTGGTGCGGGCTCAGATGTTGCGGAAGGCGTTCTGCATCCAGCTGATGAAGGTATCGACTTCGGGCCGTTCGCGCACGGCGCGCTCATAGACCACGTAGTAGGCATGCGGCGGGGTGCGCAGGCGTACGTCGAACAATTCGACGATCTCGCCCCGCGCCAGCAGTTCTTCGGCGAAATGCTGGCGGGTCAGGCCGACGCCGTAGCCATGGCGCACCGCTTCGAGCAGCAGGCCGAGGTCGTCCACGCGCAGGCCGGCGGAAGGTTCCACCCAGTCCTTGAGACCGGCGGCCTCGAACCACGGCTGCCAGGGCTCCAGCGCCGAGCGCAGCAGGGTCGCATGCTGCAGGTCGGCGGGCGACTTCATCGGCGGCAGGGTCTTCAGGTAGCCAGGGCTGGCCACGGCGAAGGCCGGTTCCTCGAACAGCTTTTCGGTGATGATGTTGGGATAGTTGCCGGCGCCAAAGCGGATCTCGACATCGCTTTCCGACAGCGACAGGTCGTACAGCGGCACCGAGAGATACAGCTCCACCACGATCTCCGGATGGCGCTGGGTGAAGTCGGCGATGCGCGGCATGAGCAGGTGGCGCGCGAAGGTCGGCGGCAGCATCACCTTGATCTTGGGTTGCACGGCGGCATTGCGGTGCGGCATGGGGAAATCGGTCAGCGTGCGCAGCGCCGAGCGCACCACGTCGAGATAGCGGCGACCGAATTCGGAGAGCCCGATGGAGCGGCCATCGCGATAGAACAGGCGCTCGCCGACAAATTCTTCCAGCAGGCGGATACGGTGCGACAGTGCCGATGGCGTGATGCAAAGCTCCTCGGCCGCGATGGCGAAGGAGTTATGACGGGCTGCCGCTTCGAAGGCGGACAAGGCATGGACGGGCGGTAGGCGGGTGGCCATGGGTGATGGATTCCTGCTGCTTTAGCGAAGGGCATGCAAAAACGCCCTGCTCTTTGTTCAACTAACAAACTGCTGAAAACCAACAAATCAGCGCTGACAAAACTGCGCTACTGTCGTCAACATCAAAAAACTACCGTTCGGACTGAGTAGGCCCTCTGGGCCGTATCGAAGACGTACTGACGGCGCCCCTTCGATACGCGGCAATGCCGCTACTCAGTCCGAACGGCCGGCCGATGAAGTCAACGGCAAGCAAGATACTTGATCCAAGGTTTACTGTTCCCAGCGCAGGATCTTGCCCGGGTTCATGATGTTCTTCGGGTCCAGCGCGTGCTTGATGGCGCGCATGACGGCGATGGCGCCGTCGCCGTGCTCCTGGATCAGGAAGTCCATCTTGTGCAGGCCCACCCCATGCTCGCCGGTGCAGGTGCCGTCCATGGACAGGGCGCGCGCGACCATGCGTTCATTGACGCCTTCGGCGCGGGCGATGTCGGCCGGATCATTGGGGTCCACCATCATCTGCACGTGGAAATTGCCGTCGCCGACGTGACCGATGATGGCGTGGATCAGCCCCTGCTCTTCGCAGTCGGCCTTGGTGGCCAGCACGCATTCGGCCAGGCGCGAGATCGGTACGCAGCAGTCGGTGGAGATGGCGCGCGCACCCGGGCGCAGTTGCAGCAGCGCGAAATAGGCGTTGTGACGGGCGGTCCACAGGCGGGTGCGATCTTCCGGGCGGGTGGCCCATTCGAAGCCCAGGGCGTGATTTTCGTTGGCGAGGTCCTGTACCAGCTCGGCCTGTTCCTTGACGCCATTCTCGCTGCCGTGGAATTCGAACAGCAGCAGCGGGTTGACCGGCAGGGTCAGCTTGTCGTGGGCATTGATGGCGCGCACGCCGTTTTCATCGAGCAACTCCACGCGCGCCAGCGGCACGCCCATCTGGATGGTCTGGATCACCGTATTGACCGCATCGGCCACGCTGGGGAAGGAGCAGATGGCGGCAGAAATGGCCTCGGGCTGCGGATAGAGGCGCACGGTGACTTCGGTGATGATGCCCAGCGTGCCTTCGCTGCCGACATAGACGCGGGTCAGATCGTAGCCGGCCGAGGATTTCTTGGCACGGGTGCCGGTCTTGATGATCTCGCCCTGGGCCGTGACCACGGTCAGGGTCAGGGTGTTTTCCTTCATGGTGCCGTAGCGCACGGCATTGGTGCCGGACGCACGGGTCGAGGCCATCCCGCCCAGCGAGGCGTCGGCTCCCGGGTCGATGGGGAAGAACAGGCCCGTGTCCTTGATCTCCAGGTTCAGTTGCTTGCGGGTGACGCCGGCCTGGACGGTGGCGGTCAGGTCTTCGCCGTTGACTGCGAGCACCCGGTTCATCTGCGACAGGTCCACCGTCACACCGCCCTGCAGGGCCAGCACGTGGCCTTCCAGCGAGGTACCGGCACCGTAGGGGATGATGGGGGTGTCGTACTGGCTGCAGAGCTTGACGAAGGCGGCGACTTCCTCGGTGCTGTGGGCGAACACGACGGCGTCGGGCAGCATGGGATCGTAGGAGGATTCGTCACGGCCGTGATGCTCGCGCATGGCCAGGGTGGTGGAGCAACGCTCACCGAAGAGGGTCTTGAGCTCGTCGAGCAAGGCCTGCGGTACGGGGCGTTTCAGTTTGCGGGCGTCAACTAGATGGTTCATGCGATTTCTCGGTTTCTCTCTGGAGTCTTGTGTCTCGGTCGTTGTTCTAGGTCTTGTTGGGGGAGGATGCAGGGCCGTTGCAGTAGCCACCCCGGCCGCTGCAGTGGACTGACCACTGATCCAATCGATGAATTTTACTCTCTTGCGGGCGGGAGATCGGGCAAATCTCCCATGCCGTCGCGGCAAGGCGGGCAAATCAAGTGAATTATTTACGTGATTCTTGCGTCGCTGGCGCGTCCTCTCGCATCCGGCGGGACGCTTGCCTTGCATCGGGCTTGCGCTTAAGCTGGCGCGCATTATCAAGGAGCAACGATGGGCAACCGACTTAGCAAGATCGCCACCCGCACCGGAGATGACGGCAGCACCGGCCTGGGCGATGGCAGCCGCGTGGGCAAGGACAGCCTGCGCATCCAGGCGCTGGGCGATGTGGATGAACTCAATTCGCAGCTGGGCCTGCTGTTGTGCGAGACCCTGCCGGACGCCTTGCGGGAGGAACTGGTCTCGATACAGCACGACCTGTTCGACCTAGGCGGCGAACTCTGCATCCCCGGTTACACGGTGCTGGCCGAGGCCCACCTGGCGCGGCTGGACGCCCTGCTGGAGAAATACAACGCCACACTGCCGCCGCTGAAGGAATTCATCCTGCCGGGTGGCTCGCGTACCGCCGCGCTGGCGCATGTCTGCCGCACGGTATGCCGGCGCGCCGAGCGCAGCGTGGTCTTGCTGGAGAAGGCCGAGTCGGGCGTGAATGCGCCGGCCCGGCAATATCTGAACCGGCTGTCCGACCTGTGTTTCGTGCTGGCCCGGGTGCTCAACCGCGAGGCCGGCGGACAGGATGTGTTGTGGCAGAAGGGGCGGGAGCGTTAGTTTGCCCCACTAACAGAAGCAGGAAACGAAACGCCTCGCTGGAGAATTCCAGCGAGGCGTTTTATCTGCCCCCCCGGTTTCGGGAAGGTGAAATCAGCCGTTGTTGACTACCAGCTTAGGCTGGTCCTTGCCGAAACGTTGCACGATGGACTGGGCGACGCCGTCCGCATCCAGCCCGCATTGCGCCAGCAATTGGCCCGCATCGCCGTGGTCGATGAAGCGGTCCGGCAGGCCCAGGTGCAGGATGGGCTTGCTGATGCCGGCTGCGGCCAACGCTTCCGAGACGGCGGCACCAGCGCCACCCATGATGCAGCCCTCTTCCACCGTGACCAGGGCGTCATGGCTCTCGGCCAGTTGCCGGACCAGTTCCACGTCCAGCGGCTTGATGAAGCGCATGTTGGCGACCGTGGCATTGAGCTTGTCGCCGGCACCGAGGGCCGGGGCCAGCAGGCTGCCGAAGGCGAGGATGGCGATGTCCTTGCCGTGGCGGCGGATTTCGCCCTTGCCCAGCGGCAGGGTGTCCAGTGTCTTCTGTACGCTGGCGCCGACGCCGGCACCACGCGGGTAACGCACCGCGGCCGGGCCGGGGTACTGGTAGGCGGTGGAGAGCATCTTGCGGCATTCGTCTTCGTCTGCCGCGGCCATGACCACCATGTTCGGAATACAGCGCAGGAACGCCAGGTCGTAGTTGCCTGCATGCGTGGCGCCGTCGGCACCGACCAGGCCGGCACGGTCCAGGGCGAAGGTGACGTCCAGGTTCTGCAGCGCGACGTCGTGGATCAACTGGTCGTAGGCACGCTGCAGGAAGGTCGAGTAGATCGCCACCACCGGCTTCATCCCCTCGCAAGCCATGCCAGCGGCGAAGGTGACGGCGTGCTGCTCGGCGATGCCGACGTCGTAGTAGCGTTCCGGGAATTTCTTTTCGAAAGCGACCATGCCCGAGCCTTCACGCATGGCCGGGGTGATGCCGACCAGCTTGTCGTCGGCCGCACCCATGTCGCACAGCCATTCGCCGAACACCTGGGTATAGGTCAGCTTGCCGCCGGCGCTGGGCTTGATGCCTTCGCTGGGGTTGAACTTGCCGGGACCGTGGTAGAGCACCGGGTCGGCCTCGGCCAGCTTGTAGCCCTGGCCCTTCTTGGTCACTACGTGCAGGAACTGTGGCCCCTTGAGGTGCTTCAGGTTCTGCAGGGTGGGGACCAGCGAATCGAGGTCGTGACCATCGATGGGGCCGATGTAGTTGAAACCGAATTCCTCGAACATGGTCGCCGGCACCACCATGCCCTTGGCATGCTCTTCCAGGCGCTTGGCCAGTTCCAGCACCGGGCCGGGCAGCACCGACTTGCCCACGTCGCGGGCCTTGGCGTAGAACTTGCCGGACATCAGGCGCGCCAGGTAGCGGTTCAGCGCGCCCACCGGGGGCGAGATCGACATGTCGTTGTCGTTGAGGATCACCAGCAGGTTGATGTCTTCATGCACGCCAGCATTGTTGAGCGCTTCGAAGGCCATGCCGGCAGTCATGGCGCCGTCGCCGATGACGGCAATGGCGTGCCGGTCCGAGCCCTGGGTCTTGGCCGCCAGGGCCATGCCCAGTGCGGCCGAAATGGAGGTCGAGGAGTGCGCGGTGCCGAAGGTGTCGTATTCGCTCTCGATGCGGCGCGGGAAGCCGGAGATGCCTTCCTGCTGGCGCAGGCTGCCCATGCGTTCGCGACGACCGGTGAGGATCTTGTGCGGATAGGTCTGGTGGCCGACGTCCCAGACGATGCGGTCCTGCGGGGTGTTGAAGACGTAATGCAGCGCGATGGTCAGCTCGACCGTGCCCAGGTTGGAGGACAGGTGGCCGCCGGTCTTGGACACCGAATCCAGCAGGAAGCCGCGCAACTCTTCAGCCAGCGGCTTCAATTGGTGACGGGACAGGCGGCGCAGGTCGGCCGGGTCATTGATGGTGTTCAGGAGCATCTGTTGTTACCGTGTTGGGGTCTGAAGGCCGCGCCTGGCAGGTTGCCGCGTGGTCCGTCTTCATGCCTTGGATTACGTCTCTCAGGTCTTTCTGTGTACGATCAGGTCCGCCAGCTCGCGCAGGCGGCGCGCCTTGTCGCCGAACGGGGCGAGCGCCCGGTGGGCATCGCCGCGCAGTCGCTCGGCCAGCGCCTGCGACTCGGCCAGGCCCAGGATGGACACATAGGTCGGCTTGTTGTCGGCGGCGTCCTTGCCGGCGGTCTTGCCCAGCGTGGCCGAATCGGCGGTGGCGTCGAGGATGTCGTCCACCACCTGGAAGGCCAGGCCGATGGCGCGCGCATAGTCATCCAGCGCCGCGCTCTCGTCCCGGGTGAGCGCCTTGCCACCCAGCGCGCCCAGCATCACCGCTGCGCGCAAGAGGGCACCGGTCTTGAGGCGATGCATCTGCTCCAGCTCGGCCAGCGACAGGGTCATGCCCACGCTGGCCAGGTCGATGGCCTGGCCGCCGCACATGCCTACCGAGCCCGAGGCCTGGGCCAGCAGGTTGAGCATGCGCAACTGGCGTGCCGGCAGGTCGGCGTCGGTCTTCAGCTCAGCTTCCAGCGGCGCCGACAAGGTCTCGAAGGCCTGTGCCTGCAACGCGTCGCCCACCAGCAGCGCGGTGGCTTCGTCGTATTTCACATGCACGGTAGGCTTGCCACGGCGCAGCGCATCGTCATCCATGCAGGGCATGTCGTCATGCACCAGCGAATAGACGTGAATCATCTCTACTGCTGCCGCAGCCCGGTCCAGCAGGGCTGGCGGCGTATCGAACACATCACCGGCGGCATAGACCAGCAGTGGCCGCACGCGCTTGCCGCCATCCATGGCGGTGTAGCGCATGGCCTCGTGCAGACGCGCCGGCACCACCGTGGTCGGTGCCAGGAAACGGTCCAGCACGTGTTCCATGCCGACCTGGACCTGGTTCATCCAGTCCGCGAATGCCATCGAGGCCAGCGACATCTGCGCGCCAGCGGCGGTGATAGGTGCATTCATCAATCGTCCTCGTTGCCCGCGTCGGTCGCCTGGAAGGGCTTGAGCATGTCGCCTTCGAGCAGCTTGACCTGGCTGTCCACCTTCTCCAGTTGGGCCGCGCAGAACTTGACCAGTTCCGAGCCACGCTTGTAGGCGGCCACCGAGGCTTCCAGCGGCAGTTCGCCAGCTTCCATCCGCGCCACCAGCTGCTCCAGCTCTTCCATGGCTTGTTCGAAGGAGGCCGGCAAGGCGGCGGTCGCGGCAGCGCCGGAGGCGGCAGAGGTTCTAGGCATATCGACCCATTCAGAAAACTAACCCGGTATTTTAGAACAAACCGGCGATGACCAAGTCAATCGAGGGCGTGGATTTGTCGAAGGTTTTGGAGGCCGTCGCGTAAGTTCGTCCAAAATGCTGGCATTTTGGACACAAAACCCGGCCCCTTATGGGGGTTTTGTGGCATAATCCTCGGTTCTGTCCAAAATTTCCTCTTCATATTATTTGAACATAGGTTTTTGCGGATTTTCTTCCTTAGGTTGGTGCAAATTAATTTGGGGGCGGAAATGTCCGATCTTGCTACTTTTGCCAAATTGGCGCGTTCAAACGCGCAACTTCCAGTCCACGTCTACTTCGACGAACCGCTCTATCAGCGGGAACTGAAACAACTCTTCCAGCAGGGACCCCGTTACGTCGGCCATGAGCTGATGGTGCCCAATGCCGGTGACTATTCCACGCTGCCCTGGGAAAACGAAGGCCGCATGCTGGTGCGCAATGCGCAAGGCATCGAACTGGTATCCAATGTCTGCCGCCATCGCCAGGCCAAGATGCTTGATGGCCGTGGCCATGCCAACAACATCGTCTGCCCCCTGCATCGCTGGACCTATGACCTGAAGGGTGAACTGATCGGCGCGCCGCATTTTGGCGAGACGCCTTGCATGAACCTGTCCAAGACGCCGCTGCAGAGCTGGAATGGCCTGCTGTTCGAGGCCAACGGCGTCGATATCGCCGACAAGCTGAAAAACCTGGGCGTGACCCGCGACCTCGATTTCTCCGGTTACCTGTACGACCACACCGAAGTCCACGAGTGCGACTACAACTGGAAGACCTTCATCGAGGTCTACCTGGAGGACTACCACGTCGAGCCCTTCCATCCGGGCCTGGGCAACTTCGTGAGCTGCTCGGACCTGAAGTGGGAATTCGGCCGCGACTACAGCGTCCAGACCGTGGGCGTGAACCACGGCCTGATCAAGTCCGGCTCGCCGACCTACGCCAAGTGGCAGGAAAAGCTGCTGCAGTTCTCCAACGGCAAGCCACCCAAGTTCGGCGCCATCTGGCTCACGCTCTACCCCAACATCATGGTGGAGTGGTATCCGCACGTGCTGGTGGTGTCCACGCTCTGGCCGACCGGCCCGCAGAAGACCACCAATGTGGTGGAGTTCTACTATCCGGAAGAAATCGCGCTGTTCGAGCGCGAGCTGGTGGAAGCCGAACGGGCCGCCTACATGGAGACCTGCGTCGAGGATGACGAGATCGCCCAGCGCATGGACGCCGGTCGTCGTATACTCATGGATCGCGGCACCAGCGAAGTCGGTCCGTACCAGTCGCCCATGGAGGATGGCATGCAGCACTTCCATGAGTGGTATCGCCAGCAACTGGACGTCCCGCAAGGTACCAGCACACCATAACATCGGCCACAGGCCGCGCAGGGGGAAAGCAGATGCAAGGGAAGCGGCAAGCACACGATGGACGCAGTCTGCGCCGTCATTGTCGCCAGCTCTCAGGCACCAGCATCTGCAGCAGTATCCCCCTCTCCCGCATGACGACGGTCATCGGCACCAGCACAACGGCAGCCCCGGTTCATTCCGGGGCTGCCTTTTTTATTGCTGGCCGTCGTTGTGCGCCTGTTCTTGTTTCAGTCACTCCCCTCCACTTCTCCTACTGATCCGTCACCGCCATGCAATCGCTCTGGATGCTCGTCGCTTCATTCCTCTTTGCCATCATGGGCGTGTGCGTCAAGCTCGCCAGCAACTACTACTCGACCTCCGAGATCGTGCTCTGTCGCGGACTGATCGGGGTGATCTTCATCTTCGGCCTGATCCGCCTGCACGGCGGCACCCTGCGCACGCCCTTCCCGCGCGACCACCTGATCCGTGGCGGCATCGGCGTGATCTCGCTGTGGATGTGGTTCTACTCCTTCAGCCTGTTACCGATTGCGACAGCCACCACGCTGAACTACATGTCCTCCATCTGGATCGCGGTGATGCTGTTCGTGGCCGGCTGGTGGCAGGGCAACAAGAAGTTCGAATGGGGTCTGGCCGGCACGGTTGCGCTGAGCTTCGTCGGTGTGGCGCTGCTGATGCGCCCTTCCCTCAATGCCGACCAGTTGCTGGGCGGCGTCATCTCGCTGGTCTCGGGAGTGCTCTCGGCGCTGGTCTACCTGCAGGTGCGCAAGCTGGGGCTGCTGGGGGAACCGGAGTACCGCGTGGTGTTCTACTTCTCTGCCACGGGCGTGCTGGCGGGACTGGTCGGCAGCGTCGTCACCGGTCGTGTGCCGCTATGGCACAGCCATTCCGGCACCGGCGTACTGCTGGTGGTCATGATAGGCTTGACGGCCACGCTGGCGCAGATCGCCATGACGCGGGCCTACCGGCTCGGCAATACGCTGGTGACCGCCAACCTGCAGTACACGGGCATCGTGTTTTCCAGCCTGTTCGGCGTACTGATCTGGAACGATTCGCCGGGCTGGATGGGCTGGGTCGGCATGGTCATCATTCTGGCCAGCGGCATGCTGGCGACCTATCGCAACCAGCGCAAGAGCCAGACGGCCGCCAAGAACCTGCCCAAGGTGGACCCGATCGCGACCGAGGTGTAAGCATCGCCACATCCGCCGCCTACGATTAAAGGAGAAAGCCATGACCTACCAAACCCTCATCAGCGCCAGCGACCTGAAGGCGCGTGCGCAATACCTGAACCTGGTGCTCGTCGATTGCCGCCATGACCTCGCCAATCCGGATTTCGGCCGCCAGGCCTACGCCGCCGGTCATCTCCCGGTGGCCCGTTTCGCGCATCTGGATGAGCTGCTGTCCGGCCCCAAGACCGATGCGACAGGCCGCTTCCATGGTCGCCATCCGCTGCCGGATCGCCAGCAATTCGTGCAGGCCATGCGTGATCTGGGCATCAACAACGACACACAAGTGGTGGCCTACGACGCCCACGGCGGCATGTTCGCCGCACGCCTCTGGTGGCTGCTGCGCTGGATCGGTCACAGCGACGTAGCGGTACTCGATGGCGGCATGGCCGCCTGGCAGGCGCTGGGTGAGAACCTCAGCACCGAAGTGCCGCCACCGGCTGCGGCGGGCAATATCCAGGATCTGTCGTCGCTGGTGCCGACGGTGGATGCCCAGGCGCTGCTGGAGAACCTGCGCAATCCGTCATTGCAGGTGGTGGACGCGCGCGCGCCGGACCGCTTCCGTGGCGAGAACGAAACGCTGGACGCCGTCGGCGGACACATCCCGGGCGCGAAGAACCGCTTCTTCAAGGACAACCTGCAAGCCGATGGCCACTTCAAGAGCGCGACGCAATTGCGCGAAGAATGGCTGGCGGTGATCGGCGATCCGCAGGCCGCGGTCATGCAGTGCGGCTCGGGCGTCACCGCCTGCCACAACCTGCTGGCGCTGGAGGTAGCTGGCCTTTCGGGAGCGAGCCTCTATCCCGGCTCGTGGAGCGAATGGAGCTCCGATCCTCAGCGACCGGTCGCGACCGGCAACTGATTCCCACCCGGCCGCTCAGGCCGGGTCCGGGGCTGCCAGTCCGGCCAGGCCCACTAGCCCCCCAGTCCCGTCTGCTGCAGACGGGACATGAAGGTCTCCACGAATTGCTGCACCATCACCGGCGCATCGCGTCGGCGCAGCAAGGCGACTTCCGAGTGAAAATCGGCATCCGTGAGGGCCGGGAAACTGACCCCGGCCGACAAGGAAATACTGGCCATACTCTGTGGTACCACAGCGATGCCGAAACCGGCATTGACCAGACTGAGCAGGGAATTCTTGCGCGAGGTTGCCCGTGCCACGCGGGGATAGAAGCCATGCGCGATGCAGCGCTCAGCCACCAGGTAGCTCAGTCCCCCACGGTCCCGATGCGGGACGGTGACGAAGAATTCATCCCGCAATTCTGCAATCTCTACTTCGGCGCGCTGCGCCAGCCGATGTCCGGCCGGCACCGCTGCCACCAGGCGCTCGCGGTACAGCACGGTACTCTCCAGATCGGGATTGGCGCGCAAGATGGGCAACCGTGCCAGTCCGATATCGGCACTGCCTTCGACGATCTCGCGGGCCTGGTATTCGGACGGGGTCTGGGAAATTTCCAGCGAAATCCCGGGGAAATCCTTCAGCACATCATTGAGCGTGGGCCCCAGGGGCGCGGTCAAGGGTACCGAACTGGAATGCAGCAGGCGCAGTGCGCCATGCTCGCCCTTGCCGATGGTGCGGGCTTGGGCCACGGCGCGATCCAGATCAAGCAGTATCCTGCGGCTGCGCGCATAGAAGTCCTGGCCGGCCTGGGTCAGTTCGAAGGCCTTGGCATCGCGCTTGAGCAGGACCACGTCGAGGTCGGCTTCCAGTTCCTTGATCTGCCGGCTCAGGGCCGATTGCGCGATGAACAGGCGCTCGGAAGCCCGGGTATAGCCTCGCGCCTCGACGATCTCGACGAAGTAGCGCAACTGCCGGATGGAAATCATCTGCCCTCTCCTCCCTCTACGGTCGGCCATATCAAATTGAGATGGCACGCCGGCTGATTTGATATTGGCGCTGTGCGCGTCGTCCACCTACATTGAAGCCATCCTCTGCTTCCGGCAAGGCGTCCCCAGTCAGGTGCCGCCAGCCGGGCGCACCACTGCCATGAAAGGATGGATCATGCTCCAAGACCTGCTGTTGTTCGTCGGCCTGCTGGGACTGGTCTGCAGCATCGGCCTGCGCTGGATGCTACACAGCCGGGGCGATCATGGCGAGGATCATCTCCACCACGGCCAGGCACCGGATGTGCTCAGTGACCGTGCGCGTGGCGCGTCAGTGCCAGCACGATCAGTACCCCGGCGGCAATCAGGATCACCTGCGGAATGGTCTCGCGCAACGTGGCGCGGCGCTGCATCTGCGGCATCAGGTCGGAAACGGCGATGTAGATGAAGCCCGACGAAGCGAACACCAGCACGAAGGGAATCCACTCCATCCCCCGCTCCAGCATGAAATAGCCCAGCGTGCCGCCGGCCACTGCCATGAGGCTGCAGATGAGGTTGTACACATAGGCGCGGGTACGCGAGAAACCGGCATTGAGCAGCACGATGAAGTCGCCGATCTCTTGCGGAATCTCATGAGCGATGATGGCCAGCCCGGTCACCAGGCCAAGGTGCGGATCGGCCAGGAAAGCGGCGGCGATGAGGATGCCGTCGGTGAAATTGTGCAGGCCGTCGCCCACCAGGATCATCCAGCCGGCCTTGCCGGCTTCCTTCTTGTCGTGGCCGTGGTGGTGACCGTGTCCGTCATCCTCGTGATGGTGCGAGTGGCGCAGGATGGCGGTCTTTTCCAGCAGGAAGAAGGCCAGCAGGCCGCCCAGCAGCACCGCGAAGAGGGTATGCGGTTCCGCCTGGGATTCAAAGGCTTCGGGCAGTGCGTGCAACAGCGAGGTCGAGAGCATGATGCCCACCGACAGGCTGACCAGACGCTCCACCATCTTCGACAGCAAGGCAAACGAGAACACCGCGGCAGCGGTGATGCTGACCACGCCGGCCAGGGTGGTGGCCAGGAGAATGGAAACGAGTGTGGAGTCGATGACGGGCCTCGGGCGAAGTGCAAGGGCGCGCCGGCAGGCCGCCCAAAGCCCGTTATTGTACGCCCGGCGTGACCACGCTGCTATCGGCATGGCGCGAGCCGGCCAGCAGCAACGGGTTGAGGATCAGGACGATCTGCCCATCCCCCAGCACGGTGGCGCCCACCAGGCCGGCCAGGGTCGCCAGTTGCGGGCCGACTGGTTTGACGACCACCTCACGATTGCCGTTGACGTGATCGGCCATGATCACCATCAGTTCGTCACCGCTCTTGATCAGTAGCGCAAAGGCGGAGTCGGTGTCGGCCTGATCGGCGGCCTCGGCCTCGCCTTCAAGGTCGGCATCTTGCTCCGGCTCCAGTTGTTCCCGCAGCAGGTGATGCAGCGGATACAAGGCCAGGCGCCGTCCATTGACCTCCAGCACACGCTGCTCCAGGGCCTGGCGCGCCTGTTCGCTGCGCAGTTGCAATACGCTGTCGATCAGGGTGGAGGGAATGGCGTACTGCTGCCGGCCCTGCTGCAGCAGGCAGACCTGTTGCACGGCCAGCGACAGCGGCAGATAGAGGGTAAACAGCACGCCCTGCCCGGGTCGTGAATGCACGGTCATGCGTCCGCCCAGGGCCGCTACTTCAGCCCGCGCCACATCCATGCCGATGCCACGCCCGGCCAGCGCCGACACCTGCGTCGAGGTGGTGAAACCAGGCTCGAAGATCAGCTCGGCCAGCCCGGCTTCGCTAGCGTCCTGGGCAGCCTGTAGGCCACGCTGGCGGGCCTTGCCACGAATGGCGACCAGGTCCAGGCCACGCCCGTCGTCGCTCACGCGGATGACGGCTTCGTTGCCTTCATGACCGGCCTGCACGCGCAGTTGACCGGAAGGCGGCTTGCCGGCCGCGCGGCGGGCAGCGGTGTCCTCGATGCCGTGGACGGCGCAATTGCGCAGCAGGTGCTCCAGCGGGCCCATCAGGCGCTCCAGGATGGCGCGGTCGATCTGCAACCGGCAGTCGGACAGGTCCAGCACCAGCGGCTTGCCGGTCTCGGCGGCCAGCTGGCGTGCCAGATGCTGCAGACGGGACTCCATGCTGTTGAATTTGATCATGCGCGCGTGCATCAGGTCCTGCTGCAGTTCGCGGGCATAGCGTCCCTGCTGGCGCAGACCTTCGCAGGCGCGGCCGACGCCATCGTGCAGATGCTTTTGCTGCCGCCATGCCTGCGCCAGCACGGCATCCATGGCATGGGTCGCAGCCTGCAGCTCGTGCGCTACGACCGGACCGGCGCCAGTGTGCCGCTGCAATTGCCTGACCTGATCGGCCAGGGTGCGCAATTGATCGCCCAGTATGCGCACATCGTCCTGCAGGGCTGCCACTTCATTGTCCAGCCGGGCGCGCATGATCGAGACTTCGCCGACCTGATTGAGCAAGCGGTCCAGCACAGTGGTACGGATGCGCAGCACGGGTGCTGCCCGGAAATGCGGCTGCGAGGGGGGCTGCAGGGGGGACTGCAGGCCACCAGATCGGCTTGCGGCCGGGACCGAGGCGGCGGCCTGCTCCAGGTTGCTGAAGTGCTCCATGGTCTGGTCGTAGAGCGCCAGCAGCGCGGTCAATACGTCGGCATTCTGGGCTACCTCGCCGGTCTGCAGGCGCTGCAGCGCGCTCTCCATCTCGTGCACGCACTGGCTCAACCGCATCGCGCCGACCATGCGGGCGCTGCCTTTAAGGGTATGCAGCGGACGCGCCAGTTCGGCCAGCAGGTCCGTGTCGGCAGGGGTATGCCTGTGGCCAGGGGGCAGCGCCAGCATGGTCTCACCGATGCTGGCCATGAGCTCCTGCGCCTCCTCCAGAAAGACGGGCAGCAGACCGGGATCAATCACGTCGTGCGGCGTCATGACGTTGCCCATGATCGGTCGGGGCGCTTCGCTGCCCGGAAGAGTAAGCACTGCTGGCGAACCTGGGCTTTCCAGCAGGCGCGCCAGCTGGTCCAGACCTTGTTCGATCTGAAGCAATCTGGGCGGTGCCAATGGCGAATCGGGTGTGTGCTGTTCCAGCAGCATGATGAGCTGACTGGCGATATCGGCCAGATGCACAGCGCCGACGCTGCGTGCACAGTCGCGCAAGGTCAGCAGGGTCCGGCGATACAAGGGCGGCACGGCACCGGCATGCCCTTTGCCGAGACAACTGCGCCAGACGCCATCCTGCTGTCGGACGATCGTCACCAGCGGCAGCAGGGTCTGGCGCAGCGATGCATTGATGCGGCCGGACGCCGGACCCAGGGAATCTTCGCCCGCAGAGAGCGCGGCGGCGGATGCGGAATCGAGTTGCATGAGGACCGTGCCTCGCTCAGGAGACGGTCACGCGGAAGCGCGAGACCGAGTTTTCCAGCTTGCGGGCGGCGTCCCACAATTCTTCGTACAGGGTGGAAACCTGTTCGCGGCTTTGTTCGATGACATCGTTCTCGGTCAGGATGCCCTGGATCTGCTGGGCCACGCCATTGGCCGAGACCGCCTGCTCCCGGGTGGCCGCGGCCATGCCCTGGATCAGGTCCGCCAGCTTCTTGGAAACGCTGCGGATGTCGGCCAGGGCGCTGCCGGCAGCGTCGGACAGCACCGCACCTTCGGTGACGCCGCTGGTGGATTTTTCCATGGCCACCACCACGTCGCGGGTATCGGCCTGGATCATGCGCACCAGCGAGCCGATCTCGCGCGTGGCGGCACTGGAACGTTCGGCCAGATGTTGCACCTCTTCGGCCACCACCGAGAAGCCGCGCCCGGCTTCGCCGGCCGAAGCCGCCTGGATGGCAGCATTCAGCGCCAACACATTGGTGCGCTCGGTGATGTCGGAAATCAAATCGGTGATTTCACCGATCATCTGGGAAGAGGCACCCAGGCGGGCGATGCGGTCGGAGGTCTCGCTGATCTGCTCGCGGATGCCATCCATGGCCTTGACCGCGTCTTCCACCGCGCGCGCACCGCGCTCGGCCACCACCACCGCATGCCGGGCCACATCGGCCGATTCATCGGCCGACAGCGAGATGCCGGCGATCTGCCTGGACATCTCCAGCATGGCATGGGCAATGCGCTGGATACGACGCGCCTGGGCGCGGGCGGCCTCGCCCAGTTCGGTCGTGGTACCACGCACCTGCTCGGAACTGAGCGCCACCTTGGCGGCCATCTGGGTGACCTGTTCCACCAGGCCACGCAGGGCTTCCACGGTGTAGTTGACGGAGTCGGCGATGGCGCCGGTGACGTCGTCGGAGACGGTGGTGTGTACCGTCAGGTCGCCGTCGGCGACCTTTTGCAGTTCGGTCATCAGGCGCAGGATGGCGGCCTGGGTCAGGTGGTTGGCGCGCATGGCCTTTTCTTCCTCCTGCTGGGCCAGCTGGCGCTGCAACTCGGCTTCCTGGCGCCGGGCCTCGGCGGCGGCGGCATTGTTGCGGCTGCTCTGCAGCTGTACCAGGGCGATGCCCACGGCGCTGAGCAAGGCAGCGATCATCGCCACCAGGATCGCCCAGAAGGTCCAGGACCTCGCCTTCAAGGCGTTGCGGTAGGCATCCTGCAGCTCGGTGAGGTGGCGCTTGAGGGTCTCGTTCTCGACGAAGACCAGTTGCTCGGAACGCTTGGCAGCGATGAAATTCTGCAGGTTGCCGAGGATGCCGGCGATCTCCGGCTGGTAGTCGGCAAATACCCTGGCCAGTTCCTGCAGCTTCTCGCGCAGGTCGGGGTCGGTGGCCGGCCGCAGGCGCAGCATTTCACTGCCTTCCAGCAGACTCTTCAAAAGATCGCCAAAGGCCGTGATGTCCTTGCCCAGCATGAAGGCGGTTTCAGGATTGACGCCGTCGGAGGTGAGAAATTCATTGGAACTGCGACCCAGGCGCAGCGTCAGCATGACCAGCTGGCTGGCGGCATTCATCTCGCGGGTGGTAGGCCGTCCTTCCGATTGCAGCATGGCGATCTGCTCGCTCAGGTCCAGCATCACCGGAAGCAGCTGGTTGAGGTGCTTGAGGGTGGTACCGAATCCGGTGAGCTCCTTTTCCATGCCCAGGATGGTATCGGCGGCCTGATCGGTACGTCGCCACATGCGCGCCACGTTTTCCAGTGCAGGCTTCATGCGGGCATCGGGCAGGCCGATGGTCTGGCCCTGGAAGCTGCCGCCGCTGCTCAGCAGCAGCAGATCACGATTGAACTCGGTGCGACTCTGGGCCAACTGGATGAAGGCCTGCGGATTACCCTGGATGGCGTTGGGTACGGCTTTGCCGATGCGCTGGGAATGCATCACCAGGTCGGATGCGAGGTTGGTCTGCAGGGTAGCCAGCACGTACAGTCGCGCGCCCAGCCACATGAACAGAAATAAGGCTGTCAGCGACAAGGCCAGCACGCCCAGCAACATGCGCGTCTGCGTGCGCAAGGTATAGCGGTGCAGATAAGGCAGGCGAAGGCCGACAGCTGCTGTGCCGACGGCGATGCCCGGATCGGCCCGACTTGCAGTTTCGGACGCGATCGCAACCGGCGCGGCTTTATTCGACAGATACGGCAAGGTCGGTTCCATGACCGGTGTTCCTACCCCTATTGTGTGGGTCTTGTGATGATGCGGTGGTAATTGAAGGCCGGCGTGGCCGGCCCACGGTCTTCTCGGGAGGGCGGTCTACCGCCCTACCTCCAGGAAACTGCTGTCCTGACTCATTTGCACCAGGTCCAGCTCGTCCCATTGTTGGCCGCTGCTGTCTTTATAACGTTGGTTTGCACCAAGAATACGAATTCCTTCATCGTCATTTTTCGAGATTCTCACCATTTCTGATATGTCTCTCAGCCCCAGGACGGCCGATACCAGCAAGCCGCACTGTGGCGCAACCCCCGGAGCCAGTAACAAGGCATGACTGGCTGTGCCGACCCGCTGTAACGGCGCTCCTGCCAACCCCATCAGGTCGGCCAGACCGATCAGGTTGCCGCGAATGTTGAGCAGACCGCGAAACCAGGGCCGTGTCGCCGGCACAGGGGTGATGGCATGCCCGACCAAGGGGACGATTTCACCGGCCTGGGTCAGCGGTACCAGGCAGCGCTGGCCCTCCATGGCCACCGCCAGTCGCCGCGTATGCAGACTTTCGTGGTTGGAGGCAGCCATGCGAGAGAGCAGCGAGGCCTGGAACTGCTCCAGTCCCTCGCGACCCCACCGATCCTGCGGCGGACACGCGTGTTGTGCGTCGATGACGAAATCCTTGGTGTGTGGCATACCAGCCTCTCGGAGCGATAGGAGAAATGCACCGCGCATCGGATGCGTGCCGATGCCACCGGATGGCCTGAGCTGACCGCCGTTGGCGGCTGGCCCAAGGTGCAAGCCTTTCTGGGGAGTGCCTGGTGCAAACGGCGCGGGCGTCTGGGCGCCCATCATCCGGTAAGCGGGACAGTGCTGGTACAGGGCTCGATTTTACCTAGAAAATCCCGAAGAATTTCCATGCGGCAAACTTATTCGACCAGACAGCACAACAAAGTGACGGGAAAAAGCCACGGATAGGGAATTTGACCTACATCAAATCCCGCATGGCAAGAAAAAGTGGGGGAAGGAGGCGTCCCCGCAATAGGCGGGGACGCTCTGGAGGACATACTATCCGGCTATCCGGGGCATCAAAGGCGGATGGGCGCAGCTCGGCGCCGCGGGGTGCGGCCAGGTGCTGCAATCAGATTGCGACCATCTCGAAATCTTCCTTGCGGGCGCCGCATTCCGGGCAGGTCCAGTTGATGGGCACATCGTCCCAGCGGGTGCCTGGGGCGATGCCTTCTTCCGGCAGGCCTGCTTCTTCGTCGTAGATCCAACCACAGATCAGGCACATCCAGGTTTTGAATTCGGTTTGGCTGCTATTCGTCACGGCTGACTATCCCTAAAATCAATCAAGTAAAATGCTAAGTCAGCTATCTTAATCTACTAGACGTGCAAAACCAAACTCCCCCCCTCATCCTGAGCTTCGGCGCCGCCGATCCGGTCGGCGCCACCGGCGTCCAGGCGGATCTCGCCACCTACGCCGCCATGGGTTGCCACGGTTTGTCCGTCGTGACGGCCTTGCTGATCGGCGACACCGCCCGTGTCGAAGATGTGCAGGTGGTCGATGTCGACTGGGTCGCCGACCAGGCTCGCGTGATCCTGGAAGACATGGCCGTGGCGGCCTTCAAGGTCGGCGCGCTGGGCAGCATCGAGAATATCTCGGTGATCGCCGAAATCGTCTCCGATTATCCCGACGTGCCGCTGATCCTGGACCCGTTCATCAGCGCCCTGGCCAACCAGGAAGACGAGGACGACCGCCTCATTGCCATCCGCGAACTGCTGATCCCGCAAGCTACCGTGATGGTCGCATCGGCCGGCGAACTGACCCGGCTGGCCGAGACCTGGCGCGAGCCGGTGACCGGCGATGCCCTGATGCTGGACGCCATGCGCATCATCGAGATGGGTTGCGAGTACCTGTTGGTGACCAATACCCAGACCGATCTGCAGGAGGTGGCCAACTCCCTCTTCGATGAATCCGGTCTGGTGCGCCAGGACGCCTGGCCGCGCCTGCCGGGGTCGTTCGTCGGCGCCGGCACGACCCTGTCGGCGGCACTGACGGCGATGCTGGCCAATGGCCTGGAGGTGCCACTGGCGGCCTCCGAGGCGCAGGAATTCACGCTGGCCGCACTGGCCAATGCCCAGCGCATCGGCATGGGCAAACTGATGCCGGACCGTTATTTCTGGGCGCGCGAATCTGAAGATCCGGACGCGCCTCCCTCCATCAACTGAACTGATCCCAGGATTTCATCCTTCGCACGCTCATGACCAAGACCAATGCCTCGCTCTTCGCCCGCGCCCAACAAAGCACGCCGGGCGGCGTCAATTCCCCGGTACGCGCCTTCCGCTCGGTAGGCGGCACTCCGCGCTTCATCGAACGGGCCGAAGGGCCGTGGTTCTGGGACGCCGAAGGCAAGCGCTACATCGACTACATCGGCTCCTGGGGACCGGCCATCGTCGGCCACGCCCATCCGGAAGTGGTCAAGGCAGTGCAGCAGGCGGCCGCGCGCGGACTGTCCTTCGGTGCACCCACCGAGGCCGAAATCGAGATGGCCGAGGAAATCATCAAGCTGGTCCCATCCATCGAACAGATCCGCCTGGTGTCCTCCGGAACCGAGGCGACCATGAGCGCGCTGCGCCTGGCCCGCGGTGCGACCGGGCGCGACAAGATCATCAAGTTCGAAGGCTGCTACCACGGCCATGCGGATTCGCTGCTGGTAAAGGCTGGCAGCGGCCTGCTGACCTTCGGCAATCCGACCTCGGCCGGGGTGCCGGAAGATTTCGCCAAGCACACGCTGGTGCTGGACTACAACAACGCGGCCCAGTTGGAAGAGGCCTTCAAGGCGTCCGGCAACGACATCGCCTGCGTGATCGTGGAGCCGGTGGCCGGCAACATGAATCTGGTGCGTGCCAGCGATGAATTCCTCCAGACCATGCGCCGCCTGTGCACGCAGTACGGTGCCATCCTGATCTTCGACGAGGTGATGTCGGGCTTCCGCGTGGCGCGCGGTGGCGCCCAGGAGTTGAACGGTATCGTTCCCGACCTGACCGCACTGGGCAAGGTCATTGGCGGTGGTCTGCCGGTTGCGGCCTTCGGCGGTCGCGCTGAGGTGATGAAACACCTGGCCCCGCTGGGTGGCGTCTACCAGGCTGGTACCCTGTCAGGCAATCCGGTGACCGTGGCTGCAGGGATGGCGACGCTGAAGATCATCCAGCAGCCGGACTTCTACAAGCACCTGACCATCCAGACCCGCAAGCTCGCTGACGGCCTGGTGGCAGCAGCCGGCGCGGCCGGGGTGACGTTCTCTGCGGACGCGGTGGGCGGCATGTTCGGCCTGTACTTCGATGCGAAGGTGCCGGCCAGCTATGCCGAGGTGATGCAGGGTGACAAGGAGCGCTTCAACCGCTTCTTCCACAAGATGCTGGACGCCGGTATCTACTTTGCGCCCTCGGCATTTGAAGCCGGCTTCGTCTCGGCACAACACAGCGATGCCATTATCGAGGAAACCATTGCTGCGGCCGCCAAGGCGTTTGCAGAGCTGGGTTGAGCCGGGATGCTGGAGCAATGACAGACAGATCGCCCGTCGCGCGATTGGCGAAAGAGGCAATGAAAAAAGGACGCCGCGGCGTCCTTTTTTTGAGCCCCTCGACCTGAGGTCGGGGGAACTTGCGGCGCTTAGACCGAGAACGACGAGCCGCAACCGCAAGTGGTCGTGGCATTCGGGTTCTTGATGACAAATTGCGCGCCTTCCAGGTCGTCCTTGTAGTCGATCTCAGCGCCGACCAGATACTGGTAGCTCATCGAATCGATCAACAGCTGGACGCCGTTCTTGCTCATCGTGGTGTCGTCTTCGTTGACGATTTCATCGAAGGTGAAACCGTACTGGAAACCCGAGCAACCGCCACCCTGCACGAAAACGCGCAGCTTCAGGTCGGGATTGCCTTCTTCTTCGATCAGCTGTGCCACCTTGGCGGCGGCGCTGTCGCTGAAGTTGATCGGGGCGGGGATATCGGTTTGTTGCAGTTCGGCTACGGCATTCATTTCGGGCTCCTGCTGGGCTTGAGGCGGATCAATACACTAGATCGATAAAGCCATTATAAGCGCTTGCGGATTTTCATGCTTCCGACGATGCAGCCAGCTTGAGCACCGGAGTATCCACTGCCTGGTCATGGCTGAGCTTGCCGGAAACCAGCGCGCCGCCATGCATCTCCAGCGCCTTGTAGAAGACGTTGCCGGTAATGCGAGCCTTGGGTTGCAGCTCCAGCAATTCGGAGGAATGCACGTCGCCCACGATTTCGCCATTGACGATGAGATGCGCCGCGCGTACCTCGCCGACTACCTTGGCATGCTCGGAGATCACCAGCACGCTGGGCTCGCCACTCTCGGCATTGATGTTGCCGTTGATATTGCCATCGATGCGCAGGCCGCCCCTGAAACCCACATCGCCCTTGATGGTGGTGGACATGCCGATCAGGCTGTCGATCGTGCTTTTGGTTTTGCGTGTAAACATGGAATCACCTCACAGATCTACCGACTGCTGGGCACGAACCTGGCCGCGGTCGAGAACACGAACGGCAACCGATTTGACGGTGGCCCCCTCGGGGATAGTCAGCAAGCCTTCGACCCGCTGGTAATACTTGAATGCGAGTCGGTAGCGCGCCTGGTCGGCGGCATTGCCTTCAGGAAAATTGAGTGTAGCATTTTTGCCGCCCTGCACAATATTGACACTAAGCTGTAGGTTTCCTGCAAACTGTTGCGTTCCCCCACCACCTTGCATCACCAGTACGCGGTAGCGCAGCTGGGTCGGCGCCGCCTGCTCGGCCTTGAAGCGCTGGATCGTGATGCCAGGTGCGCCCAGATTGGTCGGCAGCAGACTGTCGAAGAAGGCCAGGTCTTCCTTCTGGCGGTTGTTTTCAGCTTCCAGGTTCTTCACCTGGGTCGCCAGCGTGGCCTGCGCGGTCTGCGCAATCTTCAGTTCATTCTGCGACGCATTGGAGGCAGATTGCAAGCGCTCGTTCTCCGCAGTCAGTTTCCTGACCTGCTCGCTGAGCTGCTCGATCTGCTCGCCGGTATCACCATGCAGGCCCGGCAGGTTGTTGCGGCCGAGCTGGTAGGTCCAGACCGCCGCCAACGAACCCACGGCCAGCACCGCTGCCCACAGCAGGACCATCAGGGGCCAAGGCAGGTGCCGCTTGATGGTCATCTTCGGCGCAGAAATCGTCATGCGCTGACGCCATAGGCGGTACTTCACGGCAGGACCGGGACCTGCTGCAGGCCAGTGGCTTCGTCCAGACCGAACATCAGGTTCATGCACTGGACCGCCTGGCCCGACGCGCCCTTGACCAGGTTGTCCTGGACCACCAGCACCACCACGGTGTCACCACCGTCCGGACGGTGCACGGCCAGGCGCAGCATGTTGGAAGCGCGCGTGGTGCGGGTTTCGGGATGCGAACCGAAGGGCAGCACGTCGACGAAAGGCTCATCCTTGTAGGCAGCCTCGAACAGCGCCTGCAGGGCGGCGTTGTCGATTTCCTTGGTCAGGCGCGCATACAGGGTGGAATGCATGCCGCGGATCATCGGTACCAGATGCGGCGTGAACAGCAGGCCGACCTTGTCGCTGGTCAGGTGCGACAGGCGCTCGATGGTTTCCGGGGAGTGACGATGACCGGACACGCCGTAGGCCTTGAAGTTGTCGGAGGCTTCCGAGAACAGCAGGCTCAGCTCGGCCTTGCGACCGGCGCCGGAGACGCCCGACTTGCAGTCGGCGATCAGGTGCGAGGCATCGATCACACCGGCCTTCAGCAACGGCGCGAAGCCCAGTTGCATGGTGGTCGGATAGCAGCCAGGATTACCCACCACGCGGGCCTTGCGAATGGCTTCGCGGTTCAGTTCAGGCAGGCCGTAGGCGGCTTCCTTCAGCAACTCGGTGCAGCTGTGCGGCAGCTTGTACCATTTCTCGAAGGCAGCCACGTCCTGCATGCGGAAGTCAGCGGCCAGGTCGATCACCTTGACACCAGCAGCCACCAGTTCAGGCGCCTGGGCCATGGCCACGCCGTGCGGGGTGGCGAAGAAGACGACGTCGCAGTCGGTCAGCTTGGCCTTGTCAGGTGAAGAAAACGCCACATCCACACGGCCACGCAGGGACGGATACATCTCGGCCACGGGCATCCCGTCTTCCTTGCGCGACGTCACTGCCTGCACCTTTGCCTGCGGGTGAGTGGCGAAAATACGCAGCAATTCGACGCCGGTATAACCGGTTCCGCCAACGATACCTACCTTGATCATGTCTGGTCCTTGCGAAAAAAGGCGAAGAAACATCGCCGTGGCGAGCGAGCGCCGGACGCACGTGCAACACGCGCTGGAAAGCTTTTCATTTTATCAGGAGAATATTTCCCGCTGATTTCCCGTCAGGAAGTTATTTCGTGAAACAAGGACTTTTCCTGCCGGCCAGGCAGCTCAAATCGCCAACGATGGGCCACGCACTTCCACTCAAAAGCTCTGCAATGGCCGACGAACAAAAAGCAAAAAGCCGTCGGCACGCATGCCGACGGCTTTCTGTGATACAAGAAACGATTAACGCTTCGAGAATTGCTTTGCGCGACGTGCCTTGCGCAGACCAACCTTCTTACGTTCGACTTCACGCGCGTCACGAGTGACGAAGCCTGCGTTCGACAGAGCCGACTTCAGGCCGGCGTCGTAGTCGATCAGGGCGCGGGTGATGCCGTGACGCACAGCGCCGGCCTGGCCGGATTCGCCGCCACCGTGGACGTTCACCTTGATGTCGAAACGTTCGACGTTGCCGGTCAGTTCCAGCGGCTGACGGATCACCATCAGGCCGGTTTCACGGGAGAAGTACTCGGCGGCGGGCTTGCCGTTGACGATGATGTTGCCCGAACCTGCCTTGATGAAAACACGCGCCACTGCACTCTTGCGACGGCCGGTTCCGTAATTGTAGTTACCGATCATGTCTGTTCCTTAGAGGGCGAGGGGTTTCGGTTGCTGCGCGGAGTGCGGATGGTTGCCATCTGCATAAACCTTCAGCTTCTTGATCATGGCGTAGCCCAGCGGACCCTTGGGCAGCATGCCCTTGACGGCCTTCTCCAGCGCACGGCCGGGGAAACGCTGTTGCATCTTCAGGAAGTTGGTTTCGTAGATGCCGCCCGGATAACCGCTGTGGCGGAAATAGGTCTTTTCAGTGGCCTTGGTGCCGGTCACGCGCAGCTTGCCTGCGTTGACGACGACAATGAAGTCACCGGTATCGACGTGCGGAGTGAATTCGGGTTTGTGCTTGCCGCGCAGTCGGAGTGCCACTTCGCTGGCAACACGTCCGAGGACCAAGTCCGTCGCGTCAATCACGAACCACTCGCGCTGAACCTCATGGGCTTTAGCGGAAAAGGTCTTCATGTTTGACTTTCTCTATCAATGTATAAACGCTCAAAGTGGCGGTTCCGGTCATGCGGGTCAGCCAATGTTGCCGGCTGTCCTTGGTGTTTCGCTTCGCGGACTCATCCTTTTATCTTCCCGAGCGCATGGGAAAGCCGGCAAGTATAGCCTTTTCAAGGACTTAGCGTCAAAAGGTTTCGGGGATTTGTGGCGCGAAGATCAGGCAGCGGCGCGATCCAGCAGGATTTCATTGCCCGGCGGACAACTTCGGCCGCGGCCCGCAGGAAAAATGGACAAAAAAAACCCGGACACTGTGGTTCCGGGTTTAATCCACACCAATGAGGAGGGTGGAGGAGACATCGTTACGTGCTGCAAAACTTCCGTTGAATTCAATATAGCAAACCGGTTTGTGCATTGCAATAACGACTGCGAAATTTATTTGTAACCGTCTGAAAGCGGCATCACTGCTGACTCCAATGATCATCTACAAGCACCCGCCGGATGATAACTGAATAATATTTCAACAATTTTTCTGCGCCGCAATAATCATAAACCTTCACCGCAGCAAGCTCTACTCCACCCGCCCTGGCTGCGGCCGGGGCCAGCAAAAGCTACAATAGCCAGCCTCACACAACCGATTTGGACGATACAGATGGAATGCACAGTGCGCTGGACCGGCTTGTCCGGCATGACCTTTACGGCCGAGACGGGCTCGGGCCACCTGTTGACGATGGACGGCGCACCCGACGGCGGCGGCCGCAACCTGGCACCGCGTCCGATGGAAGTGGTGCTGGCCGGCACCGGTGGCTGCACCGCCTACGATGTGGTGGTGATCCTGCGCAAGAGCGGCCAGGATGTGCGCGGCTGCGACGTGACCTTGAAGTCCGAGCGCGCTGACAGCGATCCCAAGGTCTTCACCAAGATCCATTTCCACTTCACCGTGCGCGGCCGCAATCTGAAGACAAATGTTGTCGAACGAGCCATCAAGCTATCCCACGACAAGTATTGCTCCGCCTCGATCATGCTGGAAAAGACCGCAGAGATGACGCACTCCTTCGAGATCATCGACGACCTGACCGATATCTCCTCTGCCGCCACCCAGCAGCAGTAACACGGGCAGCACCAACGAAAAAAGCGGCCAAGGCCGCTTTTTTCTTTCCTGCTCATTCGGTAACGATCAGATCCGGTAGGCCACCGTGGTCATCACCTTGGCCATGGCCTTCATCAAGCCCCTGACCGGCGCCGGCATTTCGGCCGCCCCCAGGTCGCGCGCCGCCTGACCGTGTTCGATCTCATCGATGCGCATCTGGTCGACGATGGCGCGGGAACGGTTGTCCTGCACCGGCAGTTTTTCCAGGTGGCCCATCAGGTGGTGCTCCACCTGGCGCTCGGTCTCGGAAACGAAGCCCAGGTTGCGAGCGTCCCCCAGCCGGGCGGCGATGCTGCCCAGCACATAGGCACCGCCGTACCACAAGGGGTTGAGCAGGCTGGTGTGCGAACCCAGTTCGCGCAGACGCTCGGCGGTCCAGGCCAGGTGATCCTCTTCCTCGATGCCTGCGCGGACGAAGGCACTCTTGATCTCTGGCGTCTGCGCAAAGCGGCCCTGGGCGTCGTACAGCGCCTGGGCGCACACCTCACCCACATTGTTGACCCGCATCAGGCCGGCCGCGTGACGCTTCTCGGCCTCGTTCATGACCCCGTCCGGCAGGCCGCGCCCCGGGTTGGGACGGCTCTCGAACACCACGCCATTGATCACGCGCAGCGCCTTGTCGAAATCGGTAATCAGTTCATCGACGAATTGCATACAGCTCGCCTTTCTCTCGTTGTTGAGGACATCCCGGCGATGGCCTCCATCATCTGACGCGACAATGGCCGGGGACGAAGGAACAGGGCTGCCGCCCTGTGGGGGTCAGACCATCTTCCAGTTGATCTGTTCGCCGGCCGACAGCGGTACTACCGTGGCATCGCCCATCGGCAGCTCGGCCGGGATGGACCAGCTTTCGCGCTTGAGCGTGACGGTCCCGGTATTTCGCGGCAGATTGTAGAAGTCGGGGCCGTTGAAGCTGGCGAAGGCCTCGAACTTGTCCAGTGCGCCGGCGGCGTCGAAGGCTTGCGCATAGAGTTCCAGCGCGTGCAGCGCGGTGTAGCAGCCGGCACAGCCGCAGGCATGTTCCTTGGCGCCCTTGGCATGCGGGGCCGAGTCGGTACCGAGGAAGAACTTGTCATTGCCGGAGGTGGCGGCGGCCACCAGGGCCTGGCGATGGGTCTCGCGCTTCAGCACCGGCAGGCAGTAGTAATGCGGGCGAATGCCGCCCTTGAACATCTCGTTGCGGTTGAACAGCAAGTGGTGCGCAGTGATGGTGGCGGCGGTCGGCCCTTCGCCGGCCAGTACGTAGTCCGCCGCGTCCTTGGTGGTGATGTGTTCAAAGACCACCTTCAGCTCCGGCATGGCCTGGCGCAGCGGCTTCATGATGCGGTCGATGAACACTGCTTCGCGGTCGAACAGGTCGATCTCGGGATTGGTCACCTCACCGTGGACCAGGAAGGGCATGCCCACTTCCTGCAGCACTTCCAGGGTCTTGTAGCACTTGGAAAGATCGGTCACGCCGGCATCCGAATTGGTGGTGGCACCGGCAGGATAGAGCTTGACGGCCTTGACGAAGCCACTCTCCTTGGCGCGGCGGATTTCCTCCGGCGGGGTATTGTCGGTCAGGTACAGGACCATCAAGGGCTCGAAGGCCATGCCTTGCGGCAGCGCCGCCAGGATACGGTCGCGATAGGCGCCAGCCTGGGCGGTGGTGGTCACCGGCGGCTTCAGGTTGGGCATGACGATGGCGCGCGCGAACTGGCGCGCGGTGTGCGGCAGCACGTCGCGCATGGTGGCACCGTCGCGCAGGTGCAAGTGCCAGTCGTCCGGGCGGGTGATGGTCAGTACGTTGCTCATTGCAATGATCTTTCGGTCTGGAGTGGGAGTAAGGCGAGGCATCCCGGCCATGCGGGCTGTGGAGAGCCAGCCGCGATGTCTTCAAGGGCGACATTCTACCGTAGCCGTCAAGCGCTCCGGGCGCCCTGCCGCCACCCGCTTTTGATGTAGCCCAAACGACAAGGGCCGCCCCGTTGCCGGAGCGGCCCTTGACCTGATGCTGACGGGCTGAAGATCAGTGCGTGATGATCTTGGCCAGGAAGTCACGCGCGCGCTCGGAACGCGGTTGCGCGAAGAACTCGTCCTTGGCGCAATCTTCCACGACCAGGCCCTTGTCCATGAAGACCACACGGTTGGCGACCTTGCGGGCGAAGCCCATTTCGTGGGTCACGACCATCATGGTCATGCCTTCCTGGGCCAGGCCGACCATGACGTCCAGCACTTCATTGATCATTTCCGGGTCCAGCGCCGAGGTCGGTTCGTCGAACAGCATGGCGATCGGATCCATCGACAGGGCGCGGGCAATCGCCACACGCTGCTGCTGGCCACCGGAAAGCTGGCCGGGGAACTTGTCCTTGTGCGCCAGCAGGCCCACGCGGTCCAGGTACTTCAGGCCCTTCTCGGTCGCCTCTTCCTTGGAACGACCCAGCACCTTGATCTGGCCGATGGTCAGGTTCTCACGGATCGAGAGATGCGGGAACAGTTCGAAGTTCTGGAACACCATGCCGATGCGCGCACGCAGCTTGGACAGGTTGGTCTTGGGGTCACCCACCGAAACGCCATCGACGGTGATGGTGCCTTTCTGGAACGGCTCCAGGCCGTTGACGGTCTTGATCAGCGTGGATTTGCCGGAACCGGACGGGCCGCACACCACCACCACGTCGCCCTTCTTGACGGAGGTCGAGCAGTCGGTCAGGACCTGGAAGCTGCCGTACCACTTGCTGACATTGTTGAGTTCGATCATTTGATTCTCCTGGATTTCTGAATTCACTGGGCCGCCAGCCTCCCTGGGCGGCGGCCGTCATAGGCTTTAGCGGATGATGGCGATCTTCTTCTGGAAGCGCTTGACCAGGGTCGACAGACCGAAGCTGAGCACGAAGTAGACCACGGCCACGAACAGGTACATTTCCACCAGACGACCGTCACGCTGGGCGATCTTGGAAGCGCTGGTGACGAAGTCCGGCACCGAACCCAGCACGTACACCAGCGACACGTCCTGGAACAGCACGATGGTCTGGGTCAGCAGGATCGGGGTCATGTTGCGGAAGGCCTGCGGCAGCACCACGTTGCCCATCATCTGCCAGTAGTTCATGCCGATGGCGTAACCGGCGAACACCTGGCCACGCGGAATGGACTGGATGCCCGAACGCATGATCTCGCAGTAGTAGGCCGCTTCGAACAGGATGAAGGTGATCAGGGCCGACTGGAACGCCCCGACCTGGATAGGCTCGGAGGCACCAATGATCCAGGCACCGATGAAGGGCACCAGGAAGTAGAACCAGAAGATCACCAGCACCAGCGGAATGGAGCGAATCAGGTTGACGTAGGTGGTCGCGATGAACGACAGCGGCTTGTTGGACGACAGACGCATCATCGCCAGCAGCGTACCCAGGATGATGCCGCCCAGCATGGCCGAGAAGGTCAGGATCAGGGTGAACTTCAGGCCGGTCGTAAAGAGATAGACCCAGGAGCGCTGGATGACGTCGAAATCGAAATTGCTGAACATGGATCAATGCCCTCCTGCGCTGGTGCTGCCGCCGGTGATGTAACCCGGGACGGCGGTGACCTTTTCCAGCAGGCGCGCCATGAACAGGGCGATGACGGAAATGATCAGGTAGATGATGGTGGCACCGGTCAGGGCCTCGAAGGTCTGGAAGGTGAACTCACGCATCGAGTAGGTCGCGGCAGTCAGTTCGACCAGGCCGATGGTCAGCGCCACCGAGCTGTTCTTGATGATCGCGGCAAACTCGTTGGTCAGCGCCGGGATGATGATGCGGAAGGCCATCGGCAGCAGCACGTAGCGATAGGTCTGCACCGGGGTCAGGCCCAGTGCCGCACCTGCCATGCGCTGGCCGCGCGGCAATGCCTGGATACCGGTAGTGACCTGCACGGCCACACGTGAGGAAGTGAAGAAGCCCAAGGCCAGGGTCGCGGTCACGAAGGACGCGTCCGGCAGGCTCTTGATCCAGTCGCCGAGGGCGCCGGGCAGCAGTTCCGGCATCACGAAGTACCACAGGAACATCTGTACCAGCAGCGGAATGTTGCGGAACAGTTCCACATAGCCGTTGGCGATGCGCACGACCCATGGTTTGGTGGTGGTACGCAAGGTACCGAAGATGGTGCCCAGGATCAGTGCCATGATCCAGGCGCATGCGGCGGTGGCCAGTGTCCATTTCAGGCCTGCCAGCAGCGTATCGATATAGGGGATGCCATCGGGAGACATCTCCCAGAAGATTCCCCAGTTCCAGTTGTAGTGCATAAATGGCCTCGTCTGTGGTTCGAGTCTGTGTCGAGTCGTTTTATCTGTCGGGCGCGGTCACCAGGCAAATGCCGCGCCGCTTCTTGTAGGGTCAGGTCCGGTGACGTGGAAAAACGCCTTGCCCCATGGCAAACGCTTTGACACCGGCTAAACAAAACGGGGGACAGGCCCCCGTTTCGTCAGATTGCACCAGGAAATGCGCCGATTACTTCTTCTTGCCCATGTTCTTCTGGGCTTCCGGCACCACAGCGTAGGCGGCCGGATCGTAGGAATCGGTCGGCTTGGCCATCACTGCCTGCAGTTGCGGGCTCATCGGCACGTTCAGGTTGACACCCTTGGGCGGGATCGGCGACTGGAACCACTTCGCGTAGATCTTCTTGATGTCGTCACCCTTGTAGACCACGGTCAGGGCGTCGTCGACGACCTTCTTGAAGTCGTTGTCACCCTTCGGCAGGATCAGGCCGTACGGCTCGACCGACAGGGCTTCCGAAGAGACCTGGTAGTCGGCAGGCGCCTTGGAGTTGGCCGCCAGCGAGGACAGCAGGATGTCATCCATCACGAAGGCGGCGGCACGGCCGGTTTCCACCATCAGGAAGGCTTCAGCGTGATCCTTGGCAGCCAGGATGTTCATGCCCAAGTTGCGTTCGGCGTTCAGCGCGGTGATCTGCTTCAGGTTGGAGGTGCCGGAGGTCGAGACCACGGTCTTGCCCTTCAGGTCATCCAGAGTCTTCAGATTGGCCGACTTCTTGGACAGGAACTTGTTGGCGGTCACGAACTCGGTCATCGAGAAGGCCACCTGGTTCCAGCGTTCCTGGTTGTTGGTCGCGGAGTCGCAGGAGATGTCGGTGGTGCCGTTGGCGATCAGGGGGATACGGGTGGCCGAAGTCACCGGAACCATCTTGATGTTCAGCGAAGTCAGACCCAGCTTCTTCTGGATCGCAGTTGCTGCCTTCAGGCACAGGTCGATCGAGTAGCCTTGATAGGACTGCTTGTCATCCAGATACGAGAAAGGAATCGACGAATCGCGCACGCCCAGCGTCAGGGTGCCGGAGTCCTTGATCTTCTTCAGACGGCCAGTGAATTCCTCGGCATGCACCGAGCTCATCAGCACGCTTGCCCCAACCAAAACCCCTGCTAGCTTCAATAACTTCATTGTGTGACCTCCTGGAAAAATTTTTTACGTAGTGTATCAAAAGCCCCATTCCGAAACCGCTTGCGCGGCGCCCGGAACCGGGCTGGCCGGCCGTATTGACGAGCCTGTTATTGTTCTCTGCCGTGCTGCCTATTCTGTGTGCTAACAAGGATCTTTGCCAGCATTGTTTGATCCACACCTGGCGCCTTCTTTCGAAGACCACCCCCACGGTGGACCCGCTGCAGACAAATTACCCATGCGCAACAGGCGGCGGGCGCATTGTACGACATATGCCACCGGGTCAGGCAATACGCAACTTCCCTGATGATGCAGTTCTCGGCCAGCAGCCGCACTGGCACCCACTGGAGCAGGCCGGAAACTGCGATGTGGCGCGCGTGGCGTCACGGCAGCGACAGTGTTCCTGTCAGCAATATCCATGCCAGAAATAAGATCCGTGAATGCCTCTGCACGGTGCGCGGGGACGCAGCCATGGAGACCTGAAGCGCGCAGGCGCGGTTTGCCCATGACCGGCGCAACACCAGTACGGGAGCGCCTTGCAGGGCGATGAAGTAGTTCGGGGAGAGAGGGGAAAAGCGGGAGGAAGGCAGAGGCGGGAGAGCAATGCGAACGATGCGACGCAACCGCAATCAGGTTGGCATCGCTGGCGCAAACCGGGAGCGCACATGCAGCAGCGCCCGGCATGGAAATGCCGGGTTGGTCAATGATGATCCTGCGCCGCAAGGCTGGCTGGCCTGCGGTGCGTGTACGCACAGCCACCACGTCTCCTCCTAGAGCTGAGCTCATGCGGCCGACGATCTCTCATGCGTCGTCTTGGGCCGCCCAGGTCCAGTTGCCCGGACTGTTCTTTTATCGCATTACGGGTACAGACCACGCATTTCACGGGCCTGCAGAACGCGAGTACATGCCACGATGAAGGCCGCGGTACGCAGCGATACGTTCTTTTCTTCGGCCAGTTGCCAGACCGCGGCAAAGGCTTCGCGCATGATGCGGGTCAGGCGCAGGTTGATCTCGTCTTCGGTCCAGAAGAAGCTGGAGAAGTCCTGCACCCACTCGAAGTAACTCACGGTCACACCACCGGCGTTGGCAATCACGTCCGGCACGATCAGCACACCCTTGTCGCGCAGGATGTCATCGGCGGCCGGGGTAGTCGGGCCATTGGCGCCTTCCAGGATGATCTTGGCCTTGATGTGATTGGCATTGGCCTCGGTGATTTGCTGTTCCAGTGCAGCAGGCACCAGAATGTCGCAGTCGACCGACCAGAATTGGGCGCGATCGGCAATCTCGTCTGCACCTTCGAAGCCCTTCACGCTGCCGTTCTTGGCGACATACGCCTGCAGCGCCGGCACGTCCAGGCCACCGGCATTGAACACCGTGGTCACGTGATCCTGCACTGCCACCACCTTGGATCCAGCCTCGGCAAACAGACGTGCAGCGATGCCGCCGACGTTACCGAAACCTTGCACCGCGACCTTGGCATCCTTGATGTCCATGCCGCGCTTGGCAGCCGCTTCGCAACCCACCACGAACACACCGCGACCGGTCGCTTCATGGCGACCCAGGCTGCCGCCCAGCGAGATCGGCTTGCCGGTGACCACACCCGAGGAGGTGCTGCCCTGGTTCATGGAATAGGTATCCATCATCCAGGCCATGATCTGCGAATCGGTGTTGACGTCGGGCGCCGGGATGTCCTTGTTGGGGCCGATGATGATGCCGATCTCGCTGGTGTAGCGACGCGTGACGCGCTGCAGCTCACCACGGGAAAGGGTCTTGGGATCGACGCGGATACCGCCCTTGGCGCCACCATAAGGCACGTTCACGGCGGCATTCTTGACCGTCATCCAGGCCGACAGCGCCATCACTTCGGAGAGCGTCACGTCCTGGTGGAAACGCACGCCGCCCTTGCCGGGGCCGCGCGAGGTGTTGTGCTGCACGCGATAACCTTCGAAGTGAGCGATGGTGCCGTCGTCACGCTCGATGGGTACGTCCACCACCAGGATGCGCTTGGGGCGCTTCAGGGTTTCCACCCAGCGCGCCAGCGAACCCAGGTAGGGCGTGACACGATCGATCTGCTCGAGGTAGACGCCCCACGGACCGATGCCGTGCGGGACGAGATAGGAAGGCACTTCGTGATTAGGTACGTTCGACATGATGCAATCGCTCCTTTGAGTTCCGTGCAGGTCAGGACAAAAGGCTTCCGAATTCCGAAGTTCGCCAGGGCATGTTACTCCGTCGGCGCCAGCCTGCAAGCAGCGCCACAGGCGTCTGCACGGGCCGGGACGGAGCACGTCCTGCCAGCACGACGCCTCCTGCGTCTACTGGAAATTCGTGCCGGTCCGATTCAGCGCCGCCATCGTAGCCAGCCGGCCAAAACAAGGCTAATGCTTTGTGAGCATGCAATTATGCAATCCATGCATAACCTTCTGTAACCCTTGATGAAAGCGCGATTGCGGCGATCACCCCACCCTTTTTCCGGCTCAGGATTCGCGTTTTTCCGCCGCACGGGCGGATTTGCCTGCCGCCACCTTCTGGCGCTCATCACGCTCCAGCTTTCCCTGCCGCTGCGTATCCAGGTCGACCAGGTACTCCCACAGGCGCGCCACCAGTGCCTTGCCGGTGCGTTGCGGGGTGGGACGTTCGCGGTAGAGGCGGATCTCCATCTCCACCTCCCACTCGCCGGTCGGGCCATCCGTGCGTGCCAGCTGCCGATTTCGCACTTCCCGGACCACCGAGGACTCCGGCAGGAAGGCCACCCCATGGCCCTCCAGCGCCATCATCTTCAGGCTTTCCGACATGTCGGTCTCGTAGTGCTTGGCCAGGTGCAGCGGCCGCTTGGTATCGGCCATCATCAATTCCACCATGCGCCCCAGATAGGCATTGCTGGTGTAGGAAAGAAACGGCAGCGGCGCCTTGGCGCTGCCGGGGAAGAGGTAGTCGGGCCGGCCCTGCCGGTCACAACGCGAGTAGGGACGCATCGTCTCGGTTCCCATGGTCAGCATGTCGTAGCGGCTGGCATCGAGTTGCACCGGCTGGCGTGGATGGTGATAGCACAACAGCAGGTCGCAGCCGCCTTCGACGATGGTCATCACGGCATCGTGCACATTCAGGGCGATCAGGCGGGTATTGATGGAGCCGAAGCCGGACTCCAGCGAGCTGAGCCACTTCGGCATGTAGGTCAGCGAGAGCGTATGCGGGACTGCGAAGTCGATGGTGGTCTGGGCGGTAGGTCGCTTGCCGTGCAGCAGCGCCCGGGTATTGTTGATCTGGCCCAGCATGGCCACGGCCTGCTCGTAGAACACTTCACCGGCCGGCGTGAGGCGGGTGGGATAGGAAGTACGGTCGATCAGGTCGGTACCCAGCCAGGCCTCCAGCGACTGGATACGTCGCGAAAAAGCCGGTTGCGTCACGTGCCGCAACTCGGCCGAGCGACTGAAACTGCGCGTTTCCGCCAGGGAGACGAAATCCTCAAGCCATTTGCTTTCCATTGCCCGCCCACTTCCCGTTCTAGGTCGAATGGCGAATTGTGCCGCTGCGCCCGTGCCGGCGCAAGCAGCGTCGGCACGTGGCCCTGCTAGCGCTGTTCGGCCGGCCTCAATACACTGGGTTCGGCATCGGGCGCGAGCAGCACCGCTTCGCCTTCCTTGAGCGGTGCGGCGGAGGCACTGTCCTCGTCACCTCCCGCCTGCTGGCGCAGCCACATCTGCGCGTACAGACCATCGGCCATCAGCAAGCCCGCATGGGTACCGCGCTCGACGATGCGGCCATGGTCCATCACCAGGATCTGCTGCGCATTGACGATGGTGGAAAGCCGGTGTGCGATGACCAGCGTCGTGCGTTCGCGCGCGATCTCTTCGAGCTGTTGCTGGATCGCCTGTTCGGCACGCGAATCCAGGGCCGACGTCGCTTCATCGAAGATCAGGACGGCCGGATCTTTCAGAAGGGTGCGGGCGATGGCCACGCGCTGCTTCTCACCGCCGGACAGCTTCAGGCCACGCTCGCCAACCATGCTGGCATAACCGTCGGGCAGCGACTCGATGAAGTCATGGATATAGGCCGCCTTGGCCGCCGCCACGATCTGCTCGCGCGTGGCGCCGGGCTTGCCATAGGCGATGTTGTATTCGATGGTGTCGTTGAACAGCACCGTATCCTGCGGCACGATGCCGATGGCCTGGCGCAGCGAGGCTTGCGTGACATTGCGCAGGTCTTGCCCATCGATGCGGATGGCACCATGGTCGACGTCATAGAAGCGATACAGCAGCCGCGACAAGGTCGACTTGCCCGAGCCGCTGTGGCCGACCACGGCGGTGGTGGTGCCGGCCCGGACCTTGAAATCGACATCAAAAAGAATCTGGCGATTGCGCTCGTAGCTGAAATCGACGTGTTCGAAATGCAGCTCCGCGCCCTGCGTACGCAGGGGCTGTGCACCGGGGCGGTCAGCCACTTCGCGGTTTTCTTCCAGCAGCGAGAACAGGCGCTCCATGTCGGCCATGCTCTGCTTGATCTCGCGATAGAGCACACCCAGGAAGTTCAGCGGGATGTAGAGCTGGATCATGAAGGCATTGACCAGCACCATGTCGCCCAGGGTCATGCTGCCATCGATCACACCGGCGGTGGCGCGCCACAGGATCAGCGTGACCGCGATGGCGATGATGGCCGACTGTCCGGTATTGAGCAGCGAAAGAGAACTCTGCGATTTCACGGCGGCCCGCTCGTAGCGCTGCAGGCCTTCATCATAGCGGCGCGCCTCGAATTCCTCGTTGCCGAAATACTTGACCGTCTCGTAGTTGAGCAGCGAATCGATGGCACGCGTATTGGCGTTCGAATCGAGTTCGTTCATGGTACGGCGGAAGTGCGTGCGCCACTCGGTCACGGTGATGGTGAACAGGATGTAGAGCACCAGCGCACCGGCCGTGATGAGCGAGAACCAGATGTCGTAATGGGTAACCAGGTAGGCCAGCACCAGCACGATCTCGATGATGGTGGGCAGGATGGAAAAGAGCGTGTACGACACCAGCGTGGAGACGCCACGGGTACCGCGCTCGATGTCACGCGTCATGCCGCCGGTCTGGCGATTGAGGTGGAAGCGCAGCGACAGGGCATGCAGGTGACGGAAGACCTGCAATGCAATGGTGCGCACCGCCCTTTGGGTGACGCGGGCGAACATCAGCTCCCGCAGTTCGGTAAAGAGCGCCGTCGCCAGTCGCAGCGCGCCATAGGCCACCAGCAGGCCCAGCGGCAACACCAGCAGCGCCTGCGGATGGGCGGCGGTGATGGTCATGGCATCGACCAGCTTCTTGAGCACCAGCGGCACGCCGACGTTGGCCAGCTTGGCGCCGACCAGGAAGGCCAGCGCCAGCATCACCCGCCACTTGTAGGTCCACAGGTAGGGCAACAGGGTCTTGACCACATCCCAGTCGCCACGCTGGCGCTTGATCGGTGCTTGAGGTGAGGCAGAGGAATTGGGATAACGACGCATGGGGACGGACCTGGAAATAGGGAGGCGGCGGCAGACGGCGCAGAGCCGACTTCGGAGGCGGCGCAACAAAAGACCGACATCCGATACACTAGGGCCTGTCGGTTTCGATACAAACCCGCAACACCGCAAACCCCGATTATAAGAGCCATCCCGCGAGCGCGCCGGGGCTTCCCCTCTCCAAGGAGTCATGCATGTCCCATACCGTCCCCCAACTCCCGCCCGGCAAGGCGCCGCAACTGCGGGTCATGCCCATGCCGTCCGACGCCAACGTCTATGGCGACGTCTTCGGTGGCTGGATCATGGCCCAGGTGGACATCGCCGGATCGCTGCCGGCTACGCGCCGTGCCAATGGCCGGGTGGCGACCATCGCGGTCAATTCCTTCCTGTTCAAGAATCCGGTCTTCGTGGGTGACCTGCTGTCCTTCTATGCCGACATCGTCAAGGTCGGCAATACCTCCATCACGGTCAATGTCGAAGTCTATGCCGAACGCAACCGGCTGCAGACCGAGATCGTCAAGGTCACTGAGGCCACGCTGACCTATGTGGCCACCGACGAAAGCCGCAAGCCACGTCCCTTGCCGCCGCTGGACTCGGCCGGCCAGGGCAGCCTCAGCCCGGCGCTGTAGCCACAGATTCCGCTGCAGGCTTGAAAAGATTTCAGCCCGTGGCGTATCGATAGTCCGTATCGTAACGACTCCATCACCGCTTCCTCTCCTGTGACCATGACTTCCAACGACCGCCCCACCATCCTGATCGTCGCCCGCCTGCCGCAGCATCTGCTGGATCTGCTGCAACAGAATTTCACTTGCCACAACCTTGTGCTGGACCAGCTCAGCGACGACCAGCTCGCCGCCATCGCCCCGCAGGTGCGTGGCATCGCCGCCAATGGCGAGGCGAAGGTTGGGCGGGAATTCATGGCGCGCTTTCCGGCGCTGGAAATCGTCTCGGTATTCGGCGTCGGCTACGACGGCGTGGATGTGCCGGCCGCCCGCGAGCGCGGCATCCATGTCACCCACACCCCCGACGTGCTGACCGATGACGTGGCCGACATGGCCATCGCACTGATGCTGGCCGTGGCACGCAACGTGGTGCGCGCCGACCGTTTCGCCCGCAGTGGCGAGTGGAAGAACGGCCCCTTCCCCTTCACCACCAAGGTCAGCGGCGCCAGGCTGGGCATCGTCGGACTGGGTCGCATCGGCGAAGCCATCGCCCGCCGCGCCGCCGGCTTCGACATGGAGATCGCGTATCACAATCGCTCGCGCAAGGACGTTCCCTACACCTACTTCGGCGACATCAAGTCGCTCGCGGCGGCGGTCGATTTCCTGGTGATGATCACCCCCGGCGGCGCCGGTACCCGTGCACTGGTCAATGCAGACGTGCTGGATGCGCTCGGTCCCAAGGGTTTCCTGATCAACGTGGCACGCGGCTCGGTGGTGGATGAAACCGCTCTGATCGCTGCGCTCAAGGCCGGCACCATCGCCGGCGCTGGTCTGGATGTGTTCGAGAACGAGCCAAATATCCCCGCCGAACTGGCTGCCCAGGAGAATGTGGTGCTGACACCGCACATGGCCAGCGGCACACTGGTCACACGCACCGCCATGGCCGATCTGGCCTTCAACAACCTGCAGGCGCATTTCAGTGGCAAGCCGGTGATCACGCCCGTGCCGGACTGATCTTTCCCGCCCCGAAAAAAAATCGCTGCCGGAGTGATCCGGCAGCGATTTTTCATTGGAGCGCTACGATGTTTATCCGGTCAGGCAGCCCGTTTCTGCTGGGCCTTGGCCGGCTCGTCGCGCAACTCGCGACGCAGGATCTTGCCGACGTTGGTCTTGGGCAGCTCATCACGGAACTCGATGTACTTGGGCTTCTTGTAGCCGGTGAACTGCTCCTTGCAGTAGGCCATCAATTGCTCGCTGGTGAGCGACTTGTCCTTGCGCACCACGAAGAGCTTGACCGCCTCGCCGGTATGTTCGTCCGGCACGCCCACGCAGGCGCATTCCAGCACGCCCGGATGCTGCGCCACCACCCCTTCGATCTCGTTGGGATAAACGTTGAAGCCGGAGACCAGGATCATGTCCTTCTTGCGGTCGACGATACGGGTGTAGCCCAGGGCATCCATGATGCCGATATCGCCGGTCTTGAAGAAACCGTCCGGCGTCATGACCTTGGCCGTCTCGTCGGGGCGCTGCCAGTAACCCGGCATCACCTGCGGACCGCGGATGGCGATCTCGCCCGGCTGGCCGAGCGGCACCGGATTCCCATCGTCGTCGAGGATGGCGATCTCGGTCGAGGGCAACGGCAGGCCGATGGTGCCGGTGTATTCTTCGATGGTGCAGGGGTTGGCGCTGGCGATCGGCGAGGTCTCCGACAGGCCATAGCCTTCGATGATGGGGCAGCCGGTTAGCTTCTTCCACTTGTCGGCCACGCTTTGCTGCACGGCCATGCCACCGCCCACGCAGCAACGGTAGCCGGAAAAATCCAGCTTGGCGAAATCGGCATTGTTGAGCAGTGCGTTGTAGAGCGTATTGACTGCCGGGAAGGTATTGACCTTGTACTTGGCCAACTCCTTGACGAAGCCGGGGATATCACGCGGGTTGGGAATCAGCAGGTTGAGCGCGCCTTCGCGTGTGCCAAGCATGTTGCAGACAGTCAGCGCAAAGATGTGATACAGCGGCAAGGCACAGACGAACACCAGCTGGTCGATGGGCTTGCCGGCCTTGAGCGCCGGGGTCAGCCATTCCTCGGCCTGCAGCACATTGGCCACCAGATTGCGGTGGGTCAGTACGGCGCCCTTGGCCACGCCGGTGGTGCCACCGGTGTATTGCAGGAAGGCGACGTCGTCAGGCGTCAGGCTGACCGGCCGCAACTGCTTGCCCTGCGCTTGCGACAAGGCACGGCTGAAGCTGATGGCGTTGGGCAGCGACCAGGCCGGCACCAGCTTCTTCACGTGGCGCACCACCAGGTTGACGATGGCACCCTTGAGCGTGCCCAGCAACTCGCCCATGCTGGCCACCACGATATGCTTGATGCTGGTATTGGCGACCACCTTCTGCAGCGTGCAGGCAAAGTTTTCCAGCACGAAGATGGCTTCGGCGCCCGAATCCTTCAACTGATGTTCCAGCTCGCGCGCTGTATAGAGCGGATTGACATTGACCACGGTATAACCGGCCCGCAGGATCGCCGCGATGGCGATCGGATACTGCAGCACATTGGGCATCATGATCGCCACCCGGGCGCCCTTCTGCAGCCCCAGTCCCTGCAGCCAGCCGCCCAGCGCCCGCGACATGGTATCCAGTTCGCTGTAACGCAGGTACTTGCCCATGCAGACGTAGGCATTGCGGTCGGCGTGCCTGGTGAAGGCTTCATCGATCATCTGTACCAACGAGCCGTAACGGCCGGGGTCGATGTCCGCGGGAACGCCTGCAGGATAGGATGCAAGCCAGAATCTTTCCATAGTGTGTCCTCTGTCTCCGGTCATAACGTGCGCTGGGGCTGGGCGGTGTCATGTTGCGACCGCTTGGCGCGCACAGCAAAAAAAAGCACGAGTGTTTTTTTATTTAACGCAGATGCTATCCAGCATTCGACCGCGGGGCAAGCACTTTGCGCCCGAATTAAGTGAATTTTTGTGAAATGCCCTCCGTTCGGGGGTACTTCGCGCCGGGTAATGATGAAGGCCGCGCCTGGACAGACCGGCCAAATCACCCGGGATGATACCCGCCTGCATCCCGTTTGGGCTGCCCAATGGTGTCGGTGGGAAATGTTTCTGGCGCCGCCTTGCCCGTGGTCAAGGGCGCATCGCCCAGCGCGGCGTGCCGGGCGGGCTTGTCCATGCGCGCCAGTCGCCGGACCTTGTCATAGAAATCAGGAAAACCTCGACTGTTTTCGAACAGCCGCCGAAAAGCCGGCACCATGTCGTGATAAGCACCGACCAGGGCCAGATGCGCGTTCGACAACGGCATGGCGAACCAGCGGTCGTAGCCGGCATAGCCGTTCCAGCGTGTGCTCTTGATCGTCGCGTATTCGGCACGCAGGGCGGCGAAGATGGCGGCCTTGCGATCGCGCTTCACGGCATCGCTGGCATCGCTGTCGTAGTTGTCCTTCAGCTGGGCGCGGTACTTGTCCAGTAGCGCCAGGAATTCCCGCTTGCGCTGCGCATAGCGCTGATACGCCTCGGTCATAGCAGAATCGTGGCGCGCCGCCAGCCAGCGCTCCAGCCCCAGTTCCTCGACCGCTACCGCGAAACCTTCATTGAAGGGCGTATCGTCCCGAGCGTAGACAGTCTGGTGCGCCAGTTCATGGAAGATCAGCCGCGCCAGTTCACCGTCGGGATACTGGATGAAGGTGGAGATGACCGGATCATCGAACCAGCCCAGCGTGGAATAGGCCGGTACTCCTGCCACCTGGACGTCATAGCCGTCCCGCTGCAGCGCGGCGGCGTAGTCCTGGGCCGCCTGCTGGCTGTAATAGCCGCGATAGTCCACGCAACCGGCAATGGGAAAACACCACTGCCTCGCCTTGAGCGAGAGTTCCGGTGCGGCCACCACGTTCCACAGCACGAAAGGCCGGTCCAGCTGGGCATAGCTGCGGTAACTGCCGTTATCGGGCAAGCCCAGTTCGACCACAGCAAAGCGGCGAATCTCTTGCACCGTCTGCAGCTTGGTCTTGAGCGCCGGCTGGGTGGCGGGATCGGCGAGCCAGTCATCCAGCGGCCGGGCCTGCGCCAGCAGGGAGAACTGGCCATGCGCGGCCTGGGCGTAATAGGACACCGATGAACACGCGCCCAAACCCAGCAATCCGCCCAGCGCCAGCACCAGCATGCCCCTGCGCAGCATGATGCAGGGACTCAGTGCGCCACAACCGGCTGCTGCAGTTTTTCCACCTGCACCAGCACGTCGTAGAAGGTGGGCGCGTTACCCATGTCGGTCAAGCGCTGGCTGGTCACCTCGTTGGCGTTCTTGCCATCGGCGGCAAACTTCTTCCACCAGATCGACAGCCCCACCACCAGACCCGGGCGTGCCTTTTCCGTCACACGCACGCGCGCCTGCATGCTGCCGCGATCATTGAACACGCGCACCGTATCGCCTTGTGCGATGCCGCGGGCAGCGGCGTCCTGCGGGTGCATGTCCAGATGCGGCTCGCCCTCGGTATCGCGCAGGCTCTGCACGTTGACGAAGGACGAGTTGAGGAAATTGCGCGCCGGCGGGGAAATCATCGCCAGCGGATAGCGGGCAGCCAGTTCCGGGTTGCTGGCCACCGACTCGTAGGGCGCGATATAGGCCGGCAACGGATCGAGACCGGCCGCCTTCATCTGCGCCGAATAGAATTCGCACTTGCCCGAGGGCGTGGCAAACCCGCCTTCGGCAAACGGCGCGACCGGCATGTCCAGACGCTGCCAGCCCTTTTCCTTGAGCACCTGCCAGTCGTAGCCGCCACTGCGCGGGTCATCACGCCGGAAGGCCACCGCCGCCAACTGGTCATCGCTGTCACGGAAGCAGTCCTCGGTGAACCCCATGGCCGCAGCGAGCAGGCGGAAGATCTCGGTATTGGGCTTGGCCTCGCCCATGGGCGCAATGGCCGCATTGTTGGCCAGCATGTAGACGTGACCGTAGGAGGCATGGACGTCGATGTGTTCCAGCTGGGTGGTGGCCGGCAAGAGGATATCGGCGTAGTCGGCGGTATCGGTCTGGAAGTGCTCCAGCACCACGGTAAACAGGTCCTCGCGGGCGAAGCCCTGCGCCACCTTGGCCGACTCCGGTGCCACCGCCACCGGGTTGGAGTTGTAGACGATCACCGCCTCCACCTGGGGCCCGAACTCGGGCGACGCCGGCTTCAGGAGATCATCGCCGACGGTACTCATGTTGATGACGCGGGCCGGGGCGCCATGACGCGCGGCCAGGTCGGGCCGACTCAGCGCCGCCGCATCCTTGGGGAAGCTGTCCGACACCGACAGCTGGATGCCACCGGCGGCGTGACGCCAGGCCCCCACCAGGGCTGGCAGGCAGGCCACGTTGCGTGCCGCCATGCCGCCGCCGCGCACGCGCTGCAAGCCGTAGTTGGCGCGGATGAAAACGCCTTCGCCGGCCAGCGCCACGCGGCCGTACTCACGCCCCAGCGCCAGCACTTCTTCGGCCTTGATGCCGCAGACCTCGGCGGTACGGGCCGGCGTCCATTCCGCCACGCGCTCTTTCAACTGATCGAAGCCCAGCGTGTGACGGGCGATGTAATCGTGGTCAAGCAGGTCCTCGGCAATCAGCACATGCATCATGCCCAGCGCCAGGGCCGCATCGGTACCCGGCAACAGGGCAATATGCTGGTGGCACTTTTCGGCTGTGAGCGAGCGATAAGGATCGATGGCGATCAGGCGTGCACCATTCCGCTTGGCGGCCTGCACCCGGGTCCAGAAATGCAGGTTGGAGGCGATCGGATTGCCACCCCAGATCAGGATCAGCCGGGCATTGTCGACCTGCTCCAGATCGGTACCGATACGCGCTCCGATGGTGTAGCGATAACCGGCGCCGCCGGCCGAGGCGCAAATGGTGCGCTCCAGTTGCGACGCCCCCAGACGATTGAAGAAACGCCCGGCCATCGATTCGCCCTGCACCTGCCCCATCGTGCCGGCATAGCTGTAGGGCAGGATGGCCTGGGGATCGCGCAAGGCAATCTGCCCCAGGCGTTGGGCGATGGTTGCAATCGCCTCTTCCCAGCTGATGCGCTCGAACCGGCCCTCGCCCTTCTTGCCCACCCGGCGCATGGGATAAAGCAGGCGGTCAGGGTGATAGGTGCGCTCGGTATAGCGTGAAACCTTGGTGCAGAGCACGCCGGAGGTGGGCGGGTGATCCGGGTCGCCACGCACCTCGGTGGCGACGCCGTCCTTGACGGTCACCAGCAAGGCACAGGTATCGGGGCAATCATGAGGACAGGCGGCGCGGACGATCGAGGTGGTCATGGCAAGCGGAGCAAGGAAACAGGGATGAAAATCGGAAAAACGGGATGGAAGACGTACCATGCGCCGCACACCGGCAGGACAGCAGCAAAGGCGCGGGAAAACGGCCAGGACGGCAAAGCGGATACTTTATCTTAAAATGGCCCACCGCGACTCTCGCCAACCCTGTCATGATGCCTCTCCAACACTTCTGGCACACGCCCGAACTGCCCTTCCTCGAAGGCCGGCGCGCCACCGGTAGCCTGTCCTGCTATGCCCCGCATACGCATGACAGCTTTTCCATCGGCATCGTCGATGGCGGCCAGAGCGTCTTTTCCGTGGCGGGCCGGAGCATGGCCATCGTCCCCGGTGATGTCGTACTGGTCAGAGCCGGTGATGTGCATAGCTGCAATCCGGCCGAACTGCAGCGCTGGAGCTATCGCATGTTCCACCTCGATGTGCACTGGCTGGCCAGGCTGCTCGATGAAACCCCGAGCACCCGCGGGCTGCTCCAGAGAATGGATTCTCAGGTGCTGCGCTCTGCCTCGGCGGTCCAATTGCTCAACCGCATGACAGCGGCCCTGGACGCCCACCAGGTCGACCTGCACGCCGACCTGCAGGCCGACATCATCACTTGCCTGCACGAACTCATGCAGCTATGCGCAGAAACCTGCGCCAGCCCCCTCACGATGGCCACCATGACCACGATGGCCACGCAAGGCAGCGACGGCCTGCAGGCCGCGCATGATTTCCTGCAGGCCCATTGCCGTGAACGCATCACGCTCGACACCCTGGCCGCCATCGCCGGCACCAGCCGATATCAATTGATCCGCCAGTTCAATCGCCGCTTCGGCATGACGCCCCATGCACTGCAACTGGACATGAAGATCCGCCAGGCACGCGTGCTGCTGCGTCAGGGGGCGAGTGCGGCCGATGCCGCCTACGACACCGGCTTTGCCGACCAGAGCCATTTCCATCGCGTCTTCAAATCCCGTGTGGCCGTCACGCCCCTGCAATACGCAAGGCCCTGAGGACATCAGCGCAGGCGCCCGGCCGCCAGGGCCACGGCGGCCGCCAGCAACAGCAGGCCGGCGCAGCGCTCGATCAACGGCATCGCCCGGCCCAGCGCGACCACTACCTTTTCCCGCGCGATCAGGCAGACCAGCGCCGCATCCCAGGCCAGCACCGCACACGCCAGCCACACCCCATAGAACAGCTTGCGGCCCAGCCCGGTGTGCGCCTCCACGATCACGGTGAAGAGGCCGAAGTAGAACAAGCCATTCTTGGGATTCAATAGTGCCGACAGGAAGCCCGCGCCCATGCCGAGCAGGGGTGATACGCGCTGCGCATGCGCAATCGCCACCATGTCCGGCCAGTCGGCGGGTGCCCGGCTGGCGCGTATGAACATCCATCCCAGCCAGGCCAGGTAGCCGCTGGCCAGCCACTGCAAGGCGACCAGCAGCGCCGGACTGTCCTGCAGCACGCTCCAGCCGCCGATGGCCAGCGCGATATAGAGCCCATTGGCCAGCGCGATGCCCAGGCTCACGGCCAACCCATACGTCCGATCGTGACGCAGACTGCTACGCGCCAGCAACAGGAAATCCGGACCGGGACTGGCCAGCGCCAGCAGATGTGCGCCGGCCAGCAACAGAAATTCAGACCAGAACATGAGCATGCCTCCTCGCCTCGTCGGGCTATATCGAAAGAGGCGCATGCTAGGCAGGACGACGATCCCTGTATTGAACAAAATTGCGCGAACGGTGGCCCGGCGCAAGGCACGGTAAGATAGGCGGCTTCAGCACCACCTCCACACACTGTCCCAGACCAAGCCAGACCATGAAACTCATCGACCCCATCGTCCAGTTCCAGGCCGAACTGCAGAAGATCCGCCGCGACATCCACGCCCACCCCGAACTCGCCTATGAAGAGGTCCGCACCGCCGATGTGGTCGCGCAGAAGCTCACCGAATGGGGCATCCCGGTAGTACGAGGCCTGGGCGTGACCGGCGTGGTCGGCATCATCAAGAACGGCGACAGCCCGCGCGCCATCGGTTTGCGCGCCGACATGGACGCCCTGCCCATGCCCGAGATCAATACCTTCGCCCACGCCTCCCGCCACGAGGGCAAGATGCACGCCTGCGGCCACGACGGCCATACCGCCATGCTGCTGGGCGCGGCCTACTACCTCTCGCAGCATCGCAATTTCGATGGCACGGTGTATGTCATCTTCCAGCCCGCCGAAGAAGGCGGACGCGGCGCCGAGCGCATGATCCAGGATGGCCTGTTCGAGAAATACCCGATGGACGCCGTCTTCGGCATGCACAACTGGCCGGGCATCCCGGCCGGTCATTTCGGTGTGACGCCGGGTGCACAGATGGCCTCCAGCAACGAGTTCCACGTCACCGTCAAGGGCAAGGGCTCGCATGCGGCGCAACCGCACAAGGCGGTCGATCCGGTGATGACGGCGGTGCAGATCGCCCAGGCCTGGCAGACCATCGTGGCGCGCAACATCAACCCCAATGATCCGGCGGTGGTCTCGATCACCCAGATCCACACCGGCAGCGCCACCAACGTCATCCCCGACGAGGCGATGATGGTCGGCACCGTGCGCACCTTCAGCCTGCCCGTGCTGGACCTGATCGAACGCCGCATGCAGGAGATCGCCGAGCACACCGCCGCGGCCTTCGATGCCACCGTCGATTTCCGCTTCAACCGCAACTATCCGCCGCTGATCAACCACGTCGCCGAGACCGCATTCGCCGTCGAGGTGCTGACCGAACAGTTCGGCGCCGATCATGTCGATGCCCATACCGAACCGACCATGGGGGCCGAGGATTTCGCCTTCATGCTGCAGTACAAGCCGGGCTGCTATGTGTTCCTGGGCAATGGCGACGGCGGTCACCGCGATCATGGTCATGGACTGGGCCCGTGCAACCTGCACAACCCCAGCTATGACTTCAACGATGACCTGCTGCCCATCGGCGCCACCTACTGGGTGAGGCTGGCCGAGAAATTCCTGCAGGCGAAGTAAGACGGCAGGCCGGACGGCATTGGCGGGCGGCACGGTTTGAGGCATGATCCTCGGCACGCATCCTGAATCCTGATTTGTGATAACGATAACAAGGGAGAAACCTTGCACACCCTCGCCACTGCCCTCCTGCTGCTGGTCGCCATCGAGCATGTCTGGATCCTGATCCTGGAGATGTTCCTGTGGACCAAGCCGCTGGGACTGAAGACCTTCCGCCAATCGAAGCAGGCCGCCGAGGCGACGCGCGTGCTGGCGGCCAACCAGGGCTTGTATAACGGTTTCCTCGCGGCCGGGCTGTTCTGGAGCCTGGCGACCGGCGAGCGGCCCGTACAGTTCTTCTTCGTGATCTGCGTGCTGGTGGCCGGCATCTACGGCGGCCTGACCGCCAAGCGCTCTATCCTCTATATCCAGGGCCTGCCCGCCTTGCTGGTGCTGCTGGCCCTGCTGGCGAGCTGATGTTGCCGCTGCGACGCGTCTTCGCCTTGCTGGTCCCGGGTCTCCTCGCGCTGCTTGCAGGGCAAGCCACGGCGCAGGAGCAGGACGCCGAATGGTGGACCTACCAGACCCAGCGCGCCGGGCTGGCCTACACGGTCAAGCTGGACATGGGCCTGCGCCGGGCGTTTCCGCTCTCCGGTTTTCCCTATGTGCTGGTGACCCGCGTGAACTATGCCCCGGCCACGGGCGACGGCCTGCCGGCCGTGGCCGACCAGGACCGGCTGGAATCCCTGTCGGATGGCATCGCCGCTGCCATCGCCAGGAAAACCCGCAGCCTCTACGCCGGCACCACGTTCAGCCAGGGCCAGCAGCAATCGTATTTCTATGTGATCGATCCGAACGGACTGGAGAGCATTGCCACCAGCCTGCAGGCCCGGCTATGCCAGGCTTGCAAAAGCAGCGCGGCGATCCAGGCAGACCCGGCGTGGGCGCTCTATCGCGAGCAATTGCTGCCGGATGCGGAAACCCGGCAGCGCTACGGCCTGCGCAGTTACTAGGTGCGGCGGAAGTAGCCCTAAAGCAGGCACGACGGTAAAGTTTCGGCGTGGATGAGCCGATAACAGTTTTCCTGGCGGCATCATTGTTGGCACTCGCCATCACTCTCACTCCGGCAGCGATCGCGCTCATTTTGCCGGAATAACAACATCGGACCCGGTCCGAGGGGAAGCAGCATGAAACAGATCAAACTCATCCTCAAGGACGAGATCTACGACTCGCTGGAGCGGGATTATCACAACTTCGTGCGGCTCTCGACCAAGATCGATTCGGGCTTCGTCAAGCCGTCCTTCGATAGTTATCTGTTGGCCAAGGTTTCGGAGAACACCAATTTCCTCACCGAAGAAGCGGTACAGCACCTGATGCTGTCGGGCCAGTACGCCTGGGCGAGACGGGCGATGGACAAGGAATTTCCGGATGTGGTGCAGATCCTGATCGAACAGGCTGCGAATTACGGCTTCTGGATCGCGGTGCGCCACGACTGGACCACCGATGACCTGGTCAATGCCTCGCGCGCCTGGGCCAGTGCCATCATCAAGCAGGCCAAGGGCGACGAAACCCAGATCGATGTGCTGGCCGCGCAGATCAAGGCCTCGGCCACCAGCATCTCGGTGGTGCAGGAGCGCCTCCGCACCCCGGCCGCACTGCTGGCGGCGGCCATGGTGCAGGAATTGCGCGAGACCCACATCGCCATCGAACACGCCTCCGGCATGGTGGCGCGCGAAAAGCTGGGGGCCATGCGCACTCTGCTGAAGCTGGGACGGGCCTTCGGCAATGTCTCCGAAAAGGCCGAGCAGGACATGATGGACAAATTGAAACGCGAGAAGCCCTGGCTCTTCGAAGACGGCCCCAAGGGATTCTGGGGACACGTCGCGGCCTGGTGGCGCGGCGTCTAGGCCGGCCCGGCTGATTTCAGGCCATCCCCCTTCAGGGCAGCGTTTCCGCCTCGCGCATGAGGCGGATATCGCCGTACCACGCTTCCATCTTCTGGCCGGTATTGTCGGTATCGGTCAACACCCCCACGCCGATCAGGCGTCCCGGCTTCTCGCCGAAGATACGTTCATAATCCTCGGCGACATTGCGCTGGTACTTGCGCCACTGGCCCACGTGCTCCGGGCCGCTCTCGGCGACCAGCATCTGGATGCGGCCGGTACGACCATTGGCGATCACCTGCCCCACCTGCGCCTTGCTATCCCAGACATACATCAGCGTGGCATAAGGCAGCTCATGCCCGGTCAGCAATTTGGCGGTATCGAAGAGGATGGTGTCCATCAGCGAAAGCTTGTCATGGTCACCATCGAAGGCCAGCACGATGCGCACCGGCGAATCATCGGTCTCGCGGTGAGTGAGATCGGCCGTCGGGATCAGGCCACTGGCCTTCCAGCTCCAGGACAGCCAGGGCTTCTTGTTGATGTCGATGTCGACCGGATGACGCAGACCGGACGAAGCACGGTCGGCAAAGGCATGCAGCACGCTGCGCCCATTGTCATCGACCAGACGGTATTCGGTAGGAATCTTCTTGCGGGTGAAGACCAGCGGTTCCCAGCCAGCAGGAAGGCCCTTGGGCGGATTGGCGGAAAACAGCGCCAGTGCCTGGTCCAGCCTGGCCTGCTTGGCGGCGGCATCAGGGGCGGCTGGCGCCTGGCCGGCACATCCGGCCAGCAGCCAGGCGGCGCCAAGGCAGAGTGACGCCAGCACGCTGCGCGCGGCAGCAGCCTGGAAGGAAACGGGAAGCTGTGCAGCAAGTCGCGTGCGCGCACGCGTGAGACGCAAATTCATGAAGGCCGACCGGAGAAGAAGGGAATGCGGTCACCCCGACCGCAGACGAAGGCTAACAGGAAAACGCGGCTGCACGACATCCGGAAAAACCCTAGCGCGTAAAAAAACCTCAATGGCGAGTGGCGGAGCATCCCATCCGTCCTGCCAGCTGCTGGCCATCGGTCACTCAGTTTTGCTGGCGCAGGATCTGGATGAACATCTTGGCCAGCGACGACAGGGTGGTGTTCTTGCGGGTGACGATGCCGTAGTGCTCGATGCGCGTCTTCAGGTTCACGGGCAGGATGCCCAGCATCTGCCGCGCCGCGAAGAAGTGGGCGATATCCAATGGCATCACTGCCACCATGTTCGATTGCGCCAGCAGCGTGATGGTCACGAAGGGCGAGGCGGTCTCGATCACGTTGCCCGGCACCTTCAGCCCCTCCAGCTTGAACTCGTGCTCGATCCAGATGCGCATGGGCATGTTGCTGGAATACAGGATCCAGGAGGCCCCGGCCAGCTCCTGCAGGCGCACCTTCTGGGCGGTGGCCAGGGGATGGTCGATACCGCAGACGATGCACATGGGCTCGCCGCGCAGCATTTCATAGTTGTACAGATTGGGTTGCGAACTGACCGAGGAGCGGCCGATCATCAGATCAATGCGCCCCTGGTCCAGCAGCAGCAACTGGCGCGCGCTGGTGTCTTCGCTGATCTCGATGGAGACTTCCGGCTGGATTTCGCGCAGGCGCGAGAGCGCACGCGTGACGAAGGGTGCGGCCCCCATGATGGTGCCGATGGACAGGCGGCCTCCGCGACCGCTGATCATGTTCTGCAATTCCTCGCGCAGATTGGCTACGTCGCTCTGGATCAGGCGCGCATAGCGGATCACGCAACGGCCCAGCTCAGTGGCCTCGATGCCGCGTGGCGAGCGGTCGAACAGGGTTACGCCCAGGGCATCCTCCATTTCATGCAGGGCCTTGGTGGCCGCCGGCTGGGTCATGTGCATCACCTCGGCCGCCTTGTGCAGCGAGCCCTGCTCGTCGAGTGCCGTCAGCAGCGCGACCTGGCGAAAGCGCAGGCGGCTGACGATGGACCCCACCGAAGGCAGCGCGCCGGCGCCATCTCCGAGTTGGTTATCACCCGATGAATTAAGCTCATTGGACATCGTTGTACTCGCCTCTTATAGTCGGTCCGGAAAAAACCACAATGCTAGCGCATCTATCGGCCTGCCAAGGCGATGCGTGAAAAAAGCTCAGGAGACGTTGGCAGGACCGATCCATCGTAGGCGCGACATTCCTGCCGCCTGCGAATGCCTGATCGTCCTCGCCGTTTCGTCGCCTGGCTAACCAGAACCGACATTGCGGACAGACAAGGAGACCCGGTGAGGCTGATTCAATACCGCGACCGCAAGGGCGAGCGCCGTGTAGGCATCGTCAACGGCAGCCACATCCAGGCGCTGGACCAGGTGGCGACCATGCGCGAACTGGCCCTGCTGGCGCTGCAGCGCAGCACCGGGCTGGAGCGCCAGGCCCAGTTGCTCAACACCGACCAGTCCGAAGACTACGCCGCCATCCTGGCCGAGGCCCGCATCCTGGCACCGCTGGACCATCCCGATCCGGCGCATTGCCGCGTTTCCGGCGCCGGCACCACCCATCTGGGCAGCGCCACCACCCGCGACAAGATGCATCGCCGCCTGGAAGGTGATGAACTCGACAAGACCGATACCCAGCTGATGATCGAATGGGGCATCGCCGGTGGCCGCCCTGCGCCGGGCCAAGTGGGCGTGCAGCCGGAGTGGTTCTACAAGGGCGACGGCAGCAGCGTCGTCGCCCCCGGTCAGCCGCTGCCGCGCCCAGATTTCGCGCTCGACGGCGGCGAGGAACCGGAGATTGTCGGCCTGTACCTGATCGATGACCAGGGCTGCCCGCGCCGGCTGGGCTTTGCCATCGGCAACGAGTTTTCGGACCACGTCATGGAGCGTCGTAATTACCTTTACCAGGGGCATTCCAAGCTGCGTCACTGCAGCTTCGGACCGGAGCTGCTGGTGGGGCTGCCGCCGGCCCATCTGGTGGGGATGACCCGCATCCGTCGCAAGGGCCGCGTGATCTGGGAACAGGAATTCCTGACCGGCCAGGACAACATGTGCCACAGCATCGAGAACCTGGAATACCACTACTTCAAGTATTCGCACCTGCTGCACGCGGGTGACGTGCACGTGCACTTCATGGGCGCGGCCAACCTGTCCTTCGCCTACAGCCTGCGCACCGAAGATGGCGACAGCATCGAGATCAGCATTCCCGACTTCGGCGCACCGCTAGTCAACGGTATTGCACACGTGACATCCACATTTCGCGCGGGAGGCGTCAAGCCGCTCTAGCGGCCATGTCCAGATCGCGTTACCCAGGCGCGCCGCAAGGCGCAGACAACCCCGGCAATCGTGCCAAGGCCCGCGGCAACAGTCGCACAACAAGAGGCCGCCCCCAGGAAAACTGCAAAGGAGACCACCCTCATGCCCATGTCCATCCCCCGCCCAGGAACATCGGAGCGTCAATGAACTACACCTTCGATTTCATGAGCGTCTTCGCCAACTGGGACCGCCTGCTCATGGGCGCCTGGTTGACGATACAGCTCTCGGCGCTGTCCATCGCGCTGGGATTCGTGGTCGGCACCCTGTGCGCGATCGCTGGCAAGAGCCGTCTGGCGCTGGTGCGCGGCCTGGTCCGTACCTATGTCGAGATCATCCGCAACACCCCGCTGCTGGTGCAGGTGTTCCTGGTGTTCTTCGGCCTGGCCAGCATCGGCTGGAAGCTCTCGGCCGAGACCGCTGCCGTGATCGCCCTCACCGTCAACGTCGGTGCCTACACCACCGAGATCATGCGCGCCGGCATCAACTCCATCCACCCCGGCCAGATCGAGGCGGCCGAATGCCTGGGCATGTCGCGTCTGCATGTGTACTGGCATGTGGTGTTGCTGCCGGCGGTGGAGCGCGTCTATCCCTCGCTGACCAGCCAGTTCATCCTGCTGATGCTGGCCTCCAGCATCACCTCGCAGATTTCGGCGGAAGAGCTGACGGCGACCGCCAACCTGGTGCAGTCGGAGACCTTCCGCAGCTTCGAGGTCTATGCGGTCATCGCGGTGGCCTACCTGGCGCTGTCCTTCCTGTTCCGTGGCGCGTTCTGGCTGATCAGCCAGCTGGCCTTCGTGCGCAAGCGCAAGCTTGGCACCAACCTGTGAGGAGCGGCGATGAATTCCTTTAGTTTCCTGCACGTCGAATACCTGCTGCAGGCGGCCGTCTGGACCGTGGTGCTGTCGTTGGTGGCGTTTGCCTTCGGCGGTGTGGCCGGGTTCGTGATCGCGCTGTGGCGGGTCTCGCCCAACCGCCTGCTGCGCAACATCGCCAGCGGCTATATCCAGGTGGTGCAAGGCATTCCGCTGCTGGTGATCCTGTTCGTGGCCTATTTCGGACTGGCCATCGCCGGCTTCAAGCTGACGCCGTTGGTAGCAGCCGGCATCTCTTTTGCAATCTACTGCGCGGCCTTCCTCGGCGAAATCTGGCGCGGCTGCATCCAGGCGGTACCCAAGACCCAATGGGAAGCCTCGGAATGCCTGGGCTTCAACCGCTACGAGCAATTGACCAAGGTGATCCTGCCGCAGGCCATCAAGATCGCCACGCCGCCCACGGTGGGATTCATGGTGCAGATCGTGAAGAACACCTCGCTGGCCTCGGTGATCGGCTTCGTCGATCTGTCCCGTGCCGGCCAGATCATCAACAACTCGACCTTCCAGCCGTTCACCGTCTTCGGCTGCGTCGCGCTCATCTATTTTTGCCTGTGCTTCCCGCTGTCGGCGCTGTCCAAGCACTTTGAAAGGAAATTGAATGTCAGCAATCGTTAAGATCAAGGATCTGCACAAGAGCTTCGGTACCAACAAGGTGTTGAACGGCGTTTCGCTGGATGTGCAAAAGGGACAGATGGTGGCCATCATCGGCAAGAGCGGATCAGGCAAGAGCACCCTGCTGCGCTGCCTGAACGGACTGGAAAAGGTGGATGCCGGCGACATCAATGTCTGTGGCCATGACATCCATCATCCCGACCGGCTCAACCTGCGCGAACTGCGCAAGCAGGTCGGGATCGTCTTCCAGAGCTACAACCTGTTCCCGCATCTGACGGTGGAGCGCAACATCACGCTGGCGCTGACCACCATCAAGAAGATGTCGACCGAGGAAGCCAGGAAGATCGCCCACAAGGTGCTGCAGCTGGTGGGACTGGAAAACAAGAAGGAAGCCTATCCCGAACAGCTCTCCGGCGGCCAGGCGCAGCGCGTGGCCATCGCACGCTCGCTGGCGATGGCGCCGGAACTGATGCTCTTCGATGAAGTGACCTCGGCGCTGGACCCGGAACTGACGGCCGAAGTGCTGAAGGTGATGGAAGACCTGGCCCGTGGCGGCATGACCATGGTGTTGGTCACGCACGAGATGGCCTTTGCCCGCAAGCTGGCCGACGTGCTGGTCTTCATGCACCAGGGCCAGGTGTGGGAGGTCGGCCCGCCGGATGAGCTGTTCAGCAATCCGAAGACGGCCGAGTTGCAGAAGTTCGTGTCCAGCGATCTCTGAGTTTTCGGAGCGCACAGAGTTTGTCGCACAGAATTTGTTTTTCTCAGGCAGTATCAAATAAACCACTCAGGAGACCGCAATGAAGAATCTGCTCAATTTCACCAAGAAGGCCGCCGCCGTCGTGCTGGGCCTGGCTTGCTTCGCGCAGGCCGCCCACGCCGATGCACTGGCCGATATCAAGGCACGCAAGAAGGTGCTGATCGCCATCGACCTGGGCGCGCCGCCGTTCGGGATGACCAATGCCAAGCTGGAGCCGCAGGGCTCGGACGTGGAAACCGCGCGTCTGCTGGCCAAGGACATGGGCGTGGAGCTGGAGATCGTGCAGGTCACCGGCCCCAACCGCATCCCCTTCCTGATGACCGGCAAGGCCGACATGGTGATCTCGTCCTTCTCGATCACACCGGAACGCCAGAAGGTGGTGGCCTTCACCCAGCCGTACGGCGCCTCGCAGTTCGTGGTGGCCGCGCCCAAGGGTGAGAACATCAAGAGCCTCAACGACCTGGTCGGCAAGCGCGTGGCCGTGGTCCGCGGCAACATGCAGGATTCGCTGCTGACCCCGCTCGCCCCCAAGGGAACCAACATCGTGCGCTTTGACGACGATGCCACCGTGACCGCGGCCATCATCTCCGGTCAGGTCGATGCCCTGTGCACGCCGAACTCTCTGGCCTCGGCCATCGCCAAGCAGAATCCGTCCAAGAACCTGGAAACCAAGTTCGCCATCAAGGACATCCCCTATGCCATCGGCCTGCGCAAGGGCGAACCGGCACTGGAAAAGTGGCTCAACGAATGGATCACCGCCAACCTGAAGAACGGCAAGCTGCCCGCCATCTATCAGCAATGGGTCGGCAGCCCCATGCCTGACCTGGCACAGTTCGCGCCCAAGTAAGTCCGCATTTCCGGCATGCCCTGCTCCCCGGAGCAGGGCATGCGCCCGCCGCTTCCGCGGCCAGCCCGCAGCATCCACGTTCTCACCGAGATCAACATGAAAGCTACCTCTCCCGTCATCCGACTCAATCCTGTCGATGATGTCGTCATTGCCCGCCAGCAGCTCATCTCCGGCACCGTGTTGCAGGAAGAAGGCGGCCTCAAGGTCCAGGGTCTGATTCCCGCTGGTCACAAGATGGCCACCCGCGCCATTGCCGTGGGCGAGCCGGTCAAGCGCTACGGTCAGATCATCGGCACGGCCAGCCAGGCCATCGCGCCGGGTCAGCACGTGCATACGCATAACCTGGCCATGGCCGAGTTCTCGCGTGAACACCATTTCGGCGCAGACGTGAAGCCGGTCGATTTCGTGGCACAGCCGGCCACCTTCATGGGCATCGTGCGCCCGGACGGCCGCGTGGCCACGCGCAACTACATCGGTGTACTGACTTCAGTGAACTGCTCGGCCACAGCCGCGCGCGCCATTGCCGACTACTTCCGTCGCGACATCCACCCGGAAGTGCTGGCCGACTATCCCAATATCGACGGCGTGGTCGCCCTGACACACGGTCTGGGCTGCGCGGTGGATTCGCAAGGCGAACCGTTGCAGATCCTGCGCCGTACCCTGGCGGGCTACGCCACCCATCCCAACTTCGCCGCCGTGCTGGTGGTCGGGCTGGGGTGCGAGACCAACCAGATTTCCGGCCTGATGGACAGCCACAACCTGAAGGAAGGGGAATACTTCCATACCTTCACCATCCAGAGCACGGGCGGCACCGCCAAGACGGTGGCGCTGGGGATCGAGAAGATCAAGAAGATGCTGCCCAAGGCCAATGACATCAAGCGCGAGCCGGTGCCGGCCAAGCACCTGACGCTGGGCCTGCAGTGCGGTGGTTCGGATGGCTACTCGGGCATCACCGCCAATCCGGCGCTGGGCGCGGCGGTTGACCTGCTGGTCAAACACGGCGGCACGGCGATTCTGTCCGAAACACCTGAAATCTATGGCGCCGAACACCTGCTCACGCGTCGCGCGGTGTCGTCCGAGGTGGGCGAGAAGCTGCTGGCGCGCATCGCCTGGTGGGAAGAATATTGCGCAAAGAACGATGCCGAGATGAACAATAATCCCTCGGCCGGCAACAAGGCGGGCGGCTTGACCACCATTCTGGAGAAATCGCTGGGTGCGGTGGCCAAGGGTGGCACCACCAATCTGGTGGATGTCTACAAGTACGCCGAGACCGTGACCGCCAAAGGCTTCGTCTTCATGGATACCCCGGGCTACGACCCGATCTCGGCCACCGGCCAGGTCGCCGGCGGCGCCAACATGATCTGCTTCACTACCGGCCGTGGTTCGGCCTATGGCTGCGCACCCTCGCCGTCGCTGAAGCTGGCGACCAACACGGCGCTGTGGCAACGCCAGGAAGAAGACATGGACATCAACTGCGGCGAGATCGCCGACGGCAACGTGACCCCACAGGAGATCGGGGAACGCTTCTTCCAGATGATCCTCGATACCGCGTCCGGCAAGAAGACCAAGAGCGAGCTGCATGGCTATGGTCAGGACGAGTTCGTGCCCTGGCACATCGGCGTCTATACCTGATGCAGATCATCCTGGCCCGGCCACGGCCGGACTAAGCTTATCCGCCTCACCCGAGCAGGACAGGGTGAGGCGGACTGCAGGCCAAGCATCCTTTCCTCCCCGGGACAGCTCATGGCGAGGATGCTTCGCCCGCGGTAAACGCAGTGAGCGCGGTTGGTCTACTCCCCCTTGCAGTACATGACATCCCGGCAGTCCCGCTTCCCGTGTAGTCCGGGCCAGCCTCCAACATAAGGAAACAAGAACATGGCACATACCTTTTCGCTCCAGGCACACCTGCCTGAAGACCACGCCCAGGCCACGCTGATCGGCCGTGTCTGGCAACCGGGCGTAGGCCCGGTGCTGGTGAAGATCGACGCCGAAGGCGCCTATGACCTGACCCTGATTGCGGCCACCTCCAGCGAACTGCTGGAGCTGGACGACCCTGCTGCGGCCGTGCGCGCCGCCAGCAACATGACCCGCATCGCCAGCTTGCAGGAACTGCTGGACAATGCCGATGCCGGTCGTCGCGATACCTCGCGCCCGTGGTTGCTGGCACCCATCGACCTGCAGGCCGTCAAGGCCAGCGGCGTGACCTTCGTGGCCAGCATGCTGGAGCGCGTGATCGAGGAACAGGCACGCGGCGACGCCGGCAAGGCAGAGTCGGTGCGCAAGGCCATCACGGCGGTGATCGGAGACAACCTCTCCAGCGTCGTGCCGGGCTCGCCCGAAGCGGCACGCCTGAAGGAAGTGCTGCTGGAGCAAGGCGTGTGGTCACAATACCTGGAAGTGGGCATCGGTCCGGATGCGGAGATCTTCACCAAGGCCCAGCCGATGTCCTCGGTGGGGCTGGGCGACGAAGTCGGTATCCACCCGAAATCGGCCTGGAACAATCCGGAACCAGAAATCGTGCTGGCCATCAACAGCCGTGGCAAGGTGGTGGGTGCGACCCTGGGCAACGACGTCAACCTGCGCGATTTCGAGGGCCGCAGCGCCCTGCTGCTGGGCAAGGCCAAGGACAACAATGCGTCCTGCGCGGTGGGGCCTTTCATTCGTCTGTTCGACGCAAACTTTTCAATTGACGATGTGCGTCGCGCCGAACTTACAATGCGTGTCGATGGTACCGAAGGCTTTACGCTCAAGGGTAGCAGTTCGATGTCCATGATCAGCCGTGATCCGCTGCAGCTGGTGGAACATGCGATCGGCCCCAATCACCAGTATCCGGATGGCCTGGTGCTGTTCCTGGGGACCATGTTCGCGCCGACCCAGGATCGCTTCGGCCCCGGTCAGGGCTTTACCCACCAGGTCGCCGACATCGTGACGATCTCGACCCCCACGTTGGGCGCGTTGGTGAACACGGTCAACTTCAGCGACCAGACCGCACCGTGGACCTTCGGCCTGACGGCGCTGTTCAAGAACCTGGCCAATCGCAAACTCATTTAAACGCAAAGGAACAAGCATGTCCGCATCCACTGGCCGCCTCGCCGGCAAGACCGTCCTCATCACCGCCGCTGCGCAAGGCATCGGCCGCGCTTCCACCGAGCTGTTCGCCCGCGAGGGAGCGCGCGTGATTGCCACCGACATCAGCAAGCAGCACCTCGATGCACTCAACGGTGTCGCCGGCGTGGAGACGCGTATTCTGGACGTGACCGATGATGCCGCCATCAAGGCACTGGTGGCCGAAGTCGGCACCATCGACGTACTGTTCAACTGCGCCGGCTATGTGGCGGCGGGCAATATCCTGGAATGCGACGACAAGGCCTGGGATTTTTCCTTCAACCTCAATGCCAAGGCCATGTTCCACACCATCCGTGCGGTGCTGCCGGGAATGCTGGCCAAGAAGGCAGGCTCGATCGTCAACATCGCCTCGGCGGCGTCGAGCGTGAAGGGTGTTGCCAACCGCTTCGCCTATGGTGCATCCAAGGCAGCCGTCGTCGGTCTGACGAAGTCGGTCGCGGCGGACTTCGTCGCACAGGGCGTGCGCTGCAACGCGATCTGCCCAGGCACCATCGAATCGCCCTCCCTGAACCAGCGTATCAGCACGCAGGCCAAGGAGACCGGCAAGAGCGAGGACGAGGTACGCGCAGCCTTCGTGGCACGTCAGCCCATGGGACGTATCGGCAAGGCGGAGGAAGTGGCGGCGCTGGCCTTGTACCTGGCCTCGGATGAGTCCAATTTCACGACCGGCTCGATCCACATGATCGATGGTGGCTGGTCCAACTGATTCACTCGCGATAAATGGTACCGAGGGCCTGAAGTACCTGTTCTTCAGGCCCTCGGTACCATTGGCGGGCAACGGATGGCGAATGGATAGCGGCATGCGTAAAGCATGCCGTTCTGCTTTCCAGGGGGAGTGACAGAGGAGGTTTGCTGATCAGGTTTATCAAACTGCAGCACAGGGGCATAATGAGGCCTCCCTATTCCTGTGAACCAGTACGCTCATGCCTCCACTGCCTTTCAGTTTCTCTGCCGACAGCATTACCGCGATTTCACCCGAGCCCATGTTGCTGGGGGAATCGCCCTTGTGGCATGCGGAGGAAGGTGCGCTGTACTGGATCGATATCCCTGGCAAGTCGGTTCACCGACTGGTGCTCGATACCCAGCAACACCAGCGCTGGGACATGCCGGAAGAACCCGGCAGCATCGTGAAGCACGCCCAGGGCGGCCTGGTGGTGGCTCTGCGTACTGGCATGTTTCATCTCAATACCGGCAATGGCGCCTTGTCGGCCATGCTGGCTGCTCCGTATGACACCGGTCGGATTCGCTTCAACGACGGCCGCTGCGATGCCGCCGGTCGTTTCTGGTGCGGCACCATTTACGAGCCCCGCGATCGGGAGGCCGGCACGCTCTACTGTTTCGAACGCAACGCCCTGCGCGATGCGCATCATGCCGTGACGACGTCCAATGGCGTGGCCTTCAGTCCGGACCAGCGCCTGATGTATCACTCCAACACGCCGGCGCATCGGATCAATGTCTACGACTACGACCTGGCCACCGGGCAAACCAGCAACTGCCGCCTGCTTCGCCAGTTCGACAGCGACAAGACTGCGCCCGATTACGGCGGCCGTCCGGATGGCGCTGCGGTGGATAGCGAAGGAGCGTACTGGTGCGCGATGTTCGAAGGCGGACGGGTGTTGAGGCTGTCGCCGCAGGGCGAGATATTGCAGGAAATTCGCCTGCCCGCACGTTGCCCGACCATGGTGGCCCTGGGCGGCCCTGATCTGCGCACGCTGTTCATTACCACCGGGCGCAATGGGCGTAGCGAGGCAGAGCTGGCGCAGTACCCGTTCTCCGGCCACGTGCTGGCGATCCGGGTTGCCGTGCCGGGACGGCTGGAATACAGCTATCGCCCCTGAGGCCGCGCGCGGATGTGGCGTAGAGGCGCCAAAAACAGACACACGAGTATGCTTTTGTGATGATTATGAGAGAATAGCGCGTTATCGCGGACTGCACGGTCTGCGCTGAATCCTCGCAAAGATCCTTCAAAACTATTTACGCGCTGAAAGAATATCCATGACTAAATTGAAGAGCCTGGTTGCCAAGATCGCATTTGCCGGCGTCGCCGCTTTCGCCATCCAGTCCCCGAGCTACGCCATCGACGGCGTGTCGGTTGAATACGGTACCGGCAATAGCACGCAGCTGGTGCGCCTGGGCGCGCAGTTCAACTGGGGCCCGAACTGGAATTTCTGGCAATCGAACGGCACCCATATCGGTGGCTACTGGGATCTGTCGTTGGCCAACTGGCGCATGAACCACTACAACAACACCAACGACAGCGGCAATCTGGTCGACCTGGGCCTGACCCCGGTGCTGCGCTTCCAGCGTGATGATGGCAGGGGTTTCTACGGCGAAGCAGGTATCGGCGTGCACCTGTTCTCCAAGCTGTATCGCAATAACGACAAGGTGCTGTCCACCGCTTTCCAGTTCGGCGACCACGTCGGTGCCGGCTATGTGTTCAGCAATGGCCTGGACCTGGGCATCCGCCTGCAGCACTTCTCCAACGGTGGTATCAAGCAGCCCAACGGCGGCGTGAACTTCGCTGTGGCACGTGTCGCTTACAAGTTCTGATACTGCATCAGCACTGCTTCATTGAAAAAGCCGGCATTGCCGGCTTTTTTATTGTCTTGTGGTTTAGAGGGTTCGGTGCCTGGGTGAGGTCACGCGGAGCTCGGTCGGATGTTGCTCGATCAAGTCATCAGCCATGGTGTCGATGGAGTGTTTTGGGACTTGTGGATAAGATAAGTCCTGCGCAAACTCGAAGGCTGCCCGTGCATAAACTAAGTTGTCTATTTATTGAGGCCGCACTGGACGCTCCTTTGCGCCTTGTTTGTTCCCCGAATACTAAGTTTTCAACTTGATGTCGTGCCATCGATGCGTCGGTCTGTGGGCGCGACAGGCGGTGGATAAGATATCCAATTGAAGGGGGTGACCTGAGACGAATTTTGTAGCCACTAGATAAGTGAGTTCTTTATGCTAACGCCAAGGAGAACTCAATGAAGAAGCGATTTACGGACGAACAGATCATCAGCATCTTGCGAGAGGCAGAGAGCAAGGAGATTGCGACGGTAGATCTGTGCAAGCGCCACAACATTACTGAGCAGACC
>NZ_MUXB01000094.1:0-422 GCF_001994935.1 Herbaspirillum sp. VT-16-41
GCGTGAGCGTGGCGAGTGGCAGTAACGTACATGTCTGGCTGACGCCGGATAGCCCGGATGGCGCCATCAAGGGCGACTTTGTGCCGAAATCCGACAGCGCGTCGCAGATTCACTACTACACCAGCAGTGGTAATGCCAACACCGACGATAGTGCCAAAGGACACACCGATATCTTCGTTGTCGGTGCCCATACGGGTGGTTATTACCAGCAGAGTGACTGGCCGAACAGCAAATATAATTTCGTCTCCCTCAAAGGGATCACTGGCAACGGCAACGTAACGGAAGGCGATGTCGGCAAAGACTATATTTTTGTTCAGGGTAACAGTGAGGACTACAAGGTAACAGGCGTTCCTCATCCGCAGAACCATCAGAACAACGATATTGATAATTTGCAGATTACCGACGAGAACGGTAAGCATCCT
>NZ_MUXB01000243.1:0-422 GCF_001994935.1 Herbaspirillum sp. VT-16-41
GAAAATACAGCTTTCTCATTGGGAAAAATCAGAGTTATTTAAGTCAGAATTTAATCGAGAAAACAAAGAAAATATCAATGAAATTACTAATCAAAAAGAAGCTGTTATGATTGCGGATGAAATTCTTAATAAAGAAGCAAACAAATTTATTGAAAAGCATTATAAACACTATTTAAAAGATGGAATGGAATTAACAAACTATCAAAAGTTGTATATAACCGATTTATCTGTTAAAGAAAATAAAATTATGAATAATGAAGAATTTAAAGATGCTGTTTATGTATCATCCAACAAAGAATTTTATGAATCTATAAAAACAATAACTAGAGATGCGTTTAAATCTTATTTAGATTTAAGCAAAAAACTAAATACTTATGAGAATAATTTAAAAGAATTAGTTGATAAGTACAATGTTGACTTCA
>NZ_MUXB01000080.1:0-1209 GCF_001994935.1 Herbaspirillum sp. VT-16-41
CGCAGATGGCGGCGTATAAGGGCGTAGCCTGAGGGATGTTTCATATCGGCCTCTCAATGAAAAAGGCCATCCGGTGGTGATGGCCTGTTGGAAGTAAACGGAAGGGAATTCACTGAGGTGATATATGACTGTGATTTTTTTAGTTTTTCTGATTCAGCTCAGCCCAGGTTTTTTCTATCAAATATTCAATAACATCAGCCCTGTTGCGGTTAAAATGTTTCTCCAGTTTGATCAGCGTGTTTTTAGCGTCTGGAGAAATACGAATATTAATCGGTGCCTTATCAGCAACTTTCTTACGATGTTTTGTGTTTGCGTAGCGTTTTCGAAGTCTGCTGAGGAAGAATTCTTTTTGTGCCCTTTCAGCATCCCATAACTCAAAGAGTGCAGGTATTGCGTATTTCTGAATTGCGGGATGAGAACTGCGCGCCCAGCTCCCCGACGCGACGCCGAGGTCACGCGAAGGGGCTGGGGGCAGCGCGAGCCAACCGCCGCGAAGGCGGCGCCAAGAGCAGGGAAGCGGTCACCTCGACCCTGATCGCCGCCGGCATCCCGTCCCAGGGCGACGGCCGGGAAAAGACCCTCTACGGCATCTACCGCAAGATGCGCAACAAGCACCTGACGTTGTCCCAGGGGCTGGACGTCTATGGCTTCCGGGTGGTGGCAGACAGCTGCGCCAACTGCTATGAGGCGTTGGGCACCCTGCACTCCGTGTACAAGCACCTGCCGGGCAAGTTCAAGGATTACCGCGCCATCCCCAAGCTCAATCGCCACTGTACCGTTGGAGAGGCGGCAGTGTGCGGCTCTTCGTAATATCCTAAGCCACGACAGCGCTGCCAGTTTGGCGCTGTCGCTTTTGCGTCGTAGCGCCATTTCTCTTTACCGGAATCCACATCCAGCGCCAGCACTTTGCTGTATGGGGTACAGACATATAACGTGTCGCCAATTTGCAGCGGCGTGTTCTGATCTTCCGCGCCGGAGCCATTGCTCTGCGGAATATCCCCGGTATGTGCTATCCAGGCGACTTGCAGCTTGTCGACATTCTGTTTGTTGATCTGGTCAAGCGCCGCAAATCGATCGCCATGGGTGGTATTGCCCCAGTGTTTCCAGTCGTGCTGTTCACTGCCAGGCTGAACCGGTTTAACGGTAATCGACTCGGTTGGGGAAATCACATTCCACGTTTTAAACATTCCGCCAATACTAACCAGAAGT
>NZ_MUXB01000093.1:0-420 GCF_001994935.1 Herbaspirillum sp. VT-16-41
ACTGGAGGCATCTCTTTTGGCGAACCAAGAAATAGTCATTTATCACGGAAAAGAATATATAATTGTGCATCAATACGATTCTGGCTACGTAGAAATCAGAAATCCAAAAAACAGGAGAATTGAACTGGTACACCAGTCGGAATTAACACGGCTAAAACAATCCTAATTCATAGAATAGTAATTGCTTATTTTTATAAAAGATTTATTCATAAATTTAAGGTGATCGGTTTAATAAATCGTCTATGAGGGTATCTGTAATCAGTTGTAAAGTTATTAATTTGTTGGAAAAAGATTCAGAAACAAGAGGGACTCATAAAGACACATTAAAAATTTATCTTTAACTTGCAGGAAAAAGACCGGTTCAACGGTCTTTTTCTTTTATTTTGACATTACAATTCAACCTGTTACTTATGTTCACCA
>NZ_MUXB01000021.1:0-419 GCF_001994935.1 Herbaspirillum sp. VT-16-41
TCTGTTGCAGATCCTCCGCAAAGGAGCATAACATCTATTTCATCTTTAAAATTAATTGCATCTGATATATGTACAGCTTTAACACTAGGTTCATTTAGTGTTAGAGATTCAGGTTCTCTTCTTGTAAAAACTGCTACTAATTCCATATCAGGAGTTTCTTTAATCGCTTTTACTGCACCTTTTCCTAGATTTCCGTAACCAACGATTCCTAGTCTAATTTTGTCAGCCATTCTTAGTCCTCCTTTAGTTATTACTTATCTACTTATATTACTTTAAATAATTTTCCATGATAAATCAAATGTGAATACTGATTTTGCAGCTTACCCATGTCTGTTGCATTTAGTAAAAGTCGCTTAAGGACAAATTCAATGTCAGGTAAGTTGAATGTTAAGCTAATAATCGCCATTCTTGTCCAGGCT
>NZ_MUXB01000083.1:0-73626 GCF_001994935.1 Herbaspirillum sp. VT-16-41
GAAGGTCTGGCCTTGCAAGGCCAGACGGGGTCGCGGGACGTGACCGAGTGCCTCAGTGCGCAGCAAAACATAAAAGGTCGATTGATGAAAATCAATCGACCTTTTGCGTTTTAGGGAACACGAGCAAAGCGCCTATTTCTTTTGTGGCAAGGCGGGCCGTTCCACCGCCCCCCTCACCTCAAATCGCAGACTATCGAGCTCCTTGCCCGACGCATCCTGCAAGGCCAGCACATGCCGCCCCGGCCAGGGCATCCAGTCGAAACCGAGTTCTTCCACATCGTTCTGCTGCGATGAAGCAGCCACCTTCTGCGCCTTGACCCGCCCTGCCTGCATGACCGACTCCGGCATGCGTTTGCCATCCAGCACCCAGCGACTGCCAGCCGGCGCACCATGGGCGCGGAAGCGGATGCGCTGGCGCGCCGGTGGGATGTCCGGGTCCAGCGCTACCAGCATGCCGGCGGTCGGATAGGTGATGGCCGGACGGATTTCGCGCGCGTGCGCGATGCGGATCTCGGACTGCGCCGTGCCGGGCAGGAAGTATTCGGTGCGGGCGGCCTCGACGTCCTGTTCATAACGTATCGTCTGGGCCTGTACGCCGGCCGGCTTCTGCGGCGGGCTATTGCGGGCATCCCGACTGCTGCCGCGGCCGCGTTCATGCAGGTACTGCATCACCTCCTGCCACACCGGTGCGGCGCCGGTCACGCCGGAGACATCCCACATCGGGGCACCGGAGGCATTGCCGACCCACACGCCGACGGTGTAACGCGAGGAATAGCCGACGCACCAGTTGTCGCGCATGTCCTTGGAAGTGCCGGTCTTGACTGCGGTCCAGATACGGGTGGACAGCGCATTCTCCAGGCCGAAGGTGCGGGCGCGGGCGCTGCGGTCGGAGAGGATGTCGCCGATGATGTAGGCGGCATCGGCGTCCATCACCGGTACCGGACGCGGCGCGGTGCGGGCGTCATCCAGCCGGGTGCGCAAGGGGGAATAGCGGCCCTGGTTGGCCAATACGCGATAGGCATTGGCAAGGTTGGCCAGGGTCACGTCGGCACTGCCCAGGGCCAGGCTGTAGCCGTAGTAGTCGCCACTCTCGCGCAGGTTGAAGCCCAGCGCCTGCAGGCGGCGGAAGAAGCGTTCCGGCGTGACCATCACCAGCGTGCGCACGGCGGGGATGTTCAGGGAAGAACCCAGCGAAGTGCGCAGGCTGACCAACCCCTTGTATTGCTTGTCGTAGTTCTGCGGGATGTAGAGTCCGGCGCTGGTGGCGAGGTTGACGGGGGAATCGTCCAGCAGCGAGGCCGCCGTGAGCCACTTTCTTTCAATTGCCAGTTCGTAGAGGAAAGGCTTGAGCGTCGAGCCGGCCTGGCGCTGCGCGACCACGCCATCGACATTGGCGGCCGCCGACAAGCTGCCACTGGAGCCGACCCAGGCCAGGACTTCACCGGTGGCGTTGTCGATGACGATGATGGCGCCATCCTCGATGTTGCGTTCGGCCAGGCCGGCCAGTTGATGGCGCAGGGCTTGCGAGGCGAAGCGTTGCAAGGGCGCGTCCAGCGTGGAGCGCACCTGCTGGCCGGCCGTGTTCAAAAGCTTGCGCGCCAGATGGGGGGCCAGCTGCGGTGCATCGCTGGCGCCCGGCAGGTCGCGTTTGGCGGCGGCACGGGCCAGGACCAGTTCGGTGCGGCCATCCATGCCATTGCATTGTTCGGCAGCGCCCTGCTCCTTGAGGATGGCGCAGGCGCGCTCGGCCACGCGACGCGGGGTGGCGTTGGGGGCGCGGATCAGGGCGACCGCAATGGCGGCTTCACCCTGATCCAGTCCACTGGGATGCTTGCCGAACATGACGCGCGACAAGGCATGCACACCCACCAGCTCGCCCCGGAAGGAGACCAGGTTGAGGTAGGCCTCCAGGATCTGGTCCTTGCGCCAGCTGCGTTCCAGCGATTGCGCGATCCACGCCTGCGAGACCTTCTGCGTCAGCGTGCGTGCGCCGGATTTGCGGCGCAGGTCATCATGGAGCAGACCCGCCAGTTGCATGGTGATGGTGGAGGCACCGCGGGTCCGGGTATTCCAGAGGTTGCCCCAGGCCGAGGCCGCGACGGCATTCCAGTCGATGCCGCTGTGCTGGTAGAAACGCCGGTCTTCGGAGGCGATCAGGGCCTGGCGCAGGGCGGGCGAAACATCTTCCAGCTTCACCCAGGCGAGCTTGCGTTCGTCCATGTTCACACGCAGGCGCTGCAGCAGCTCGCCGTTGCGGTCCAGCAGGCTGGCCTCGGAGGGGAGGAAGTCGCGCTGCACCTCGGCAAACGAAGGCAGCGCGCTCGCGCTGACCGGCAGCAGCAGGGCCAGCACCAGCGCGCAGCGTGTGCCGGCGCGGGACCAGGGCGTGCCGCTGGCGATCACGGTGCCGCCTTGACGACCAGTTTGGCGTTAGGCACTTCGCCAAACATTTCCGGCGCATACATGGCCTCCACCCGCGTGGGCGGCAGGTTGAATTCGCCGGCATTGTTCAGGCGCACGGTGTAGCTGATGCTGGTGCGGCCCTTGGGCATGGACTCGTAGTAGGCGCGATAGGCTTCGAAGCTGCGTTCCTCGTAGGCCAGCCAGCCCATGCCGCGATCACGCGGGCTGTCCTGCTTGCCCTGGGCGATGGTGGAATCACGCCCCAGGCCGGAACCCAGCAGGGTCGCGCCGCCCGGCACCGGATCGCTGACGACGACCCAGGTCATCTCGCTCTGGGCATCGATGTCCAGCGTCACCCGCAGCACATCGCCACGGGTATAGACGCCGGCCTGCTTCTGCTCGATGGCCTCGACCTTGCGACTGATGCGATAGCCGGCCGCAAATGGCTTTTTCAGGGGGACGGCGGCCAGGCTTTGCAGCGTGACCCAGGGCTTGCCATTGCCCTCTTGTGTGAAGCGCACATTGCCGCCTTGCGCATTGCCATCCGGCCAGGGCAGTTGCAGCTTGCCGCCGCTGGCGGCGCTGCTCCAGGCCAGGCTCTGGGTGGTACTGGCGGCACTGGTGGCACTGTTGCCCCCACCCTGCTCCAGCGTGGCGCGGGTGCTGCCGGTGACCGGTTCGGATTCGAACTTGCGGGCGAATTTCTCCAGGGCCAGGCTGCCCCAGACGTTGGCGGTGGTGGTGCTCCAGTGGCCGCGCTGCTGGCGGCCGATGGCGCCGGCCACCAGACGCGGCAGGTCGTCGCGCCAGGCCGGGTTGTTCAGTTCCAGCAGGATCAGGCGGTTGGCATTGGCGTCGCCGCTGCTCATGAGCCACCACCAGTAGTCGCACTCTTCATTGGAGAAGCCCATGCGCGTGCCCTGGAAGTTCAGGCGGGCGCGCAGGATCTGGTCGGCCTCGTCGAGCTTCTTCTGGCGTTCGGGGATGGCAGTGACCCGCTGCAGGATGGCGATCCAGTCCAGCAGGCCGGAGGTGGGCCACTGGTTGGGATTGATCTGGATCGATCCCAGCATGGCTGGCTGCACGCGGTTGTAGCGCGACAGGGCTTCCAGCGCGGCCAGCTTGCGCACGTCCAGGTCCTTCTGCGGCGACCAGAACTCGCGCATCACCTTGCCCTCCACGAAGCCGGCCAGGCCGTCGAGCATCTTGTCGCGGCTGGCTGGCGGGATGGCATAGCCAGCCTCGTTGGTGGCCGCCAGCAGGTAGGCGGTGAGCGTGTCGCTGCCACGCCGCGCGCCGCTGTCGCTGGGCGGGAAGTAGTAGGCCAGGCCGTCGCCGTCGAGATAGGTCGGCAGGTCGGCCACGATCTTCTGCCACGCCGCTTCATCGCGCAGGCCGATGGCCTTGGAGGTCTTCTGCTCCAGGCAGGCAAAGGGGTAGTTGACGAAGTAGCGGGTCAGCGCATCACTGCCACCGGCCAGGCTGGGCTTGAGCGAGATGGCCAGGCCACCGCGTCCGGGGAGGCTGTCGGCCGGGCGGGAGACGCTGAGGGCGGCGCTCTTGTCCAGCTGGAACAGGGTCGCCTGCTGCACCGTCACCGGGACCGCCGGTACCACGCGCTGGCTGAACTTCATGGCGTCCTTGGCCTTCTGGCCGCCCTGCTCCTGGGCGCTGATTTCCCAGGCCAGCTGATTGATGCCTTCCGGCGTCTGCACCGGCCACATCACTTCGGCCGACTGCCCGGCCGCGATCTTGATGTCGCGCTCGGGCAGCGTCAGGGTGCTGACGGGCGTGCCGCCCTGCGCACGTGCGCTGACCTTGAGGGTCATGTCATGGGTAGTGGTATTGCGCACGGTGACGCTGCCGTTGAAGCTGTCGCCTTCACGCACCAGGGGCGGCAGGCCGGAGATGACCTGCACATCCTGGGTGGAGCGGATGCTGATACTGCCGGTCCCGAAATCACTGACGCCATTCTCGGCAATGGCGACGATGCGGAAGGAGGTCAGCGCATCGTTCAACGGCACCTCCAGTTGCGCCCTGCCCTCGGCATCCAGGGTGACCTTGGGCTTCCATGTCAGCAGGGTGTCGAACAGTTCACGCGTGGGGGCGCGACCACCGCCGCCACCGGCCGGGGTGGCCTTCTTGCCGTAGTGGCGCTTGCCGACCACCTGCATCTGCGCGGTGGAGGTTTCCACGCCATAGCTGCGTCGTTGCAGCATGGCGCGCAAGACATCCCAGCTGCCATTGGGCTGCAGTTCCAGCAGGGCTTCATCGACGGCGGCCAGGGCGAATTCACCCCCGGCGGCCGGTTTGCCGTTGGGCAGTTTCACCTGCACTTGCACCTTGGCGATGGCGCGGATGGGATAGGTGGGCTTGTCGGTCGTCACTGCCACCTGCAGGCGATGGCCGGCATCGCCGATGTTGACTTCGGCGATGCCGAACTTCCATGCCGGCTTGGAGAGATCGACGATAGGGCCGGGACCCTGATAGGTGCGGAATTCATGCCACCAGTTGAGCGGCTCCTTCCAGCCCCAGACGAAGAAGGAATACCACGGCACCTCGCGCATGCGACCGCGCACGGCCAGCACCGAGACATAGACGTTGGGACCATACTCGGCTTTCATCGGCACGCTGATGGTGGGGTCCTGGCCGGACAGTTGCACCACGCGGGTATCGATGACGCCTTCACGCTCCACGGCAACCAGCGCAGTCGCATGACGGAATGGCATGCGCACCTGGAAGGTGGCGGTCTCGCCGGGCTGGTAGTTCTTTTTCTCGGGCAGGATGTCGATGCGGTCCTGGTTCTCGCCATCGAACCAGACTTCGCCACGCCCGGTGACCCACACCGAGGAACGGGCCGAGGACGCATTGCCGTTGCCATCCCTGGCGCTGGCGATCAGTTCCACATTGCCGGCCTCGGAAAGTTCGGTGTCGCAGGTGAACATGCCGTGCTGGTCGCTCTTGCCGGCGCAAAGCTTGCCGAGGTCTTGCTTGCTCTCGTCGTTTTCGTAGGCGTAGAAGCCGCCCACCATGCGCTTGCGGTGCGAATTGGTCTTGCGCGCCAGGCCACGGATTTCCACCGGCACACCGGCCTGCGGCTGACCGGCGGTATTGAGGGTGACGGCGGTCAGCGTCAGCTTTTTCTTGACCGACACCCAGTTGCCCGTGCGCAGGCCCACCACCACCGCTGATGGCCACAGCGGCGTGACGCTGGAGATGGTCTGCACTTCACCGTTGGGGTCGCTGTAGGTCATCTCGGTGAGCAGTTCCTGCGGGCGTTGCAGCACTGGCAGCTTGCCGATGACGGCGCGACCGCTGCCGTTCTTGTCGAGGGTGACGGCGAGCTTGTCGGCGACGATCTTCTGGTCGTCGGCATTGCTGTCGTCGTCGCTGCGCGGAGCGTCGAAGGAGAAACCATCGTAGCCGGCGACGTTCACCCCGCGCGAACGCAGCAGCGACGATACACGCACGGCCTGGTTGGCCGCGCCACCGCCGTTGATGTAGTTCAGTTGCAGGTCCAGCGGCAATTCCTTGATGGCGACCTGGGCGCCCTTGGGCGGCGTGATGCGGCCCTGCATCAGCGGCAGGCGGAATTCTTCCACGCGGAAGCTGCCGGTGACATAGCTGCCGCGTCCGTAGCCGTCTTCAGCCTCGCCCTCGTTTGCGCTGGCGCTGGTATCGACCTCGCCCTGGTCCAGCACCACTTCATAGGTCCCCAGCTTGGCTTCGCGCGGCAGGATGAAGCTGGTCTCGGCACTCTTGTTGCCGCGCCAGGTCAGGGGAAACTGGTATTGCTGGCCACTGCCCAGATGGCTGATGCGCACGCGGGTGGGCAGGTCTTCCTTGCGTAGCAGCCCGAAGCCTTGCAGGGTCTCGGTGCGGATGACGTGCTTCATCGAGACCGTTTCGCCGGCACGGAACAGGCTGCGGTCGAAGATGGTGGTGGCGCGCACGGTGGCGGCGCGATCCATGTCGGTGGGCAGGTTGAAGCGCCAGGATTCGATGCCGTCGTTCCACGACGTAAGCGCAAAGGCCATGTCCTGGCGGCCGCGTTCGTCGGTCTTGCGGGCGCTGACGAAAAGGCCATTGATGCTGTCAGCATTGTCCTCGCTGTAGGGACGATGGGCGCAGGCGTCTTCCAGCGCGGGCATCATTGCCACGCCATTGGCATTGGTCTTGCCCTGCCAGAGCGACGTGCCTTCGCAATTGGAGACGCGGATCTCGGCGTCGGCCACCGGTCTGGCGTCGTCCAGCCGGGTCACCCATACGGCGCCGTTGGCGCGGCCCAGCTTGACGTGGACGGCCAGGTTGGTCACCAACGCGCTGGTGCGCACGTACATGGGCTGCGGCTTGCCCAGCAGGGAGGCACCCAGTTTCTGCGATTCCAGTTCGACCACGTAGAAGCCGGGGTCCTTCAAGGGGATGCCGATCACTTCGAAGGGCCACTCGCCGTCCTTGGCCTCCTTCTGCGCGGGGAGGTCGAGCTTCTTCGCGCCCGGTTCCTTGGCCAGCAGGCTGACGCTGCGCGAATCCACCTTCTTGGGGTCGCCCCATTTCTCGTGATACTTGTTCAGGCGCGTGAGCCAGGCGATCACCGCCTGGTCGCCATCGACCTTGAGATCGGCCACCTTGCCGGGCATGGCGCGACCATCCTTGCCGCGCAGCTGCAAGCCGGCTTCGACCCGGCGCAGGGTCACCGGCAGCGTGGGATCGGCGTTGAGTTCGATGATGCCGAAGGGCGCGGCCGGGAATTTGGCCAGCGGCGGGAAATCGGCCAGGGCTGATTTCAGCGGGAAGGCGGCGGCGTTGGAGAGCGTGCGGCCATCCTCGTCCTTGAAACCGGAAGGCAGGCTGATGCTGAACTCGGATTTTTCCGGGAATGGCGGCTTGAAGCGCAGTTCGCGCACGGCGGCATCCTTGTCGCCGTCCAGGGAGGGCTTGATCTTGCCGGTGCTGGCGTTCATCACGATCTGCTCGGCCAGATTGCGCGGCACCGGGGCCGAGAACGAAAGGGTCACTGGCAGGATGGGCGAGCAGGCGGCATTGGCGTTTTCGCGCTGGCAGGACAGGCTGGCCGTGAATTCGCTGCGCACCTGGAAGCTGAAGACCTGCGGCTTGCTGGTAACGATGGCCGGTGCGGCTGCGGCGGCAATACCGCGATCCCAGACCAGCTTGACGTGCGCTTCATTGGGCAGGCGCTGCTGGCACTGGACGATGGTCACCGAGGCCGGATCGACGCCCTTGGCGAACTGCTGCAGCAAGGCCTTGCGGTCGGACTCACCGACTGCCTTGGTAGGGATGCGCTCGTTGATACCCTCGGCTTCGCAGTACAGGTGTTGACGTACCGAGGCTTCGGTGGCCGGGCCATTCTGATAGAGGATGAAGGCCTGGTCTTCGGTGATGCGCGCATCGTCATAAGGCTGTACGCGGCTCACGGCCGGTCCGCCGGTGCTGAACTGGAAGCGGGTCTTGCCGGCCACCGCATTGCCCGCCGCCGAGCGGGCATCGCTGCGCAGAGTGAAGCTGCAGCGGGTACCAGGCGGCAGGTCGCGTTCGAAGTCATAGACCCAGTTCTTCTCATCGGCCCAGCGGGCGGTGCCGGCCACGGCGCAATCGGCATCGAAGGGCGAGGCGGCCTTGGGGTCGCCGAACTTGATCATGGCTTCGGAGAAGCGCGCCCTTACCTGGCGGATGCGCTGGACTTCGCCCTGGGGCGAGAAGGTCTGGACACTGGCAGCGGCGGCGCTGGCGGACGGCGCCAGCGGCAGCAGCGCGGCCCCCAGGGCGAGCGCAGCCAGCAGCAGGCGACGGACCTGCCGTGGCCAGTGGGTGATCCATGGGCGACCTGCAGCCCTACCGGTGGGTATTTGCTTCATCTTGTTCTCTCCGGATCAAGTTCGTGTGATGGCGGCCACAGGTCGTTTCCCCCTTGCGGCAATGTTGGCGCTCAGACTTGGTTTAAGGCAAAACGTTTCCTCTTCACAGCTTGCATTGCAAAAAATCGAGGAAGCAGCTGATGCGGCGCGACAGCTGGGTGTTGTGATAGTAGACCGCTGAAATCTTCTGGCGGAAGCCACTATCGTTCTGCGCCAACAGGCGCACCAGCCGTCCTGCCGCGATATCGTCGTCGGTCATGAAACTGGAGAGGCAGGCGATGCCCTGCCCCGTCAGCGCCAGCTGGCGGATGGTCTCGCCGCTGGAAGCGCGCAAGGCCGGCCGGGTCTGGTAGCGGTCGCCGGCGCTGTGGCGCAGGGGCCAATGATTGAGGATGTCCGGTTGCGAAAAGCCGATCAGCTGGTGCTGCTCCAGTGCCTCCACCGAATCCGGGGCGCCGTGACGGGCCAGATAGCCGGGGCTGGCGACGATGTTGAGCCGGGCCGAACTGAGGGAACGTGCGTGCAAGGTCGAATCCTGCAGCTCGCCGATGCGGATGGCGATGTCGGCACGCTGCTCCACCAGGTCGATGAAGCGGTCATTGGTGGTGAGCTCCAGTTCGATGTCCGGATAGGCCTCGCGAAACGCGCCGACATGCGGGACGATACAGTGCAGCATGAAGGGCACGGCGGCGTCCACGCGCAGCTTGCCGACCGGCTTGCGGGTGCGCATGCGCACCGTTTCCTCAGCCTGCTCCATGGCCGCGAGGATGGCCCGGGCCTGTTCCAGGAAGGCCTCGCCCTCTTCGGTCAGCTCCATGCGGCGGGTGGTGCGGGTCAGCAGGCTGGCGCCCAGTTTTTCTTCCAGCCGCGACAGCGCGCGGCTCACGCCGGAGGTGGTCTGCTCCAGCACTTCGGCCGCCGCCGACAGGGTGCCGGCCTCGACCACGGCGACGAAGGTGCGCAATTCCTCGGACTGGATATTCATTGTTGACTCCGGATCAAATATTCTTTGATTGTAACGGCATTTTTCTCAACAAAGACTGCGCGCACAATCCTTCACATCGCTGGCAATCCAACTGGAGAAGCCGGCCTACTCCACACCACAACAAGAGGATTGCCATGCCAATTGCACTTTGGGCGCTGACCATCAGCGCATTTGCCATCGGGACTACCGAGTTCGTCATCATGGGGCTGCTGCCGGAAGTGGCCTCCAACCTGGGCGTGAGCCTGTCCTCGGCCGGTCTGCTGGTGACCGGCTACGCGCTGGGCGTGTTCGTGGGCGCACCGCTGGTGACTGCCACCACCGGCCGCCTGCCGCGCAAGACGCTGCTGATTGCCCTGATGGTGGTCTTCGTCATCGGCAACCTGGCCTGTGCCATTGCGCCGGGTTATGCCACGCTGATGCTGGGCCGGGTGGTGGCATCCTTTGCCCACGGCGCGTTCTTCGGGGTCGGCTCGGTGGTGGCCACCAGCCTGGTCCCCAAGGAAAAGCAGGCCTCTGCCATCGCGCTGATGTTCACCGGCCTGACGGTGGCCAATGTGCTGGGCGTGCCTTTCGGCACCTGGCTGGGCCAGAGCTACGGCTGGCGCGCCACCTTCTGGGCAGTGACCGTGATCGGGGTGATCGCCCTGGCCGCCACCGCTGTGCTGGTGCCGCGCTCGCAAGGCGGTGAAGAGGCTGACTTCGGCAAGGAAGTGCGCGTACTGATGCGCCCGCAGGTGATGCTGGGCCTGCTGATGACGGTGCTGGGCTTCGGTGGCGTGTTCGCGGCCTTCACCTATATCGCCCCGATCCTGACCGATATCAGCGGCTTCCCGCCGTCCGCGGTGTCGCCCATCCTGCTGCTGTTCGGCCTGGGGCTGGTGATCGGCAACCTGGCAGGCGGCAAGCTGGCCGACAAGCGCCTGATGGCCACGCTGCTGGGCAGCCTGGTGCTGCTGGCGGTAGTGCTGGTGCTGTTCGGCCTGACCAATGGCAACAAGATCGCGGCCATCGTCGGCGTCGGCCTGATGGGCATGGCGGCCTTCGCTACCGTGCCGCCGCTGCAGATGCGGGTACTGGAAAAGGCCACCGGCGCGCCCAACCTGGCGTCCTCGGCCAATATCGCCGCCTTCAACCTGGGCAATGCGGCCGGGGCCTGGCTGGGCGGCGTGACCATCGACCACGGCCCGGGCCTGCATGCCGTTCCCTATGTGGCGGCCCTGCTGCCGCTGGCGGGCATCGCGGTGGCCCTGCTGAGCTGGAAGATGGATGGCAAGCCGGTGCGCGCCCCCGCCGGCCAGCGTACCGAAACCTGCTGAACCGGGGGAGGCTCACATGTCCCCGAACGCAACCCCGCGCAAGACCGCCCTGGTGGTCGGTGCCCACGGCGTGATCGGCAGTCAGTTGATGACCCACCTGCTGTCCCTGCCGCAATGGGAGGTGATCGGCCTGTCGCGTCGTGGCGGCGAAAGCCGCAAGCAGGATCGCCTGCGCCACGTCGCCGTCGATCTGCTCGATGCCAGTGACACCGAGCGCCAGCTGGCGCCGCTGGAACAGGTCAGTCATGTGTTCTACGCCGCCTACCAGCATCGCCCCAGCTGGGCCGAGCTGGTGGCGCCCAACCTGGCCATGCTGCAGAACACGGTAGAGGCGGTGGAGAGGCACGCACCAGGGCTGCAGCACGTGAGCCTGATGCAGGGCTACAAGGTGTATGGCGGCCATCTGGGTCCCTTCAAGACACCGGCACGCGAAAGTGATGCGCAGTTCATGCCGCCCGAATTCATGTTCGACCAGCAGCGCTGGCTGGAACAGCGGCGCATCGATTCCGGCCGCTGCTGGAGCTGGTCGGCGCCACGCCCGGCGGTGGTGGGTGGCGCAGCACTGGGTAATCCCATGAACCTGGCGCTGGCCATTGCGCTGTATGCCTGCATGTCCAAGGCGATGGGCTTGCCGCTGCGCTTTCCCGGCAAGCCCGGAGCCTATGACAGGCTGCTGGAGATGACCGATGCCGGCCTGCTGGCCAAGGGCACGGTCTGGGCGGCCACCCACGAGGCGGCGGCCAACCAGGCTTTCAATATCGGCAATGGCGACCTGTTCCGCTGGAGCGAGATGTGGCCCAGGATCGCGCAATATTTCGGCATGGAAGTGGGGCCGCCGCTGCCGCTGAAACTGGCCGAGGTGATGGCGGACAAGGCGCCCTTGTGGGAACGTATCGTCACCGCGCATGGACTGAAGGCGCATCCTTATGCTTCACTGTCGGCCTGGGAATTTGCCGATTTCGTGTTCTCCTGGGATTACGACATGTTCGGCGATGGCAGCAAGGCGCGCCGGCTGGGTTTCCATGAATACGTGGAGACGGAGCAGATGTTCTACCGGCTCTTCGATACCTTCAAGGAGCAGAAGGTCATTCCCTGGTCCTGATGGTCCCGATCCGCGCATCAGACAAGTACGACGGATCCATACGACGGACAAAAAAAGAGCTTGCCGCGGCAAGCTCTTTTCACATCTGAAGCATCGTTGGTGAAGACGATACTCAGGCGCCCTTCTTGATCCAGGCCGCCAGCTGGTGCGGGCCCAGACCGTCGTACTCTTCGAAGGGCTGGTGGATCCACGGATTGGTGGGCAGGTAGTCGATGTGGAAATCGGGTTCCACGACCGAGCAGGCCTTCCACCACAACACGGCACTCTTGATCTCGGTGACGGCCGGGTAGTGCTCCTTCAGGTGCAGCATCACCTTTTGCAGGGTGACGCCGGAATCGACCAGGTCGTCCACCAGCAGGATGCGGCCACCCAGGGTTCCCTTGGTGATGGTGATGTACTTGGCGATGTCCAGCGAGCTGCGGATGGTGCCGGCGGCTTCGCGGTAGGAGCTGGTCGAGAGGATGGCCAGCGGGACATCGAAAATGCGGGACATCACGTCGCCCGGGCGCAGGCCGCCGCGCGCCAGGCACAGCACCTGGTCGAACTGGTAGCCGGATTCATAGACCTTCAGCGCCAGTCGTTCGATCAGGCGGTTGTAGTCGTCCCAGGAGACCCAGAGGTCTTTATCGTCAGAGATCTTCATATTATTGATTGCTTCGTCTTGCTTTGTTACGTTTTACGGCGATGGCCTGATTACTTGAACGGGTGACGCAGGACGATGGTCTCTTCGCGGTCGGGACCGGTGGAGATCATGTCGATGGGCACGCCCACCAGTTCCTCGATACGCTTGATGTAGGCCCGGGCATTGGCCGGCAGTGCATCCAGCGACTTGGCGCCGACGGTGGTCTCGGACCAGCCCGGCATTTCTTCGTAGATCGGTTCGCAGGCTGCGGCTTCTTCGGCGCCGACCGGGAAGATGTCGACGGTCTTGCCGTTCAACTTGTAGCCGGTGCACAGCTTCAGCGATTCCAGGCCGTCCAGCACGTCCAGCTTGGTCAGGCACATGCCGGAGACACCGTTGATCTGCACCGAGCGCTTCAGCAGCGCGGCATCGAACCAGCCGCAACGGCGGGCACGGCCGGTGACGGTACCGAATTCATGGCCGACCGAGGCCAGGTGCTTGCCGGTGCCGACATCGGTGGGCAGTTCGGCCGGGAACGGGCCGGAACCGACACGGGTGGTGTAGGCCTTGGTGATGCCCATGATGTAGTGCAGCATGCCCGGGCCGACACCGGCACCGGCGGCGGCATTGCCGGCCACGCAGTTGCTGGAGGTGACGAACGGGTAGGTGCCGTGGTCCACGTCCAGCAGGCTGCCTTGCGCGCCTTCGAACAGGATCTTGCCGCCGGCCTGGTGGATGGCGTACAGGTCGCTGGAGACGTCGGTGACCATGGGCTTGATACGCGGCACGTTGGCCAGGGCTTCGTCCAGGGTCTTCTGGAAGTCCACCGGCTGGGTCTTCAGGTAGTGGGTCAGGACGAAGTTGTGGTAGTCCAGGTTGGCCAGCAGCTTCTCGGCAAAGCGCTTTTCGTTGAGCAGGTCGGCCACGCGGATGGCGCGACGGGCCACCTTGTCTTCATAGGCCGGGCCGATGCCCTTGCCGGTGGTGCCGATCTTGGCATCGCCACGGGCGGCTTCGCGGGCCACGTCGAGGGCCACGTGATAGGGCAGGATCAGGGGACAGGCGTCCGACACCTTCAGGCGCGAGCACACTTCCACGCCGGCGGCTTCGAGCTTGTCGATCTCGCGCAGCAGGTCGGGCACCGACAGCACCACGCCATTGCCGATGTAGCAGGCCACGCCTTCGCGCATGATGCCCGAGGGGATCAGTTGCAGCGCAGTCTTCTTGCCACCGATGACCAGCGTGTGGCCGGCATTGTGGCCGCCCTGGAAACGCACCACGCCTTGCGCGTGATCGGTCAGCCAATCGACGATCTTGCCCTTACCTTCGTCGCCCCATTGCGTACCGATGACGACGACATTCTTTGCATTGCTGTTCTGTAACATGACTCAACCCAAGTTTTTGATAATCCAGTTTCCATTGCTGAATTCGAGTGCACGGTCGCAATCGAATTCGTCCTGATCGTGTTCGTGGCCGGGAAGGCTTTGGATCACGATCTCTCCCGCTTGCCGCAATTGCGCTATTTTCTCACGCAGACCGGCGTCCCTACCCCAAGGGGCAAGGATGGCGCGTTTTCGTTCTGCGCCTGGCATCAGTCGTGCCAGTTCACGCAGGTCCAGGGAGAAGCCGGTAGCCGGCCGCGCACGGCCGAAGGCTTCACCCACATGGTCGTAGCGGCCGCCGCGCACCACCGCATTGGGCAGGCCCGGCACATAGGCGGAGAACATCACGCCGCTGTGGTAATGATAACCGCGCAGGTCGGCCAGATCGATGGTGACGGCCGCACCTTCATGGCCGGCGGCCAGTTCCACCAGGGCCTGCAGCTCGTCCAGCGCCTGGCCGATGCCGGGCAGTGCCGGCAGGGTGATGCGGGCGCGGGCGATGACGGAGATGTCGCCGTACAGGTTGGGCAGGGCCAGCAACGCGGCACGGGTGCCTTCCTGGAAGCCGGCGGTGATTTCCTGCAGGCCAGGCAGGTCCTTGGCCTGCAGCAGGCCGAACAGGTTGGCTTCCTGACGCTTGGCGGCGGGGTCGTTGGCGATGATGGCGCGCAGCACACCGACGTGGCACAGGTCCAGGCGGATGGTGCGCATGCCGGCCAAGGCCAGCGAATTCAAGGCCAGTTCCTGGATTTCGGCGTCGGCTTCGATGCCGGCATGACCGTAGATCTCGGCGCCGATCTGGATCGGTTCGCGGGTGGCATGCAGGCCGGTCGGGCGGGTATGCAGGACACTGCCGGCATAGCACAGGCGGGTCACGGAAGCGCGATTGAGCAGGTGGGCGTCGATACGCGCCACCTGGGTAGTCATGTCGGCGCGCACGCCGAGGGTACGACCGGAGAGCTGGTCGACCAGCTTGAAGGTGCGCAGGTCGGTGTCCTGGCCGGCCCCGGTGAGCAGGGATTCAAGGTACTCCAGCAGCGGCGGCATGACCATTTCGTAGCCATAGAGGCGGAAATTGTCGAGCAGGCGGCGACGCAGTTCCTCGATCTTGCGCGCTTCGGAGGGCAAGACATCGGCGATGTTTTCGGGAAGAAGCCAGTTAGGCATAAACAAAAGTCAAAGCTAAAAAAACGGATACGTGGACCGGCGATGTGCATTGCGACGGCCATCATGGCAATGGCCACCACGGCAATAACAAGCGGCCATACGAAAAACCGGGGCGGTACAGGAAAAGCTGCGGCCCCTCTTCTTGCATCCCGGGAAAATTGCATCCCGGAACATTGTGTTCGACCAAAAAAGGAAAGATGCCCTCTACCAGCGGCATCCATCCTGTTCGCCCTGCCCGCTTCACTCGGAGGCGGCGCAGGAAGCTTCACATTATCGCCTGTTCGGCGGATTTTTACTTCTTTGCAGCGCTGGTGGTGTTGCCACCCACACCCTTGAAGTATTTGAAGAATTCCGAGCTCGGGTCGACCACCAACAGATCGTGACGGTTCTTGAAGCTGGCGCGGTAAGCCTCCAGGCTGCGATAGAACTTGTAGAAATCGGCATTCTGGCTGAAGGCCTGGGCGTAGATCTGGGAGGCCTTGGCGTCGCCGGCACCGCGAATCTTTTCGGATTCACGATAGGCTTCGGCCAGGATCACCACGCGCTGGCGGTCGGCATCGGCGCGGATCTTTTCCGATTCGGCTGCACCGGTGGAACGCAGTTCGTTGGCTACGCGCACGCGTTCGGACTTCATGCGCTCGAACACCGAGGCGTTGATCTGGTCCACGTAGTCCACCCGACGCAGACGCACATCGATGACTTCCACGCCGATCTGCTTGGCCTCGTTGGCCACGCGGGCCTGGATGGCATCCATGACGTTGTTGCGCTGGCTGGAGATGACTTCGCGCACGGTGCGCTTGGTGATTTCATCGTTCAGCGCGGCCTTGACGATCTGCGACAGGCGGTCCTGGGTACGGCGCTCGTCAGCACCGAAGCTGACGAAGTACAGGCGCGGATCGACGATGCGCCACTTGACGTAGGCATCGACCAGCACGTTCATCTTTTCAGCCGTGATGAAACGGTCGGCGTCCGGGGTATCCAGGGTCTGGATGCGCTTGTCCAGGTACATCACGTTCTGGAACGGCGGCGGCAGCTTGAAGTGCAGGCCAGGCTCGTTGATGACCTGCTTGACCTCGCCCAGGGCGAAGACGATGGCCGAAGAGCGCTGGTCCACCACGAAGATGGTGGAAGAGGCCAGCCAGATCGCGACGACGGCGACGATGACGGAAGTGACGAGGCGGCCCATCAGCGTACCTCCCTTTCACGCGACTCACGGGGATCGCGGTTTCTGGTATCACGCATCAGCTCGGAAGAATACACAGTGTCGTTTCCTGCAGTCGAATTGGAGGACGCTGCGCCCAGCGACGGTTGGCTGGCCGCGGGCGCCTGCTGCTTGCCGGCGGCCGGAGCCGCGTCGCTGCCGCTTTGCTGGATCAGCTTGTCCAGCGGCAGGTACAGAAGGTTGCTGCCGGATTTGGCATCGACCATGACCTTGGTGGTATTGGCGAAGATCTGCTGCATGGTCTCGATGTACATGCGGTCGCGGGTGACGGCCGGGGCCTTGGCATAGGCTTCCTGGACCTGGGTGAAGCGCGAGGCATCACCTTCGGCATTGGCCACCACGCGGGATCGGTAGGCTTCGGCTTCTTCCAGCAGGCGCGAGGCGGCACCGGAGGCGCGCGGGATCACGTCGTTGGCATAGGCCTGGCCTTCGTTCTTGAGGCGCTCACGGTCCTGACCGGCCTTGACGGCGTCGTCGAAGGCAGCCTGCACCTGTTCGGGCGGTTGCACGCCTTGCATGGTGACGTTGGTGATCTGCACACCGGACTTGTAGCGATCCAGGATCTGCTGCATGCGCTGGCTCACGTCCAGCGCGACCTTTTCACGGCCTTCGTAGAGGACGAAGTCCATCTTGCTGCGACCGACGATCTCGCGGATGGCGGTTTCGGCCACCTGGCGCACGGAATCGTCCGGATCGCGGTTGTTGAACAGCCATTCGGCGGCGTTCTTGAGCTTGTACTGGACGGCGAACTGGATGTCGATGATGTTTTCATCATCGGTGAGCATCAGGGATTCCTTCAGCTGCTTGTTGCGCACGCTGCCGCGATAGCCGATCTCGGCGGTACGCACCTGGGACATGTTGACGATCTCATGCCCCTGGATGGGGTAAGGCCAGCGCCAGTTGAAGCCCGGCAGCGTGGTGTGGCTGTAGCGGCCGAAGGTGGTAACCACGGCGGTCTGGCCTTCCTGCACGATGAAGAAGCCACTGGCCAGCCAGAGGAAGGCGACGATGACGGCGATGACGCCCACACCGATGCCGGCGCCCTTGACGTCGCCGCGATTGAAGCCGCCGCCACCGTTGCCGCCATCGGAGCCACCACCACCCTTGCGGCCGAGCAGGCCGGCGATGCGCTGGTTGAAGTCGCGCCAGAGCTGGTCGAGGTCGGGCGGACCGTCGTTGTTGCCGGACGGTTTTTCGGGCCGTTTGTCGCCGTTACTTCCGTTATTCTGATTCTCGCGGTTGTCGTTTTGCGAACCACGTCCCCATTGGGGGTCGTTCAACGAAAACTTGACACCGATTTTCCTGAATAAAGACACAAGCATGCGTTTGCGATCCGTCTGAAGTGATGGATTAAGAGAATCAAGGAGGAATGCGCGCCGGGAACGTGCGAAAGGCCGTCCCCTCGAACGGCTCAGGCGTGCATGTCTACGGAATCGACTGGCGTGGAACGGCTGCGACCCCTGGCCTCCAAGGCGGCCTTGAGCGAAGCGGCGATCGCTTCGCGCAGCAGATCCAGGCCAGCACCAGACTTGGCACTGACGAAAACCCGCTGGATTTTACCATACTCGTCATACTCGACCGCCGGTTCCAGGCCGGCAGCGTCGATCTTGTTCCAGACCAGGATCTGGGGCACGTGGTCAGCGCCGATTTCCTTCAAGACCAGGTTGACCTCGTCGATCTGCTCCATCCGCACCGGGCTGGCGGCATCCACGACGTGCAGCAGCAGGTCGGCATGGATGGTTTCTTCCAGCGTGGCACGAAAGGCTTCCACCAGTTGGTGCGGCAGTTCGCGGATGAAGCCGACGGTGTCGGAAATGACCACGTGTCCCACCTCGCCCAGGTAGACGCGACGTGAGGTCGTGTCCAGCGTGGCAAAAAGCTGGTTGGCGGCATACACGCCCGCCTTGGCCATGGCATTGAAGATGGTCGACTTGCCGGCGTTGGTATAACCCACCAGCGAGACCGAGAAGGTTTCGCTGCGCCCACGCGCACGACGCTGGGTGGCATGCTGCCGACGCAGCTTGGCCAGCACGGCGCGCAGCGCCTTGACGCGCTCGCCCAGGAGGCGCCGGTCGGTTTCCAGCTGGGTTTCACCGGGACCGCGCAGGCCGATACCGCCCTTTTGCCGTTCCAGGTGGGTCCAGCCGCGAATGAGACGGGTCGAGAGATGCTGTAACTGGGCCAGTTCGACCTGCACCTTGCCCTCGTGGCTCTTGGCGCGCTGCGCAAAGATATCAAGGATCAGGCTGGTACGGTCGAGCACACGGACCTTGAGCACTCGCTCCAGGTTGCGTTGCTGGGCCGGTGACAGGGCATGGTTGAAGATGACCAGTTCGAGCTGGAGGTCGGCGACGGCGTCGGCGATTTCCTGTGCCTTGCCGGTACCAACGAAGAGAGCGGCATCCGGGCTGGCGCGACGACCGGTGATGGTGATCACCGGTTCTGCACCAGCCGATTTTGCCAAAAGGAAGAGCTCATCCAGACTTGCGGCGAAGTCGTTCTTGCCGAAGTCCAGGCCGACTAACGCGGCACGCATGTCAGAATGCCCACGGCGTCAAGCCGGCCAGGTAGACCATTATTCGTCGGACGAGGATTCGAGACTGAGGTTGACCGCACGTGCAGGCACGACGGTGGAGATGGCGTGTTTGTAAACCATTTGCGTAACGGTGTTGCGCAGCAGGACCACGTATTGATCGAAAGACTCCACATGGCCTTGCAGCTTGATGCCGTTGACCAGATAGATAGAGACGGGAACGTGCTCTTTTCTCAATGCGTTCAGGAATGGGTCTTGTAACAATTGCCCTTTGTTGCTCATGGCAGCTCCACGGTGTTGTTGTGATTAGGACTTGGAGGCACTTCAAAGAATATCAAGTGCTTTACCAACTTTATGCTATTCAATTTAAACGATTTTCGCTCCAACGCCAAAAACATTGATCGAATAGCAGGTTTACGATTTATTTTTCCTGCCGGATGAAAGGATTCTTGCCCGACTTGAACTCGATACGCAGTGGAGTGCCCACCAGAGAGAAAGTTTCCCGGAAGTGCTTTTCCAGATATCTCTTATAGTTGTCGTCGATGGCTTCCAGGGCATTGCCGTGGATCACCACCACCGGCGGGTTCTGACCACCCTGGTGCGCATAGCGCAGCTTGGGACGGATCGAACCCTTGCGACGCGGCTGCTGGTGCTCCAGCGCCTCTTCCAGCGCACGGGTCAGGCGCGGCGTGCTCAGCTTGGCCATGGCGGCGGCGTAGGCCGAGTCGATGGATTTCATCAGCGGGCCGATGCCGGTCGACTTCAGCGCCGAGATGAAGTGGAATTTGGCGAAGGACAGGAAATTGAGCTTGCGCTCCAGATCCATCTTGATCTGGTCGCGCTGGTCACTCTGCATGCCATCCCATTTGTTCACCCCGACCACCAGCGCCCTGCCCGACTCCAGCACGAAGCCGGCAATGTGGGCGTCCTGTTCGGAGATGTCCTGCTGGGCGTCCAGCAGCAGCAGCACGACGTTGGCGTCTGAAATCGATTTCAGGGTCTTGACCACCGAAAACTTCTCGATGGCTTCGAACACCTTGCCGCGGCGGCGGATGCCTGCGGTGTCGATCAGGGTGTAGTGACGGCCTTCGCGCTCGAATGGGATCTCGATCGAGTCGCGGGTGGTGCCGGGCATGTCGAAGGCGATCACGCGCTCCTCGCCCAGCAAGGTATTGACCAGGGTCGATTTGCCGACGTTGGGGCGGCCGACGATGGCGATCTTGGTGCCGCGCACGGCAGCCTCTTCCGGCTCCGGCTCCTGGGCGCGCTGGGCTTCGATCTGGTCCAGTGCTTCCTCCACCAGATCGGCCACGCCATCACCATGGGCAGCGGAGATCACGTAAGGATCGCCCATGCCCAGTTCGTAGAAATCGGCCGTGACCGAGGTGTACTTCATGCCTTCGGACTTGTTGACCACCAGCATCACCGAACGTCCACATTTGCGCAGGAAGTCGGTGATGGTCTTGTCGTGCGGCGTAAGCCCCTGGCGGCCGTCGACGATGAAGACCACGACATCGGCCTCGACCACGGCCTGCTTGGTCTGCTTGGCCATTTCATACATGATCCCGTCCTTGGCGACGGGTTCGAAGCCACCGGTATCGATCACCAGGAACGGACGTTCGCCGACCCGGCCTTCGCCGTAGTGACGATCGCGCGTCAGGCCGGGCAGGTCCGCCACCAGCGCATCGCGGCTGCGGGTGAGCCTGTTGAACAACGTCGATTTGCCGACGTTGGGACGGCCTACAAGTGCAATTACCGGTTTCATTTCTTTTCTTTAAGGGTCGTTCGTCACTTATTCAGCGACGACGGAGACCACTGTTCCTGATTTGGTTTGGAAAACGACAGACGACCCGGTCGAGACCGGGGGCGCCTGGATTGCGCTACCGTCGGTGGACAGACGCGCCACGAAGGCACCATCTTCACGCGACAGGAAGTGAATATAGCCCTGGTAGTCAGCCACTGCCACCGCCTTGCCCACGGCGATCGGGGCCGACAGCATGCGATTCTTCAGACGATCGTTGCGCCAGATGACGGCACCGGTATCGCGGGCGAATTCGGTGACGGCACCGCCGATATCGGCAGCATAGACATAGGCATCGTCCAGATTGACGCCGACGTCACTGGAGAACTCCTTGATCCAGCGCACATTGCCATTCAACAAGTCGAAGCAACCAATACGGCCCTGGTAGGACGCGGCGCAGATATCACGCGAACCCAGCGCCGGCACACCGGACACATCGGAAATACGCTCCAGCTCGGTGGTGCCGCGCGGATCGCCGACCGGCACTTCCCAGCGCGGACCGCCGTTATTCAGAGCCAGGGCCGACAGACGGCCACCTGGCAACGCCACGAAGGCAGTCTGCGAACCGATCGCGATGCCCGGCGCATTGCGCAGCGTCAGCGAGGGTACGTTACGCTGGACCATCCAGCGCTGGCTGCCATTGTCGGCATCATACGCCGTCACGCGGTTGTCGATGCTGCGGATGACCACCAGACCTTCACCCACTGCCGGCGAGGATAGCACTTCGCTGGGCGCCTGGGCGTTCCAGGTAGGCTTGCCGGAAGCAGCATCGAAAGCCTGGATACGGCCCTTCTGGCCCACCACCACCACGGTGCTGCCATCGGTGCCGACACCGGCGGTCAGGTCCATGTCGGTGCGGCTGCGCCACAGGGTTTGGCCGTTCTGGGCGTTGATGCGGACCACACTGCCATCATTGGCAGCGGCAAAGATGCTGCCGGCGGCGTAGGCCGGGCTGAACTGGAAGCTGCCGGATTTGCCCACCGAGACCGACCAGGCGGTCTGTACGCGCAGTTTCTGCGTGAATTCGACCAGCGGTGCCGGCGGATTCGGATCCTTCTTGCTGGAAAACAGCGAGCAGCCGGACAAGGTAACCACGGCTGCGACCGCAGCCAGCTTCAGCACCAGCTTACCGGTGCGAGGGGAACGAGCAAAGGATGTTGCCTGGGCAGCGGTGGCTGTCACACTACGCATATTCTGTTTCCTCTAAGCGATGAATGGATTCGCGGTGGGATTGCGGTTCAATTCCCGGGATGCTCTCCGCAACCCAGGCGGCAGGCACGACGCCCGCCGTGACGGACCTCATGCCGGCGCGATATCAGTCAGCCGATCAGGCCTTGGGCGCTTCGCCGCCGATGGCGTCCAGCTTGATCTGGATGAGCTGGCGACCGGGATCCTTGGCGTCGCTCTTTTCCAGGGCCAGCTTGTAGGCGGAGCGCGCTTCATCGCGCTTGCCCTGGGCCAGCAGCACATCACCCTTGCGGTCGGCGATGGCACCGGCAAACTGGGCCGGATAGTCGCCGGAGAGCAGCTTCAAGGCTTCATCATAGGACTTCGCATCCAGCAGCACGCCAGCCAGACGCACTGCGGCGATAGCCTTGTATTCCTTGCCGCGACCGTGATCGATCACCCATTGCAGCTGCTTCTTGGCGGTCTCGATGTCATTGGCATCGAAGGCCGAACGGGCAGCCACCAGGGCGCTCATCTCGGCGTAGGCCGTGCCGCTGAACTTGTCCTGGATGTCGCTGGCAGCGCGCTGCACCTTGGCATTGTCCTTGGCGGCGAACGACTTCTGCTGCTCTTCGTATAACACCGAGGCCTGTCCGGACTGGCGGGCCTGGTAGGTGTTCCAGCCCGTCCAGGCTGCATAGGCGGCCAGCGCGATGATCAGCGCCCAGGTCACCAGGTTGCCGTACTTCGCCCACCAGGCCTTGATGGAATCAAGCTGTTCTTGTTCTTCGAGATCGTATGCCATGTAACTCTGCGATTAGAAAACTGTGTTGACGGATGACGCTTGCTCAGGGGTGGTAGTGCACGTGATCATGATCGTGGTCGTGGTCGCCGACGATCTGCTCCACGATGTAGTCGACCACGGCATCGAATGCCATGTTGCTCTGGTTGGCGCGCCCTTCCTCGGCGTTGCCTTCGCGCATGTGCTTGACGGTGGCAGTGCCTGCCTTGAGCTCGTCCTCGCCGATGATGATGGCGAAGGCGGCGCCGCTGGCGTCGGCGCGCTTCATCTGCGCCTTGAACGAACCACCACCATTAGACGATGCGCAATGTAGCACAACATCGAGCCCGGCAGTCCGCAAACGTTCCGCCAGGACGAAAGATTGCAGCTGGGCATCATCACCCTGGTGAACCAGATAGACATCGCACTGGTTGGGCGCATATTGCTCGCCGTTGGCCTTCATCAGCTCCAGCAGGCGCTCCACGCCCATGGCAAAACCGCAGGCCGGCGTCGGCTTGCCGCCGAACATTTCGATCAGCGGGTCGTAGCGGCCGCCGCCACAGACCGTGCCTTGCGAGCCCAGTTGGTCGGTGACCCACTCGAACACGGTACGGTTGTAGTAGTCCATGCCGCGCACCAGGCGCGGATTGATGGTGAACGGAATGTTGTTGTGACGCAGGATCTTCTGCACGCCTTCGAAGTGCGCGCGGGACTCCTCGCCCAGGTAGTCAAGCAGCTTGGGGGCGGCGTTGACCATTTCCTGCATGGTCGGATTCTTGGTGTCGAGGATACGCAGCGGATTGGCGTGCAGGCGGCGCTGGGCGTCGGTGTCCAGCAGGTCCTTGTGCTGCTCGAAATAGGCGATCAGGTCGGCACGGTGCTTGTTGCGCTCTTCGGCGTTGCCGATCGAGTTCAGTTCCAGGCGGATGTCGGACAGGCCGAGGTCATCCCACAGGCGCTGGCACATCATGATCAGTTCGGCATCGATGTCCGGGCCGCTGAAGCCAACTGCCTCCGCTCCCACCTGGTGGAACTGGCGATAACGACCGCGCTGCGGACGCTCGTGGCGGAACATGGGGCCGACGTACCACAGGCGCTTTGGGCCGTCATAGGTCAGGTTGTGCTCAAGGGCGGCACGCACCACGCCGGCGGTGTTTTCCGGACGCAGGGTCAGGTTGTCGCCGTTCATGGAGTCGGTGAAGGAATACATTTCCTTCTCGACGATATCGGTCACCTCGCCCAGGCCGCGTGCGAACAGCGCGGTCGGTTCGACGATAGGGGTGCGGATCTGCTGGAAACCATAGCTCTTGAGCACCGATTGCACGGTGTTCTCGAACAGCTCCCACAAGGGCGCATCGGCGGGCAGGATGTCGTTCATCCCTTTGACGCCAACGATTTTTTCGACTTTCTTTTGTTCTGACATACCGAATACCGGAGAGTGTTGTCTTGAAACTTCAATTCTGGAAGCTGTCACCTGTCGCATCATTCATGCGAGCGGTCCAGCGCAAGTGGGCAAGTGTAACGCATGGCCTGCCGCCTCCAGCCACGCTGGGCGGCCCAAGCTGCAGCCCAATCCTGCAGCTCAATCAGGCATGGCTGCCCTGGCCATAGTGTGATTCGACGTATTGCAGCACCACGTTCTGGAATTCCTCGGCGATGCGTTCGCCGCGCAGGGTCATCTTCTTTTCCCCATCGATGAACACCGGTGCCGCCGGGGATTCGCCGGTGCCGGGCAGGCTGATGCCGATATTGGCGTGCTTGGACTCACCCGGGCCGTTGACGATGCAACCCATCACGGCCACATTCATGGCCTCCACACCAGGGTACTTGCCCTTCCATACCGGCATCTGCTCGCGCAGGAAGGTCTGGATCTTGTCTGCCAGGTCCTGGAACACGGTGGAGGTGGTGCGACCGCAACCTGGGCAGGCGATCACCATCGGGGTGAACTTGCGCAGGCCCATGGTCTGCAGGATTTCCTGGCCGACCACCACTTCCTTGGTACGATCGCCGCCCGGTTCGGGGGTGAGCGAAATACGGATGGTGTCGCCGATACCTTCCTGCAGCAGCACCGACAGTGCGGCAGTGGACGCCACGATGCCCTTGCTGCCCATGCCGGCCTCGGTCAGACCCAGGTGCAAGGGATAGTCGCAACGGCGTGCCAGTTCGCGATAGACCGCGATCAGGTCCTGCACACCGGAGACCTTGCAGGACAGGATGATCTTGTCGCCGGCCATGCCCAGCTCTTCTGCACGCTGGGCGTTTTCGATGGCCGAGGTGACCAGTGCTTCGTACATCACCGCCTGCGCCGACCAGGGTTCGGCACGCCCGGCGTTCTCGTCCATGATGCGCGCCAGCAGCGCCTGGTCCAGGCTGCCCCAGTTGACGCCGATGCGCACCGGCTTGTCGTACTTGCAGGCCACCTCGATCATCTGGGCGAACTGCGTGTCGCGCTTGGCACCCTTGCCGACGTTGCCGGGATTGATGCGGTACTTGGAAAGGGCCTGGGCACACTCGGGATAGTCGGTCAGCAGGGTGTGGCCGTTGTAGTGGAAATCGCCCACCAGCGGCACATCCACGCCCATGCGGTCGAGTTGCTCGCGAATGGCCGGCACCGCTGCCGCCGCTTCGGGCGTATTGACGGTCAGCCGGACTATTTCGGAGCCGGCGCGGGCCAGGTCCTTGATCTGGATCGCCGTCCCGATGGCGTCGGCGGTATCGGTGTTGGTCATCGATTGCACCATCACCGGCGCACCACCGCCGACAACGATCTCCCGCGCACCGTGGCTGATGATCACGCGGCGGCTGTTGCGGCGGGCCAGCGGCCCGGAAGCGATCGGGGAGGAAGACATGATAGGCAGACGGTTCAGTTCAGGTTCAGCCGTGCGACGTTGCTGCCGCCCGGGGATTTCAGGTCCAGCGGCTGGCCGCGCAAGGTGGCGTCGACGCCGGAGGCATTGCCGATGATCAGGGTCGTGGCGTCGGAGACGTCGAAGGTTTCGGTGGTGCCGGCCTTGAGCAGGCGCGAAATCACGGTGCTCTTGTCGGCACGACGGATCTCGACCCAGGAGTCCTCGCGGAAGGTCAGACGCAGCAGGTCTTTGCTGTTGACGATGTTGAGGCCACTGGGAACAGTGGTCGCGGCCATCTGGGCAGACGACGAGGGTGATGAAGACGATGAGGACGATGTGGCCGAAGCAGGCGCCGCCGTCACGGTCGAAGCCGGTTGCGCAGAGGCCGGGGTCGCCGCCTCCACAGGAGCAGCGACGGACGCTACCGGAGCGGGCGCGGGCGTTGCGGTGGCAGCAGCCGATGATTCCTTGGCCGCCTCATTTCCGGTCGGCTCGACAATCGTATCGACACGGGCATTGACCGGTGTATCGGAAGAGACGGTTTCAGCATTTTGCGCCGCTTCCGGGGCCGACGCTTCGTTCTTGTGCGACTTCAACCAGGCCAGTTGCGGCACTGCTGCACCCAGATCGGTCCAGCGCACCGCAGCCGCACCGGCCAGCAAGGCGACCACGATCACGCCCGCCACGATGGGCAAGGCCGAGCTATTGCCGCGGGTGCTCATCATCATGGCCGGCAACGGACCTTCCGAGAAAGGCGTAGACAGCGAATGCTGCGGCACGATGTGATCGCGCTGCGCCACGGCCGACTCCTGCGGCATGGCAGCGGTCAAGGCATTGGCGTCCAGCCCCAGCACCTTGGCATAGCTGCGCACGAAGCCCCGCGCCACGGCCAGGCCAGGCAGGGCGGCGTAATTGTCGGCCTCGATGGCCTGGATCTGGCGCGGTGCCAGCTTGACCAGGCTGGCCACCTGCTCCACCGACCAACCCTTCTTCTGGCGTGCAGCGGCCAGCATGGCACCCGGCAAGAGGACGGCCTGGGACGATTGACCTGCATCCTGCGGTTGTTGCGACGACATTTCGTTCATTTGTTGATCACTCATCAAATGCTCCACATGGAAAAGCTTTTTTTAACCGGCCCTGGCCGGATTCTTCTGGAGCGTCCCTGCGCGACCCGCGTCGCGCCCCTCCCGGGAATTTCGACCACTTCAGCATGCCCTGCCGCTCAGCGGCAGCACACGCAATCATTTCAACAAGAACACAAAAAGGACGTGCGATGCTTGCGCCCCAGCGCAACATCGACGCCCCTGCAACGGATTCGAAAAAAAGAGGTGCATCTGCCCTCGCCACCACGGCAAGGGCTGGTGATGCGCAACCAGCCAGGGTATCCAGGCCCCTTGCCGTCACCCGGAGATCTCCACGATGCGGCCGAAATCACGGCCGTACTTGTCCTGATACTCCGCCATCTTCTGCATGCGCTCCTGCACCCGGGTGCGGTCCTTGACCTCACCGGCCAACTGCCCGCAGGCAGCGTCGATGTCGTCACCACGCGTCTTGCGGATGGTGGTCACGATACCGGCATCCATCAGGATTTGCGCGAACGCCTTGATGCGGGGATTGTGGGAACGCTTCAGGCCCGACTCGGGGAAGGGATTGAAGGGGATCAGGTTGAACTTGCAGGGGATGGCCGTCTCGCCTTCCTTCACCAGCGCGACCAGTTCGCGGGCATGCGTGTCGGTGTCATTGACGCCATCAAGCATGCAATACTCGAAGGTGATGAAGTCACGCGGCGCGAATTCGAGATAGCGCTTGCATGCCAGCATCAGCTCGCGCAGGGGGTGCTTGCGGTTCAGCGGGATCAGCGAATCGCGCAGCGCGTCGTTGGAGGCATGCAGCGACACCGCCAGCGCCACTGGGCACTCCTGGGACAGCTTGTCGATCATCGGCACCACGCCGCTGGTGGACAAGGTCACGCGACGGCGCGACAGGCCATAGGCATTGTCGTCCAGCATCAGGCGCAAGGCGGTCACGGTCGGCTCGAAGTTGAGCAGCGGCTCGCCCATGCCCATCATCACCACGTTGGTAATCTGGCGCTCGCCCTTGGGACCGCCCTCGATACCCTTGGTCTTGCGTAATTCGAATTCCGCCATCCACAGCTGGCCGATGATCTCGGCAACGGTCAGATTGCGGTTGAAGCCCTGCTTGCCGGTCGAGCAGAAACGGCAATTCACGGCACAGCCCGCCTGCGTGGAAACGCACAGCGTGCCGCGGTTTTCTTCAGGAATGAACACGGTTTCCACCGCATTGCCCTGGCCCACGTCGACCAGCCACTTGCGTGTACCGTCGGTGGAGGTATGGTCACTGATGATGGCCGGCGCACGCACTTCGGCGCGGGTCTTCAATTTGTCGCGCAGCGATTTGGCCAGATCGGTCATCTGATCGAAATCAGACACCCCGAACTGGTGTATCCAACGCTGCAACTGCTTGGCACGAAACGGCTTCTCACCCAACTCGCCGCAGTAGGCGACGAGTTGCGCGGGATCCATATCCAGCAGATTGGTGAGAGCTGTAGTCATGATGCTTGCGGTCGGGACCAGGACGGAAAGACGCGACAGGAATTGCAGCGCCGGTTTCCGCTCCGATCCGGAAGACCGATGGAAAACAGGAACAGATTAACGCGAATAGACGTTCAGCGCCGGGAAGAAATAGGCGATTTCGCCCTTGGCGGTTTCTTCAGCGTCCGAACCGTGCACGGCGTTGGCATCGATGGAGTCGGCGAAGTCGGCGCGGATGGTGCCCTTGTCAGCCTTCTTCGGATCGGTAGCGCCCATCAGGTCGCGGTTCTTCAGGATCGCGCCTTCGCCTTCCAGCACCTGGATCATGACCGGACCGGAAACCATGAAGTCCACCAGATCCTTGAAGAAAGGACGCTCGCGGTGCACGGCGTAGAAGCCTTCCGCCTCGGCGCGCGACAGTTGTGCCATACGGGCAGCGATGACCTTCAGGCCAGCGTTTTCGAAACGGGTGTAGATCTGGCCGATCACGTTCTTGGCGACGGCGTCGGGCTTGATAATCGACAGGGTGCGTTCAATTGCCATGAGAAAAACTCCAATAAAAATAATGGCTTAAAGCCAAGAATTGATAATTCAATGAACCTTGTATTTTAGCATGAAACCATCAGATATCATGTCAATTCACCTCCTTTGAGATGTCTGGCACACATCTTTCGCGGCGTGCACTGCAGTGGGGCATTGCTTGTCGGTTCAAGTGGCAGAACAAGTCAGCAAAGTGGGCGCGAACCATGAGGAGGGAAGACTTGTCTTAACAACGAGCCGCCGTGTTATTCTCTGGCTCGCATTCAACGCTTCGGAGGACACATGAACCAACTGGACACGACCTTCGGCCACTCGACCACGAGCCTGGCCACCCGCAACCGCGTGCTGCGCAACACCTACTGGCTGCTGGCGCTGTCGATGATCCCGACCGTGCTGGGCGCTTGGCTGGGCGTGCAGATGCACCTGAACCTCTTTGCCGCCAGCCCGATGATCGGCTTCGTGCTGTTCCTGGCGATCGCCTTCGGCTTCTTCTATGCGATCGAGAAGACCAAGAATTCCGGCTGGGGCGTGGCCTTCCTGCTGGGCTTCACCTTCTTCATGGGCCTGATGCTGTCGCGCCTGATCGAGTTCACGCTGGGCTTTTCCAACGGCGCCGGGCTGATCATGACCGCCTTCGGCGGCACCGCGATCATCTTCTGCGGCATGGCCACCATCGCCACCGTTTCCAAGCGTGATTTCTCGGGCCTGGGGAAATTCCTGTTCGCGGGCGTGCTGGTGATCCTGGTCGCCTCGCTGGCCAACATGTTCCTGCACCTGCCGGCGCTGCAACTGACCATTTCGGTGGTGGCCATCGCCATCTTCTCGGCCTACATCCTGTTTGACGTGCAACAGGTGGTCAACGGCGGCGAAACCAACTACATCTCCGCCACGCTGGCGATCTACCTGGACGTGTACAACGTCTTCGCCAACCTGCTGTCGATCCTGGGTATCGTGGGCGGCAACCGCGACTGACAAACGATATCTCTTGCATCCTGAGCAACAAAAAAGCCGGCGCAAGCCGGCTTTTTCATTGGTACGCCGGATCAACCGGCCGCGGCCTTACTCCGGCAGGTCGAACACCGCGATCGACTCGACGTGGGCGGTATGCGGGAACATGTTCACCACGCCCGCATACTTGAGTGAATAACCGCCCAGATGGACCAGCATTCCGGCATCGCGCGCCAGGGTAGCGGGATTGCAGGAGACGTAGACGATACGCCTGGGCTTGAGGTGCTGTTGCTCCGGCAGCAACTCCACCAGGGCCTTGCAGACTTCCATGGCACCTTCGCGCGGCGGGTCGATCAGCATGCGGTCGAACTTGCCCAGGGCCACGAAATCCTCGGGCTTGGCCTCGAAGAGATTGCGGCAGTAGAAACTGGTCTTGGCATCCACACCATTGACCTTGGCATTGTCCAGGGCGCGCTCGGTCAAGGCCGTGCTGCCCTCGATACCCACCACCTCACGCGCCAGCGTGGCGATGGGCAGCGTGAAGTTGCCCAGACCGCAGAACAAGTCAGCTACACGGTCTTGCGGCTGCACATCCAGCAGGCGCAGCGCGCGTGCCACCAGCACGCGGTTGATCTGATGATTGACCTGAGTGAAATCGGTGGGCTTGAAAGGCATGCGGATGCCGAATTCAGGCAAGGTGTACTGCAACTTCGACTGGGCCGGGTAATACGGCGCGGCCGTGTCCGGCCCCTTGGTCTGCAGCCACCATTCGATCCGGTACTGGTCGGCGAAGGCCTTCAGCAAGACCTCGTCGGCCGGGGCCAGGGCCTCCATGATGCGCAACACCAGTACGGTAACCTTGTTGCCATCATCACCCTCGCCCACCGCCAGTTCGATCTGCGGCATCCGGTCGCGGATGGTCAGCGCGGCCACCAGCTCACGCAGCGGCACCAGCATGGCCGAGACACTCGGGGGCAGAATCTCGCAGGTCTTCATATCGGCGATGAAGGAAGAGCGCTTTTCGTGGAAGCCCACCAGCACCCCGCCCTTCTTGGCCACATGGCGCACCGAAATACGGGCGCGGTAACGGTAACCCCAGGTCGGACCATAGATGGGCCGCAACATGACCTCTGCCTTGGTCTTGCCCAGATGCCAGAGATTGTCTTCCAGCACGCGCTGCTTCATGGCAACCTGGGCCGAAGGCTCCAGATGCTGCATGGCGCAGCCACCGCACGTACCGAAATAGTCGCAGCGCGGCTTGACCCGCAGAGAAGACTCGCGATGCAAGGCGGTCATCTCACCGGCTTCCCACTTCGGTTTCTTGCGATAGGACTGGAAACTGACCCGTTCACCGGGCAGCGCGCCTTCGACGAAGATGACCTTGCCTTGCGTGCCATCCTCGTTTTCGAGGTGACCAACGCCGCGCCCGTCCATATCGAGCGACTTGATTTCAATGATGATGTCTTGTTGCATGAGGGAAACCACTGGGTGGGACCGAAGTCCGCGGCCGAAAACAAAAGCGGTATTGTCCGCGATCCGGGACCGGGAGGGAAGCGCGTCGCACATCCGGACACGGCTGGATGAAGGAAATCGAAAGAAATCAGCGAAAATTCAGCAGGAGCGCAGATGAGCCACGCCCCGCAGGTCGACTCAGAACAGGGCGTCCCGTCCCACTCCGCGCGAAGTCAGCAGCCGCTTGAGCTTGACCAGTGCCTCCTGCTGCACCTGGCGCACGCGCTCCCGGGTGATGCCCATCTCGCCGGCGAGCTGTTCCAGGGTCGAGGGATCGTCGTTATCCAGGCCGAAACGACGGGCCACGACCACCCGCTGCTTTTCCGACAGGCTCTTCAGCCACTCCCGGATCAGCAAAGCGGTTTCCTGGCTTTCGGCACGGGTATCGGGATGCTCCTCCACCGCGCTGGGCAAGAGGTCCATCAGACTGGCCTGGGGATCGTTGTCCAACGGCGTGTCCAGCGAGGCCGCATGTTCGGACAAGGCCAGCACGTCTTGCACCTCTTCCACCGGCCGCCCCACCAGATGGGCGATATCTTCCGCCCCGGCATCGCGACCATCCCGATGCTGTGCTTCCAGGTGGTACTTGGCGCGCAGAATCTGGTTCAGCTCGCGCACCATGTGGACCGGCAGGCGCACCGTGCGCGCCTGGTTCATGATGGCGCGCTCGATGCTCTGGCGTATCCACCAGGTGGCGTAGGTGGAAAAACGGAAACCGCGTTCGGGTTCGAACTTGTCGATGGCGCGCATGAGGCCGAGGTTGCCCTCCTCGATCAGGTCCAGCAGGGCCACGCCACGATTGATGTAGTGCTTGGCGATCGACACCACCAGTCGCAGGTTGTGCTCGATCATCTTCTGGCGCGCCTCGAACTGGCCTTGCTTGGCCAGGGTGGCGAAATGCAGCTCCTCGGCGGCCGTCAGCAAGGGCTTGGCGCCGATCTTGTTGAGGTAGTGCTGGGTGGTGTCGGTGGAGAGTTCGGCGGCCAGCACCTTCTTGAGCTCGTCCACTCCCTCGGCGGGTGCCGCTTCCTGGGGCTGCTCGGCGGCCGCATCGGCATCGCCATCGATCACTTCCGGTTCATCGATCTCATCAATGGGATCGTCGATGTCCTCTTCGCGAGGGTCCTGGTCTGGCAAGTGATCGCGGCGATTGCTTGTCATACGCTAGCGTGGCGGTAAGTATTTGGAGGGATCAACAGGTTTGCCCTGTTGGCGGATCTCGAAGTGCAACTTGACGCTGTCGCTGTCGGATTTACCCATCTCAGCGATCTTTTGACCCTTGGTCACGCTCTGGCCTTCCTTCACCAGGATGGTCTTGTTGTGGGCATAGGCCGACAACAGGTTGTTGGTATGCTTGATGATCACCAGGTTGCCATAGCCACGAATACCGCTACCGGCATACATGACCTTGCCACCGGCGGCCGCCAGCACCGACTGACCGTCCTTGCCCGCAATATCGACCCCCTTCTTGCCGCCTTCGAAGGTCCCGACCACCTTGCCGTCGGCCGGCCACATCCAGGACACACCCTCATCGTCACCGGCTGCCGGCTGGCTTGCTGCTGCCGGCTTGTCGGCGGCATGCGGAGCCTCCGGCTTGGCCGTGGCCACTGCCGGAGGCACCGGAGCCGCCGCCGGGGCTGCATCCGGCTTTTCCAGCTCGGCCAGGGCGCTGTCCGAATAGGCACGCTTGTCACCACGCGGCCCGGTCTTGTTGCCGCCCGACGCCATCGGCGCCGACGTTACGGGCGCCGCTGCTCCCGGCGCGCCCAGCGGCCTCACATCCAGACCAGCGCCCGGTGCCGCGACCACGGCAGCGGTCTGCGGCGCACCGCCGACGCGATCAGGCGGCGCCACCCGCAACACCTGGTCGACCTTGATGTCGTTCGGGTTGGTCAGGTTGTTCCAGGCCACGATATCACGCCAGTTCTGCCCGACATCCAGCGCGATGCGATACAGGGTATCGCCCTTCTTGACCGTGTAATAGCCACGCCCAGAAGGAACCGGAGCCGGCGCCACGACGGCATTGTCCACTGGCTTGACGGTGCTGGTGGTGCGGTCGACGACGGGCGCCGGCTGCTGATTCGGTGTCGAGCCGCAGGCGGCCAGCAAACTGACGACACTGCCCAATACAGCCAAACGAATTTTCTTCATGCTCTTACGTAAGATTTTGTACGACGCTAGTTGACACGCAGCCAGCGCCAGAAGTTCATCAGGGAAATGCGGCCCCCTTGCCTGCCCATCCGCTCTCTTCATCGATCCGCGGCTTGGATGCTTGTGCTTGTTGCCGCCCGTTCCCTGTTTCGATGATGCCTGGCGGATCCTGATATCCGCCGATGCTGCCTGCCACCTGTGACCATCGCCCCTTGCCGGGGCGACCGCATCACACCGTACCCGGCCGTAACGGCACGAAATGGCATTGTTCCAGGGTACTGCGCCGCCAATCACGCTGGCCGACGCGTTCTATCAATTCCAGCACTTGCTGACGTTCGCCCACCGGGGCGACCAGCCGGCCACCGATGGCCAACTGCTCCAGCAGGGCCTGCGGCACTTCCAGTCCGGCTGCGGCAAGGATGATGCCGTCGAAAGGCGCCACTTGCGGCAGGCCAAGCATACCATCTCCGTAATGCAAGCGGATATTTGCTATCCGCAATGGACGCAGATTGGTCTTGGCCAGTTCATGCAGGGGCTTGATGCGCTCGATCGAATAGACTTCGCCGGCCACCCGCGATAGCACTGCGGCCTGGTAACCGCAGCCGGTGCCGATTTCGAGCACGCGGTCCAGGCGTCCGCCGTGACGGTTCTGGCGCATGATCTCGATCATCCGCGCCACGATGTAGGGCTGGGAAATGGTCTGGTGATGGCCGATCGGCAACGAAGCGTCGATATAGGCCTGGCTGGCCAACCCCGGCTCCACGAACATGTGCCGCGGCACCGCCTCCATCGCTGCCAGCACCTTGGCATCGGCCACGCCCTGCTTGGCTACGCGCGCCACCATGGCCTTGCGCACGGCTTCCGAGGCCAGCGGCGAGGCATGGTGGGAATCGTTGGTCTGGGTCACCGTCATGACGTTCTTGATCGCCGTACGCGGCGCCGGTGCGGCACTGAGCAGACGCTGGGCGGGAACCACCGGAGCCCGTGGTGGCACCGGCGGCGCGCGCAGGGCCTGTGCCAGCCCCTGCTGAACCGGCTTGAGCGCCGCGGCCCGCTGGGATGACTGGGCGGCATTCTTGGCCGCAGTCTGGGTCGTCGCCTGGGGCCGGCCTGCCACATCTCGATCCCGGCCGCCGCCAGAGGTCTTTTTCTTGTCCACCACCGAGGACAGGCTCAGCGGGAAGCGGCTGGACTTGTCGCTCATGCAAGCGCTTTCTTGAGGTTGTCCAGCTGGGTGGCGTGGGTCAGGTCGATCTGCAGCGGCGTGATCGAGACATAGCCATTGGCGGCGGCGTGGAAATCGGTCCCCTCACCACCATCGCGAGCGGCCCCGGCCGGACCTATCCAGTACAGGTCGCGACCATGCGGATCGGTCAGCTTGTGCACCGGCTCGGACATGTGCCGCTTGCCCAGGCGCGTGGCCAGGCTGCCCTTGATCTGCGCATACGGCAGGTTGGGAATATTGACATTGAGCAGATACGGCTGCGGCAGGGCGTCGAAGCGACGCTCCACGATCTCGCGGGCGATGCGCGCCGCCGCATCCAGCTCGGCCCAGCCCTTGTGCAATTGCGAAAACGCGATCGATGGAATCCCGAACAGGAAACCCTCGGTGGCCGCCGCGACGGTGCCCGAATACAGCGTATCGTCGCCCATGTTCTGGCCCTGGTTGATGCCGGAGACGATCAGGTCCGGACGCTCCTTGAGCAGGCCGGTCAACGCCACGTGGACGCAATCGGATGGCGTGCCATTGAGGTAGTAGAAGCCGTTGGCGGCCTGCTCTACCCACAGCGGACGATCCAGGGTCAGGGAATTGGAGCTGCCGGAACGGTTGCTGTCCGGCGCGACGACGGTAATGTCGGCGATGGGGGCAAGTGCCTCCGCCAGGGCGTTGATGCCCGGGGCGAGGTAGCCGTCGTCGTTGCTGATGAGGATTTTCATGGCCTGAATTTTAACCGAAGCCGGGCGTTGGGCAGCCCCCGCCAGCGACATTCTTGGCACCCTGCTGCGGCCCTACTCCTGCTGGCTCAGTTCCTGGTAGACATAGGCCGCAAGCACCAGCTTGTCGCGCACGCTCAGGCCGGAGAACTCCACGCCGTACTGATGGAAATCAGCCTCGCCCAGCGCCTCGACGGCGCGCAGCACCACCCGCAGGTCCAGGCTCAGTTGCTGGTCGGCCACGGCCGCCACGAAGCGCAATTGCCCCACCACGCCCTTCTGCGCCGCCACCTTGCCCGACAGCGAGGTCGCCACCAGCGAGGCCCCGCCCAGGCTGAGATCGATCACGCTGGCCGGCAGCGGATTGGCACCGTCCAGCGTCAGATAGCCTTCGGCACCCACCGCCACCCGCGTGGCCTGGCGGATCACGGTGGAGCGTATTTCCTTGGGCAGTGAAAGATGCAGGTAGACGAACGGTGTCTGCTGGTACTTCAGCAACTGGGCTGCAAAGGCATAGGCGCGACGCCCTGTCAGGGCACGCACCACGAAGGGCTGGCCATCGCGCACGAAGAGCTGCTTGCCCTCCTTCTGCGGCGCGGTGACCAGGATGCTCCGATTGGGCAGGCAGCCCACCAGCGAGACTGCATAGCGCTGGGTCGCATCGTCGGCAAACTGCAGCCACAAGGTGTCGCCGATATTCCAGCGCACCTCGTCCAGCGTGATCACGCTTTCCTGGCCACGCACGTTTGCCGTGGGCTTGACCGCCTTTTTGCCACCTTGCTTGCGGCGCAGTACGTCACGCGCCTGCGGCAGCGGCACCGACTCGGTATCAGGCTCGGCGATCCAGCGGGCATTGCGATAGAGACCGTTTTCGATCAGGCCGGCCAACTGATCGGCAGTGTCGATCAAGGTACCGCGCGCCAGCAACAATTTGCCGGCTTCGTTGTAGATCGGCCAGGGCGCCGGCTTGCCTACCATCAGCGCGGAGGCCCGTACCGGCACCAGGGAGGTGAGGTCGGCCATCTCAGCCGGCTTCCGGGCCGTTGCCCTCGCCCGCTGCAGCGGCCGCCCGGCGCTCATCCTGCTCGCGGAAGAAGGCCTGTACCACGTCCAGCTCGCGGGTACGCTTGAACGGCGGCAGGCTCTGCCAGATGCGACGGCCGTAGTTCTTGGTGATCAGGCGCGGATCGCAGATCATCAGCACCCCGCGATCACCCTCGTCCCGGATCAGGCGCCCGGCACCTTGCTTTAGATTGATGATCGCCGCCGGCAACTGATGATGCACGAAACCGTTCAAGCCCTGCTTTTCCATCTCGCTGATCCGTGCTGCCAGCACCGGATCGTCCGGCGGCGAGAACGGCAGCTTGTCGATGATCACCAGCGACAGCGCGTCACCACGTACATCCACGCCTTCCCAGAAACTCTGGCTGCCGATCAGCACGCCATTGCCGGCGGCGCGGAAACGGTCCAGCAGCTCGGTCCGACCGGCCTCGCCCTGCACGAACAGGGGAAACGCGTGCCCGCGCGCCTCGAACTCCGCCCGCAAGCGTTCGGCGGCACGGTTGACGGCGCGCAGCGTGGTGCACAGGAAGAAGCAGCGCCCACCCGCAGCTTCGATGGTAGGCAGCGCGGCGTCGATGACGGCGTCGGTGTATTCGTAGGAATTGGGTTGCGGCAGGTTCTGCGGCACATACAGAAGACCCTGCTCGCCATAGTTGAAGGGACTGGGCCAGGACTGCGCCGGCGCGTTCCACAGCCCCATCTGGGCCGCATAGTGATTGAAATCCTTCTTCACCGCCAAAGTGGCCGAAGTGAAGATCCATGAGCGCGGGGTGCCTTCCCGCTGCTTGTTGAAGATAGGCGCAATCGACAGGGGGGTGCGATGCAACTGCAGCGACGACTGGAAGGCCTCGATCCACAGCACATAGAAAGGCTTCTGAGCAGGCTCGGTGCCGGCCTCGCCAGGCTCGCCTTCGGACTTGGCGGCAGCGCTCGCCTTGGCAGCCGCTTCCGCCTGTGCCTTGGCGATTTCATCGGGCGTGCCCCAGTTTTCCAGCTGGCGCAGCAACTCGTTGGCGCGGTCGCGGCATTGTTCGATGGTTTCGGCACGCTCGGCTTGCTTGTCCAGCACGGCGATCATGTCGTCCATGCAATCCTTGAGCGTGTCGAGGGCCGGGAAGAATGCGCTGGACGGGGCGATCTGGTTCAGCGCCAGGCGGATCGAATCCTCCGGGAACGCCAGGCGCAGGTCACGCGCCGCACGCTCCACCGGTGCCACCAGGCGCGCCCAGTCGGCGCCGTCGCGGGCATGACTCAGGCCCTCAGCCAGCACGTCGCGGCACAGCTCCAGGATCTGCGAGGTGGAGATGGTCTCGCCGAAGAACAGCGTGGCCGTATCCGGCAACTGGTGCGCCTCGTCGAAGATCACCGTATTGGCCGAGGGCAGCAGCTCGGCGATGCCGCTGTCCTTCAGGGCGACGTCGGCGAAGAACAGGTGATGGTTCACCACCACCACGTCGGCCTGCTGCGCTTCCTTGCGCGCCTTCATGACGAAGCAATCCTGGTAATACTGGCATTCGGCGCCGAAGCAGGTATCGCGGGTCGAGGTCACCAGGTTCCACACGGAGGCGGTCTCGGGGACCTTGGTCAGTTCGGCCTTGTCCCCCGACGAGGTGGATTTGACGAAGCGGGAGATCTCGCGCAGATAGCCAACATCCTCGCGCGCGGTCAGGCGGCCATTCTGCAGCGTGCGCTCCAGGTGGAAATGGCACACGTAATTGCTGCGGCCCTTCAGCAGCGCTACCGACACCGGCGCATGCAGCGCCTTGCGCACGGTAGGAATGTCGCGGTTGAACAGTTGGTCCTGCAGGGTCTTGGTCCCGGTGGAGACGATGGTCTTGCCGCCCCACAGCAAGGCGGGGACCAGGTAGGCGAAGGTCTTGCCGGTCCCGGTACCGGCCTCCGCGATCAGCGTTCCCTGCTCGGAAATGGCCGTGGCAATGGCCTTGGCCATCTCGGTCTGGGCATGGCGTGGCCGGTAGCTGCCCACGGCACCACCCAGCGGACCGCCGGCACCGAAGAGGCGATCGATCTCGGCATCATGTACGCCAGGAGACGCATCCTCGTCACCCGCGGGAACCATGCTGGCGCTGCTATCGACGATATCGGTGGGAGTTTCTGGAGCAGTCACTGCGGCAAACCTGTAGAAAAAACGGGAAGGCAGGCTTGATCAGCTACCTGCGGCTTCAGCACGTCAATGGAAGAAGCCGCTATTCTACGCGGACTCGGCCGGTCACTTCGAAGTGGTGAGAAAGCGGTAGTGCCGCACTCGCGGCAATTCGAGGGAGAGCCTCATCGGTGGGCGCACGCAGCGGTGGCAGCGCCAGCAACAGGCGCTCAGGCAGGGATGTCGGGAACCAGCTGCATCTTCAGCAGGGCGATGTGATCCTTCAATTGCAGCTTGCGCTTCTTGAGGCGTCGCAATTGCAGATCCTCGGAACGGGCATCGCGGATGAGCATGTCGATCACGCTGTCGAGATCACGGTGCTCGACTTCAAGTTCGATGATGCGGCGCTGGATATCTTCGCGATGCGTACTGGTCATGATGGCTGGCTGGTTGCGGATGTGCTTGCTAGTGTAATCCAGTGGCACGCGCGCGCCAATCGACGCGCGCGTACCGCTGGGTCGCCACCCTGCTTAAGCAGTTATTTGGCTGCCGGAGCAGTGGTCGACGAATCCTGTTGCTGCTTCTTCTTGCGTTCGGCACGTTCGCGCTCGTTCTCGGCCTTCTTACGCTCCACTTCCAGACGGTGCTCTTCTGCTTCCTGGATGCGCCGCTGGCGCTGCGCGGCATTGGCTGCGCGCTCCGGTGCGCGGGCGGCCTCCTCGGCCTGCTGACGACGCACTTCGGCTTCATGCTGACGTACGCGGTAATCGGCCGGCACATCCTTGTTCTGGTCGATACGTTGCTGAACCTCGCGGTTCTTGGCGTTGCTTTCCTCCACCTTGCGTGCGGAACTGGCTTCCTTGTCCTTCTGTTCCTGCTGGCGGCGGGCGGCGTCCTGCTCATCCTTGGCGCGTTGATCGGCCAGGGAACGGTCACGATCGTCCACCGTCGCCTGGCGCTGGAAGACCTTGGCCTCGTACTCGACCTGCTTGATGCGCTTTTCAGCCAGACGCTTGCGGTCGCGTGCTGCTTCCAGGCAATCCGCCACCAGGAACTTGGGGTAGCAGGCGCGCTGGTCCAGGATGTAACGCAGGTCCATTGCCTGCCGGTCTTCGGCGGCTTCGTCCAGTGCCTTCTGTGCCTGCTCGTCGGACTTGATGCTGCCGGCCGGGAAACGCGTGGTAATCGGTGCGCGGGCTTCCAGCTCGTCAAACCGCTCACGGCTCATGGGCGCGGCCGAAGTTGCCGGTGTGGCCGAGGATGTCGAAGGTGTCGCGGCCACCGGTGCCGTGGCTGCTCGCACCGGCAGCGACGGGGAAGCCGCCTCGGGGCTGACGGCAGTCGTCCCCTGTGCCTGCGCCACGCAGGTGGCACTGGCCAGCGCCAGCATCAGGCCGCACAGGGAAGAGGTGACGCCCTTGGCATCGGCGAAAAGACCTTGCATGTGGTTCTTGTCCATCAGGTAAATGTTCAGGAGAGGCTGTCGGCAATCGAGCGCCGGTCCGCGTCCAGGTATTCCTTCGATTGCATCTCAATGATACGTGAAACGGTACGGTGGAACTCGTTGGACAGGGTCCCCACCGTGTAAAGCTCGTCCGGCTCGACTGCCGCCGACATGATCAGCTTGACCTTGTGGTCGTAGAACACGTCGATCAGCCAGGTGAAGCGGCGCGCCTCGGAGGACATGGCCGCCGACATGCGCGGGATGCCCGAGAGGATCACGGTCTGGAAACGGCTGGCCAGCTCCAGGTAGTCGTTCTGCGAACGCGGGCCGCCGCACAGGGTCGCGAAATCGAACCAGATGGCGCTGCCGGCGCGGCGCAGGGCGCGGATCTCGCGCGCCTCGATGTGCACCCGCGGATCTTCATCGGCCGCCTCGGCCACGGCCGCGAAGGCACTGCGCAACTCCTCATCGGTCTTGGCGTTCAAGGGCGTGTGATAGACCTTGACCTGTTCCAGCACGCGCTTGCGGTAATCGATGCCGGCGTCGATGTTCATGACGTCCAGCTTTTCCTTCAGCAGTGCGATGGTGGGCAGCATGCGGTCGCGGTGCAGGCCGTCCGGATAGAGCGTGCTGGGCTCGTAATTGGAGGTCATGACGAAGGAGACGCCATGATCGAACAAGCCCTTGAGCAGGTTGTAGAGGATCATCGCATCGGCGATGTCGGAGACATGGAATTCGTCGAAGCAGATCAGGCGGTATTTCTTGGCGATGCGCTTGGCGACCTCGTCCAACGGATCGGCGATGCCCTTGAGCTCATCCAGCTGACGATGCACATCGCGCATGAATTCGTGGAAGTGCAGGCGCGTCTTGCGCACCACAGGCACCACCGAATAGAAGCTGTCCATCAGGAAGGATTTGCCACGCCCCACCCCGCCCCACATGTAGACGCCGCGCGGCACGGACGGCCGGCTGATCAGGCGCTTGAAGGTCGAGGCACGCTGCGCCTTGTAGGCAACCCATTCCTCATAGGCGCGCTGCAGGCGCTCGATGGCGCGCAATTGCGCCTCGTCGGATTGATAACCGCGCTGGGACAGCGACTGTTCGTAGAATTGACGGACATCCATGGTGTGGTCTTGTAAAACGACAATGGGCGAGCCAGGCTCGCCCATTGGGTTGGCATCTCAATGCTTAATACGCGTGCAACACGAGCGTGGCAGGTGCGGGCGACGCGTATTGTCGCATTGATCGCGCATCAGAAGTTCAATGCGCGCTTGTCGACGGCCAGGGCCGCTTCCTTGGTCGCTTCGGACAGCGACGGGTGAGCGTGGCAGATGCGGGCGATGTCTTCCGACGAAGCGCGGAATTCCATGGCCACCACGGCTTCGGAAATCAGCTCGGAAGCCATCGGGCCAACAATGTGCACGCCCAGGATTTCGTCGGTCTTGGCATCGGCCAGGAACTTGACCATACCCGAGGTATCGCCCAGCGCGCGGGCGCGACCGTTGGCCAGGAACGGGAAGGTACCGGCCTTGTATTGCACGCCATCGGCCTTCAGTTGCTGCTCGGTCTTGCCGACCCAGGCGATTTCCGGCGAGGTGTAGATGACCCAGGGAATCGTGTTGAAGTTGACGTGACCATGCTGACCGGCGATACGCTCGGCCACGGCAACGCCTTCTTCTTCGGCCTTGTGGGCCAGCATCGGGCCGCGCACCACGTCACCCACCGCCCACACATTGGGCAGGTTGGTCTTGCAGTCGCCGTCGACGGCGATGAAGCCGCGCTCGTCCAGCTTCAGGCCCACGCCTTCGGCGTTCAGGCCGATGGTGTTGGGGGTACGACCGATGGAGACGATCAGCTTGTCGAATTCGCCGGTGTGGGCTTCACCCTTGGCATCGGTGTATTCCACGGAGACGCTGTTCTTGCCGGCCTTGATGGTACCGATCTTCACACCCAGGTTCACGGCCAGGCCCTGTTTGGTCAGCAGCTTCTGGGCTTCCTTGGCGATCTGTTCATCGACGGCACCCAGGAAGGTCGGCAGGGCTTCCAGCACGGTCACTTCCGCGCCCAGGCGACGCCAGACCGAACCCATTTCCAGGCCGATCACGCCGGCACCGATCACGCCCAGCTTCTTGGGCACTTCGGAGATGGCCAGTGCGCCAGTGTTGGAGAGGATCAGCTTTTCATCGAACTCGGCGCCCGGCAGTGCGCGGGCGTTGGAGCCGGTGGCGACGATGACGTGCTTGGCGATGATGGTTTCTTCGGCAGCGCCGGCAACCTTGATCTCGTAGCCGTTGGCATCACCCTTGACGAAGGAGCCGCGGCCGTGGAAGAAGGACACCTTGTTCTTCTTGAACAGGTACAGGATGCCGTCGTTGTTCTGCTTGACCACGGTGTTCTTGCGACCCAGCATCTTGTCCAGGTTCAGACCCAGACCCTTGACTTCGATGCCATGCTCGGCGAAGCCGTGGTTGGCATGTTCGTAGTGCTCGGACGATTGCAGCAGCGCCTTGGAGGGAATGCAACCGACGTTGGTGCAGGTACCGCCCGGTGCTGGGCCGCCCTTTTCGTTCTTCCATTCGTCGATGCAGGCGGTGTTGAAGCCCAGTTGCGCTGCGCGGATGGCAGCGATGTAGCCGCCGGGGCCGCCACCGATGACGACGACGTCAAAATTCTTGCTCATGTCATTTCCAATTCTGTTTGTCGCGGACAAGCTATCCGCGGATACAAAAAAGCGCTGAACGCTTTGAGCTTTTCAGCGCCTAGTTGACTCTGTGGGCCGTCGGAGGGGCGTAGCGAGCAGCCCGAGGTCGCTGCGAGAAGCGCAGCCGTACTGTCGTACGGCGAGCATCGCAGCAGCGAGATCAGGTTGCGCAGTAGCCCCTCCGGCGGTCATTACAGGTCCAGCAGCAGGCGGGCGGGATCTTCCAGGGCTTCCTTGATGGCCACCAGCGACAGGACGGCTTCGCGGCCGTCGATGATGCGGTGGTCATAGGACAGGGCGAAGAAGTTGATCGGACGCACCACGACCTGGCCATTTTCGACCACTGCACGTTCCTTGGTGGCGTGGATGCCCAGGATCGCCGATTGCGGCGGGTTGATGATCGGGGTCGACAGCATGGAACCGAAGGTACCGCCGTTGGAGACGGTGAAGGTACCGCCCGACAGTTCTTCGATGGACAGCTTGCCGTCCTTGGCCTTCTGGCCGAATTCACCGATCTTCTTCTCGATGTCGGCGATCGACATCTGGTCCGCATCACGCAGGATGGGCACCACCAGGCCGCGCGGCGAACCGACGGCCACGCCGATGTCGAAGTAGCCGTGGTAGACGATGTCGTTACCGTCGACCGAGGCGTTGACGATCGGGTACTTCTTCAGGGCGTGCACGACAGCCTTGACGAAGAAGGACATGAAGCCCAGCTTGACGCCGTGTTCCTTCTCGAACTTGTCCTTGTACTTGTTGCGCAGGTCGATGACCGGCTGCATGTTGATTTCGTTGAAGGTGGTCAGGATGGCGTTGGTCGATTGCGATTGCACCAGACGCTCTGCCACGCGGGCACGCAGGCGGCTCATCGGCACGCGTTGTTCCGGACGGCTTTCCAGACCAGCCTTGACCGGTGCGGCAACAGCAGCCAGGGCCGGCTTGGCGGCAGCGGCGGGAGCCGCAGCAGGAGCCGACAGTGCGCCCAGGACGTCGCCCTTGGTCACGCGGCCATCCTTGCCGGTACCGGTGACTTGCGAGGTCGACAGGTTGTTGTCGGCCAGCAGCTTGGCGGCGGCGGGCATGGCGACATCGCCCTTGGAAGCCAGCTCGGGAGCAGCCACCGGGGTCGGTTCGTTGGTCGATTGCGGAGCAGGAGCAGCCTTGACTTCGGTCGGGGCGACCTGGGCGGAGGCGTCGGTGTCGAGGATGGCGATGACTTCGCCGGCCACGACGGTAGCGCCGTCAGCCTTGATGATCTGGGTGATGACGCCGGCGTCCGGCGAGGGCAGTTCCAGGACCACCTTGTCGGTCTCGATGTCGATCAGGTTTTCATCACGGGCGACAGGTTCGCCGACCTTCTTGTGCCATTGCAACAGGGTCGCTTCTGCGACGGATTCCGACAACTGCGGGACTTTTACTTCGATTTGAGCCATTAGGGTTCTCCGATTTTCGGGTGATTCGTTTTATGGAAACAGGGACGTACTGCCCTCGCAGTACGCCCCGTTCACAACAATGCTTACTTGGTCAGGACAAAGCCCTTGAGCTTGGCGAAGGCGGTTTCGATCAGCGCCTTTTGCTGTGCGTAGTGCTTGTCGTAGTAACCGACGGCCGGCGAGGCGCTGGCCGGGCGGCCTGCATAGGCCAGCTTCTGACCTTCGGAGAGATTCTCGAAGATGTTGTGCTGGATCTGCAGCCATGCGCCCTGGTTCTGCGGCTCGTCCTGCGCCCACACCAGTTCGTTGAAGTTCGGGAACTGCTTCAGTGCAGCCGCGAACGCCTTGTGCGGGAACGGATACAGCTGTTCGACGCGGATGATGGCGGTATCGGTCTGACCACGTTCCTTGCGGGCGTTGACCAGGTCGTAGTACACCTTGCCCGAGCAGGCGACGATGCGCTTGACCTTCTTGGCGTCGATGGTTTCATCGACTTCCGGGATCACGGTCTGGAACGAACCCTTGGCCAGGTCGGACAGGGGCGAACCGGCATCCTTGTTACGCAGCAGCGACTTCGGCGTCATGATGATCAGCGGCTTGCGGAACAGGCGGATCATCTGGCGACGCAGCAGGTGGAAGATCTGCGCAGCGGTGGTGGGCTGCACGACCTGCATGTTGTTGTCGGCGCACAGCTGGAGGTAACGCTCGATACGTGCCGAGGAGTGTTCCGGACCCTGGCCTTCGTAGCCGTGGGGCAGCATCTGCACCAGACCCGAGGCACGGCCCCACTTCACTTCGCCGGAGCTGATGAACTGGTCCATGACGACCTGGGCACCGTTGGCGAAGTCGCCGAACTGGGCTTCCCAGATGGTCAGGGTGTTCGGTTCAGCGGTCGAGTAGCCGTATTCGAAGGCCAGCACGGCTTCTTCGGACAGCACCGAGTCGATCACGGTGAAGGTGGACTGGTTCTCGGCCACATTCTGCAGCGGAATGAAGGTACCGGCATCCCAACGCTCGCGGTTCTGGTCGTGCAGCACCGAGTGGCGGTGGGTGAAGGTGCCACGGCCGGCATCCTGACCGGTCAGGCGCACGGCATAGCCGGAGGAGACCAGGCTGGCGTAGGCCAGGTGTTCACCCATGCCCCAGTCCAGGTTCATCTCGCCACGGCCCATGGTGGCGCGGTCGTTCAAGACCTTCTCGACCAGCGAGTGCACCTTGAAGCCTTCAGGGACGGTAGTGATCTTGGCGGCCAGGCGCTTCAACTCGGCCATCGGCACGGCGGTCTCGGCAGCATCGGTCCACTTGCGGTTCAGGAACGGCAGCCAGTCGACGGCGTACTTGCTCTTGAAGTTGGTCAGCACCGGGTCGATGGCGTGCTTGCCGGCATCCATCGCGGCGCGATAGGCCTTGACCAGTTCTTCACCGCCGTCGGCGGGGATGGTCTGCTGGGTGACCAGCTTGTCGGCGTACAGCTTGCGGGTACCAGGGTGCTGGGCGATCTTCTTGTACATCAGCGGCTGGGTCAGAGCAGGCGTATCTTGCTCGTTGTGGCCCAGCTTGCGGAAGCAGATGATGTCGACCACGATGTCCTTCTTGAACTTCATGCGGTAGTCGACAGCGATCTGGGTGGCGAACACGACGGCTTCCGGATCATCGCCGTTGACGTGCAGCACCGGGGCTTCGATCATCTTGACCACGTCCGAGCAGTACAGCGTCGAACGGGAGTCGCGCGGGTCGGAAGTGGTGAAGCCGATCTGGTTGTTGATGACGATGTGGACGGTACCACCGGTGCCGTAGCCACGGGTCTGGGCCAGGTTCAGGGTTTCCATCACCACGCCTTGGCCGGCGAAGGCGGCATCACCGTGCACCAGGATCGGCAGCACTTGCGAACCATCCTTGTCGCCGCGGCGATCCATACGGGCCTTGACCGAACCTTCGACCACCGGGTTGACGATTTCCAGGTGGGACGGGTTGAAGGCCAGCGACAGGTGGACCGGGCCGCCCGGGGTGGACACGTCCGAGGAGAAGCCCTGATGGTACTTGACGTCACCGGCTGGCAGGTCGTCGGCGTGACGGCCTTCGAACTCGGAGAACAGTTCCTGCGGGGTCTTGCCCAGGATGTTGACCAGCACGTTCAGGCGACCACGGTGGGCCATGCCGATCACGATTTCCTGCACGCCCTTTTCACCGGCGCGCTGGATGGTTTCATCCAGGGAGGCGATGAAGGATTCGCCGCCTTCCAGCGAGAAGCGCTTCTGGCCGACGTACTTGGTGTGGAGGTAACGTTCCAGGCCTTCGGCAGCGGTCAGGCGCTCCAGGATGTGCTTCTTCTTGTCCGAAGAGAAGCTGGGCACGGCACGGGTCGGCTCCAGGCGCTCTTCCAGCCAACGCACTTCGGCCATGTCCGAGATGTAGGTGAACTCGGCGCCGATGGAGCGCGTGTAGGTGTCGCGCAGCATCTGCAGCAGGTCACGCAGGGACGCGGTTTCCGGGCCGAAGTAGGTGTTGTTGATGTTGAACACGATGTCCATGTCGGCATCGGTGAAGCCGTAGAAGGAGGGATCGAGTTCGGGGATGTTGGGGCGTTCCTGGCGTTGCAGCGGGTCCAGGTTGGCGAAACGGGAGCCGAGGTCACGGTAGCCGGCGATCAGCTGGGTGACAGCGACGCGCTTGCGACCCATGTCGGAGTCGGCGGATGCGATGACGGTGCGGATGGGGCCTTGCTTGGCACGTTCGGCGAAGGATGCGATCACCGGAGCGTGGGCCACATCGGGACGGGTGGAGCCGTCGGTGGCGGGGACGTGTTGCACGGCGTCGAAATAAGCACGCCAGTTATCGGGGACAGAGCCAGGATTGTTCAGGTAGGCTTCGTACAGTTCTTCGATGTACGGAGCATTCCCACCGAACAGGTAGGAGTTGATGTTGTATTGCTCGTAGAGCTTTGTCATTTGCTCACCTTTCTTCGCGCTTCGCGAGATTAGCGGGTTTCTACACCTTCCGCGACACGGCCTGACCGGTTAGCGGATTGCATCAAGTTGTGGGGAAGGACCTTGTCTACCTGAACTTCTGTACGTCATCCAGTCAGCGCATCGGAATTATATCTCCTAATATCAAATAAAAAAGCGAATCCTAAGGGATTCGCTTTTTTATTTGAAACCAGAAGCAACGGGCGTTTCCGGCAACCAACCCTTGACCGCAAAGCCTTGTCATACGGGCTTCCCACCCTCCCCCATCGACTCCCGGGGGACGGGATGATGCCTCTTGCACCACCTGTTGTCTGCCCGACAACGAGCAGACAACAAGCGACAGCTGGCAGACCGATCAGCGCTTGTCGATCGGCGGCACGTCGCGACGCGGCGAGCCAACGAACAGCTGACGGGGACGACCGATCTTCTGTTCCGGGTCCGAGATCATTTCGTTCCACTGGGCGATCCAGCCGATGGTACGGGCCATGGCGAAGATGCAGGTGAACATCGAGGTCGGGATACCCAGAGCGCGCTGCACGATGCCCGAGTAGAAGTCGACGTTCGGATACAGCTTGCGGGAAACGAAGTAGTCGTCTTCCAGAGCGATCTTTTCCAGCTCCATGGCCAGCTTGAACAGCGGGTCATCGTGCAGGCCCAGTTCGTTCAGGACTTCGTAGCAGGTTTCGCGCATCAGCTTGGCACGCGGGTCGTAGTTCTTGTAGACGCGGTGACCGAAGCCCATCAGCTTGACGCCGGAGTTCTTGTCCTTCACCTGCTTGATGAACTCGGGGATGTTTTCGACCGAGCCGATCTGTTCCAACATGTTGAGTGCGGCTTCGTTGGCACCGCCGTGGGCAGGGCCCCACAGGCAGGCGATGCCGGCGGCGATACATGCGAACGGGTTGGCACCGGAGGAGCCGGCCAGACGCACGGTCGAGGTCGAGGCGTTCTGTTCGTGGTCGGCGTGCAGGATCAGGATGCGGTCCAGCGCGCGCACCAGCACTTCATTGACCTTGTACTCTTCGCACGGGTTGGCGAACATCATGCGCATGAAGTTGGCGGTGTACGACAGGTCGTTGCGCGGATACACGAAGGGCTGGCCGATGCTGTACTTGTAGGCCATGGCCACCAGGGTCGGCAGCTTGGCGATCATGCGGATGGCCGACACTTCGCGGTGATTCGGATTGGAGATGTCCAGCGAGTCGTGGTAGAAGGCCGACAGCGCGCCGACCGAGCCGGTCAGTACGGCCATCGGGTGGGCATCGCGACGGAAACCACGGAAGAAGAAATTCATCTGCTCGTGGACCATGGTGTGCTGGGTCACGGTGGTGACGAACTCGGCCTTCTGGTCGGCAGTGGGCAGCTCGCCGTGCAGCAGCAGGTAGCAGGATTCCAGGAAGTCGCAGTTCACCGCCAGCTGTTCGATGGGATAACCACGGTACAGCAGCTCGCCCTTGTCGCCATCGATATAGGTGATGGAGGAGTTGCAGGAAGCCGTCGACATGAAGCCGGGGTCGTAGGTGAACTTGCCGGTGGCGCCGTACAGCTTGCGGATATCGATCACATCAGGACCGATGCTGCCCTTGTAGATAGGAAAATCTACGGACGGAGACCCGTCGGAGAACGACAGGGTAGCTTTGATATCGGTATTGGACATAGCTTTTCCTTTTGCTGGGATGGTGAAACCGTTAATCAAAAGCCGCGACCGCAAGCCGGGCGGCATCATGGTTCGGATGCGCCGGGTGGCGAGTTGGAACAGGCCGCGATCGAGCAAAATCGGTCTGGCTTGTGGCCAGGCGCAATATTCGTGCAACAGTCAGGCAGTACGCAGTTTCTTCAGCAACGCATGCACTTGGGGCAGATCAACCGCCGCTTCCGGCTCCTTGCGGGCCAGCAGCAGGTCCATCAGGTCGTTGTCGGTCAGGTCCATCAGGCGCGAGAAGGCATCGACCTCGTCGTCGCTCATCTGTGCCTCGTTGGCATCCAGATAGCGCGTCAGGATCAGGTCATTCTCCAGCAGCCCGCGGCGCGCGCGCCAGCGCAGTCTTGCTCGCTTGGCCGGATCATCCTGATGACGCTGTTCAGTCATGAACTCGCTCATTTCTTGTCTTTCCATTCACTTCAACCGGACCAAACCTGAAGGAACCGGTCGGGGAAGCCGCTTCCAGCCCTGCTTCCCCTCGCTGCAGCCCGCCATGCACGGCGGCTCTGGCAGGCATCATACCCATTCGGCTTACACCGAGCGACGGACCATCAATTCCTTGATCTTGCCGATGGCCTTGTTGGGGTTCAGACCCTTGGGGCAGACATCGACGCAGTTCATGATCGAACGGCAACGGAACAGACGGTACGGGTCTTCCAGGTTGTCCAGACGCGCGCCGGTGGCTTCGTCGCGGCTGTCGGCGATGAAGCGGTAGGCTTGCAGCAGGCCGGCCGGGCCGACGAACTTGTCCGGATTCCACCAGAACGACGGGCAGGAGGTCGAGCAGCAGGCGCACAGGATGCACTCGTACACGCCATCCAGCTCTTCACGCTGCTCGGGCGACTGCAGGCGCTCCTTCTCGGGCGGGATGCTGTCGTTGATCAGGTAGGGCTTGATCGAATCGTACTGCTTGAAGAAGTTGGTCATGTCCACGATCAGGTCGCGGATCACCGGCAGGCCGGGCAGCGGCTTCAGAACGATGGGCTCGGTCAGTTCGTTCAGGTTGGTGATGCAGGCCAGACCGTTCTTGCCGTTGATGTTCATGGCGTCGGAGCCGCACACGCCTTCGCGGCAGGAGCGACGCAGCGCCAGCGAATCGTCGACGTCGGACTTGATGCGTTGCAGGGCATCCAGCAGCATCTTGTCGGTGGGCTTGAGTTCCACCGTCAGGTCTTGCATGTACGGCTTGTCGTCCTTGTCCGGATCGTAACGATAGATCTTGAATTTCAGGGTGCGAGTCATGTTGCGACCTCTTAGAAAGTACGTGCTTTAGGTTTGAAGGTCTCGACGGTCAGCGGCTGCAGGTTGACCGGCTTGTAGTCGAGACGATTCCCCTCGGAGAACCACAGCGTGTGCTTGAGCCAGTTCACGTCGTCGCGCTGCTCGTAGTCGCTTTGCGCGTGGGCGCCGCGCGACTCCTTGCGGGCTTCGGCCGAGGTGATGGTGGCCTTGGCGGTTTCGATCAGGTTGTCCAGCTCCAGCGCTTCCACGCGGGCGGTGTTGAAGACCTTGGACTTGTCCTTGAAGGAGACGTGCTTGCGACGCTCGTCCAGTTCCATGATCTTCTGATAGCCTTCCTTCAACAGGGCATCGGTACGGAACACGCCGCAGTACTTCTGCATGGTGGCACGGATGTCGTTGGCGACGTCCTGCACACGCTCGGAACCGGTGCTGTTTTCCAGATGGGCGATGCGCTCCAGCGAACGGTCCAGGGCGCCGGCCGGGATAGGCTTGTGGCTCTGGTCCTGCAGGCGGCTGCCGACAATGTGGTTACCGGCGGCGCGACCGAAGACCACCAGGTCCAGCAGCGAGTTGGTACCCAGGCGGTTGGCGCCGTGCACCGACACGCAGGCGCATTCGCCGATGGCGTACATGCCCTGCACCACTTCCTTCATGGAACCGCCCTTGGGCGCGACCACCTGGCCGTGGATGTTGGTGGGGATGCCACCCATCTGGTAGTGGATGGTCGGCACGACGGGAATCGGTTCCTTGGTCGCATCGACGTTGGCGAACTTGTGGGCGATTTCCAGGATCGAGGGCAGACGCTTCTTGATGGTATCGGCGCCGATGTGACGCAGATCCAGCAGCACGTGGTCCTTGTGGGGACCGACGCCGCGACCTTCCTTGATTTCCTGGTCCATCGAACGCGAGACGAAGTCACGCGGTGCCAGGTCCTTCAGGGTCGGCGCATAGCGCTCCATGAAGCGTTCGCCGTTGCTGTTGATCAGGATGCCGCCTTCGCCGCGCACACCCTCGGTGATCAGCACGCCCGCGCCGGCTACGCCGGTCGGGTGGAACTGCCAGAATTCCATGTCCTGCAGCGGCAGGCCGGCGCGTGCCGCCATGCCCATGCCGTCGCCGGTGTTGATGAAGGCATTGGTCGATGCGGCCCAGATACGACCCGCGCCGCCGGTGGCGAACAGGGTGGTCTTGGCGTGCAGCATCATGATTTCGCCGGTTTCCATTTCCAGCGCCACCACGCCGAGGACGTCGCCCTCTTCGTTGCGGATCACGTCCAGCGCCATCCACTCGACGAAGAAGTGGGTCTTGGCGCGCACGTTGCGCTGGTACAGGGTGTGCAGCAGTGCGTGACCGGTACGGTCGGCAGCAGCACAGGCGCGCTGCACCGGCTTTTCACCCAGGTTGGCAGTGTGGCCGCCGAACGGACGCTGATAGATGGTGCCATCAGGGTTGCGGTCGAAGGGCATGCCGAAGTGTTCCAGCTCGTAGACGGCCTTCGGTGCTTCGCGGCACATGAATTCGATGGCGTCCTGGTCACCCAGGTAGTCCGAACCCTTGACGGTGTCGAACATGTGCCAGTACCAGTTGTCTTCCGACATGTTGCCCAGCGAAGCGCCGATGCCGCCTTGGGCAGCCACAGTGTGCGAGCGGGTCGGGAAGACCTTGGACAGGACAGCGACGTTCAGGCCGGCTTCGGCCAGTTGCAGCGAGGCGCGCATGCCGGAGCCACCGGCGCCGACGATGACCGCGTCAAAGCGGCGGGTAGTGATGGCGGATTTGATTGCAGCCACGATTAGTTTCTCCAGAGAATCTGCGCAGCATAGCCAGCGCAACCGATCAGCCACACGATGGTGGCAACTTGCAGGACCAGGCGAACGCCGACGGGCTTGACGTAGTCCATGAGCGCATCACGCACGCCAATCCAGGCGTGGAAGAACAGCGCCATGAACACGGCAAAAGTGGCAACCTTGAACCATTGATGCGAGAACAGCGCCGCCCAGCCCTGGTAGCTGAAGTTGGTCGAGGTGAAGAAGCACACCAGCAGGATCACGGTGTAGACGGCCATCACGACGGCGGTGGCGCGTTGCGCCAGCCAGTCACGCAGGCCATAGTGGGCGCCGACGACCAGGCGCTTGGGTCCGATGTTGTTATCAGCCATTTTCAGAAAGCTCCGAACAGTTTCAATGCGACCAGGATCATCAGCGCGATGCTGATCACCAGGACAGTTGCCGAGGACTTGCGTGCGCTGTCCTTGTCCAGACCGATGTGGTTGTCCATGATCAGGTGGCGGATGCCGGCGCAGAAGTGATGCAGGTAGGCCCAGGACAGAGCCAGGATGACCAGCTTGACGAACCAGCCGGAGGTGAAGCCCTTGAGATAGGCGAAGGTACCTTCCGAGAGCAGGCTGCTGTCCAGAAGGAACAGGATGAAAGGAAGCATCAGGAACAGGAACAGACCGCTGATGCGGTGCATGATCGAGACCAGAGCCGCCAGGGGCATGCGATAGCCGGCAATTTGGGTTAGGTGTATGTTACGAAATTGCGGCCGTTGTGGTTTAGCGGCTTCAGACATACAAGGTTCTCCTCAGTTTAAAACAATATGCAATTTTCGCCGATTTTCGAAATCACCATCAACTTTTATTGCGCTTCGCAGCATGCCGGCAGGGCCTAGCGCCCGGCCCCTCCCGCTGCACGGTCGGTTGCCACCGACCCGGGACAAAACAGCGTCGTCCGCTCAGCTCAACTCGCTTTGGTAATGATGATTCGTCGTCAGGTACAGCCCGCGCCGCATTTCCACCGGCTTGTCGCCATAGGTAAATGAAGCCCGCTCCACACTCAGCAACGGCGTTTGGGGCGCCACGCCCAGAAACTCTGCCGCATCCATATCCGCCCCGACGGCACGGATGCGCTCTTCGGCACGGATCATGCGCGTGCCGAACTCCGACTCGAACAGGCCATACAGCGGCCCGCGGTATTCCACCAGGCGTTCGGCCGTCAGCCCCTTGAAGATGGCGCCGGGCAGCCAGATGTCTTCGAGGATGATGGGAACGCCATTGAACGATTTTACCCGGCGAATAAAAATGACGGAGTCGCCCGACTTCATGTCGAGCTGACGGGCCACTTCGGCCGACGCGCGCACGCGCTTGACTTCGATGATCTTGTTCTCGGGACGCTGCGGCTCGTCGCTGTCGGCCATCAACCGCAGGAAGCGGAACTGCGCCTGGGTCTCATGATGGGTGGCAACGAAGGTCCCCTTGCCCTGGCGGCGCACCACCAGGTTTTCGGCCGCCAGTTCGTCGATGGCCTTGCGCACCGTGCCCTGACTGACCTTGAATCGATTGCCCAGCTCCACTTCACTGGGAATGAGCTCGCCGGGCTTCCACTCACCGGCCTCCAGGCGCTGCATGATGAGCGCCTTGATCTGCTGGTACAACGGACTGAAGGTGGGCGCAGGACTGGCAGCACCCGCCCCCGCGGCATGCGCGTCGGCGTTGTTCGAATTAGGCAGGATCGAGCTCATAACCTCGAATTTCACCACAAAATCCCTTCCGGCGTCCAGCAAAAACTAGGCAATAATATGTCTTATATAAGACATAAGATATTGATTGACAGCGCTCTTTCGCAGGCCTACACTCGCGAGCAACCTGAAGACCTGCAAGGCAGACCGGGTGCGATTTACAGGCCGGAGGGCGCTAACGAGAATCGCTCTCATCCAGACCTATCGAAGGCGGCGTTTTCATGCACGCAGAGCACAAGTTTGACAGGTTTTTGATTTGTCGGCAGAGCCCGAACCGAAAGCAACTGACTCGCTGCGTTTTCGACGGTATCATGGCGGCCTAACAAGAATTCGAGGAAGTCGCGCAATTTCCTGCGCAAACCAGAAGCAACCGCAGACGGCCCTGCCGCGCTCTCCGCGACGCGACCGCAACGTGCGCTTCATGCAGTCTGAACGCTTTTTTTCATCACCTCTTTTGGAGATTCAACATGGCTAAAGCCCCCATGCGTGTTGCCGTCACCGGCGCCGCCGGTCAGATCGGTTACTCCCTGCTGTTCCGCATCGCCAACGGCGACCTGCTGGGCAAAGACCAGCCGGTCATCCTGCAACTGCTGGAAATCCCCGATGAGAAGGCACAGAAGGCGTTGAAGGGCGTCATCATGGAAATCGATGACTGTGCCTTCCCGCTGCTGGCTGGCGTGACCGCCCACAGCGATCCGATGACCGCCTTCAAGGATGCCGACATCGCCCTGCTGGTGGGTGCCCGTCCCCGCGGCCCCGGCATGGAGCGCAAGGACCTGCTGGAAGCCAACGCCCAGATCTTCACCGTGCAGGGCAAGGCGCTGGACGCCGTCGCCTCGCGCAACGTCAAGGTCCTGGTGGTCGGCAACCCGGCCAACACCAACGCCTACATCGCCATGAAGTCGGCACCGAACCTGCCGGCCAAGAACTTCACCGCCATGCTGCGCCTGGACCACAACCGTGCGCTGTCGCAAGTGGCGGCCAAGATCGGCAAGCCAGTCTCGGCCATCGAAAAGCTGTGCGTCTGGGGCAACCACTCGCCGACCATGTACGCCGATTACCGCTTCGCCACCGCCGATGGCGCCTCCGTCAAGGACACCATCAACGACCAGGAATGGAACAAGAACGTGTTCCTGCCCACCGTCGGCAAGCGCGGCGCGGCCATCATCGAAGCCCGCGGCCTGTCCTCGGCAGCATCGGCAGCCAACGCGGCCATCGACCACGTGCGTGACTGGGTGCTGGGCACCAACGGCAAGTGGACCACCATGGGCATTCCCTCGGACGGTTCCTACGGCATCCCCGAAGGCACCATGTTCGGCTTCCCGGTGACCACCGAAAACGGCGAGTACAAGATCGTCCAGGGTCTGGAGATCGACGAGTTCTCGCAAGAGCGCATCAACATCACCCTCAAGGAGCTGTTGGAAGAGCGTGAAGGCGTGAAGCATCTGGTCGGCTAATTGACCAGGGCGCGGCGGTCTTCAATCGCCGCGCCCGTCGTCTTACTGAAATACCGGCAATACCCGCAATATCGCAATACCGATCGATCCGACAACCTTACCCCAGTCCCATTCGCAGCAATGCATCCTTCCCAGGTCTTGTTCCCAGGTGCCCAGCAGCCGGTTTCGCTCCCGGTGTGCGATCACTACGCCGGCTCCGAAAAGCTGATGCGCAAGTCGATGGCCCTGCAGGAGGAACTCGGTCCCCGGTTCGACATCACCTTCGACTGCGAAGACGGCGCCGCCGCCGGCAATGAAGCCGCGCACGCCGAGCTGGTCGCCTCGCTCATCGCCGGCCCCGACAATGTCCACCGCCGTATCGGCGCGCGCCTGCATGACGTGGGCCATGCGCATTTCGAGCAGGACGTGGCCATCATCTGCGGCGCCGCTGCGCGCGAGCTGGCCTACGTGATGTTGCCCAAGCCGGAAGGCATTGCCGACGTGCTTCACGCACTGGAGAGCATCAACCGCGTGGCCGCTGGCGCCGGCCGTGCGCAACTGCCGGTGCAGGTGTTGATCGAGACCCACGGCGCGCTGGCCGATGCCGCACGCATCGCCGCCCTGCCCCAGGTCCAGTCGTTGTCGTTCGGGGTCATGGATTTCGTCTCGGCACACTACGGTGCCATCCCCGGCAGCGCCATGCGCTCCCCCGGGCAGTTCGACCACCCGCTGGTGCGCCGCGCCAAGCTGGAGATTGCCGCCGCCTGCCATGCGCACGGCAAGGTGCCGTCGCATAACGTGACCACCGACATCAAGAATCCCGCCGCCGTGGCCGATGATGCGCGCCGCGCGGCACAGGAATTTGGCTACACCCGGATGTGGAGCATCCATCCGGACCAGATCCGTCCCATCGTGCAGGCCATGTCGCCCTCCACCGAGGAGGCCGAACTGGCGGCACAGATCTTGCTCAAGGCGCAGTCGGTGCAATGGGGTCCGATCCAGCACCTGGGCAACCTGCACGATCGGGCCAGTTATCGCTATTACTGGAGTATCCTGCAACGCGCCCACGCCACTGGCGTGGCGCTGCCGCCGGAAACCCTAGTCTGGTTCGCCGCCGGCGACTCCCCCTCAACCACGCAGTAAAGACCGTTTCGATCACCGCACATGAAAAAGCACCTGACCCTGATCGCCCTGCTGGGCGCCCTGTTCGCCACCGCCGGCATCAGCCCGGCACAGGCCGAGACCGCCACCGCCGCCAAGCCCGCTGCCAAGAAGAAGGTGGTCAAGAAGGCGCCGGCCAAGAAGGCCGCAGCCGCTGCCGCCGCCGCTCCGGCTTCCAAGATGCCCTTCTCGTCGGACGCCGAGGATGACGACAGCGAACCCGAACTGGGCGGCACCCTGTCGGCCGACTTCCAGTGCGAAATGGGCCACAAGCTGACCATCTGGAAGAACGAGACCGACGACAAGCACATCGCCATCCGCTGGGACAAGCGCATCCACCGCCTGACCCGTGTGGAAACCACCACCGGCGCCAACCGCTTCGAAAACCGCAAGATGGGCCTGGTCTGGATCGGTATCCCCGCCAAGGGCCTGTTGCTGGACTCCAAGAAGGGTCAGCAGCTGGCCAACGAATGCAAGAACGCCGAGCAGATGAAGGCCGCCGCCGCACCGGCAGCGAACCCGACCGTTGCCGCAGCGCCGCAGCAGAACTGACACGGGAAGCCGCGCTTCCCGGACCAGACCCCAGCCGTACCAGAGAAACAAAGAATCACAGAATCAGGCAGCACCCCGCAGTTCACCATTGCAGCGCAAACCGGATTCGACTAGCTAGCATCACTAAATTGCCAAATTAAGGAGAAGAGGCCATGTCTCGCAACACATTGAACACCCTGAAGGAATTCAAGATTTCCGATTCCAAGAAGGGCAAGTTCTACTCCCTGCCCGCCCTGCAAAAGTCGCTGGGCGTGAATATCTCGCGCCTGCCGGTGTCCATCCGTATCGTGCTGGAATCGGTGCTGCGTAACTGCGATGGCCAGAAGGTCACCGAAGAACACGTCAAGCAACTGGCCAACTGGGGTGCCAAGGCTGCCCGCGTGGATGAGATCCCCTTCGTGGTCGCCCGCGTGGTGCTGCAGGACTTCACCGGCGTGCCGCTGCTGGCCGACCTGGCCGCCATGCGCAATGTCGCCAGCAAGCTGGGCAAGAACCCCAAGAACATCGAACCGCTGGTCCCGGTGGACCTGGTGGTGGACCACTCGGTGCAGATCGACCACTTCCGCGAGAAGAAGGCGCTGGACCTGAACATGAAGCTGGAATTCTCGCGCAACAACGAGCGCTACCAGTTCATGAAGTGGGGCATGCAAGCCTTCGATACCTTCGGTGTGGTGCCCCCGGGCTTCGGCATCGTCCACCAGGTCAACCTGGAGTACCTGGCACGCGGCGTGCACAACAAGACCGGCGTCTACTACCCTGACACCCTGGTCGGCACCGACTCCCACACCACCATGATCAACGGCATCGGCGTGGTCGGCTGGGGCGTGGGCGGCATCGAAGCCGAAGCCGGCATGCTGGGCCAGCCGGTCTATTTCCTGACCCCGGACGTGGTCGGCGTGAACCTGACCGGCGCCCTGCGCGAAGGCGTCACCGCCACCGACCTGGTGTTGACCATCACCGAACTGCTGCGCCAGACCAAGGTCGTGGGCAAGTTCGTCGAATTCTTCGGTGAAGGCACCGAATCGCTGTCGCTGACCGACCGCGCCACCATCGCCAACATGGCTCCGGAATACGGCGCCACCATGGGCTTCTTCCCGGTTGACGATGCCACCATCGACTACTTCAAGGGTACCGGCCGTACCAAGGCCGAGATCGACGCCTTCGAAGCCTACTTCAAGGCCCAGGGCCTGTATGGCGTGCCCAAGGCCGGCCAGATCGACTACACCCAGGAAGTCTCGCTGGACCTGGGTACCGTCGCTCCCTCGCTGGCAGGTCCGAAGCGTCCGCAAGACCGCATCGAGATCGGCAACGTCAAGTCCACCTTCGCCGACCTGTTCACCAAGCCGACTTCCGAGAACGGCTTCAACAAGAAGGCTGAAGACCTCACCGCTGCCTACAAGAACGCCGACGGCGTGGATGTGCACAATGGTGACGTGCTGATCGCCGCCATCACCTCCTGCACCAATACGTCCAACCCGAGCGTGCTGCTGGCTGCCGGCCTGTTGGCCAAGAAGGCGGTCGAAGCCGGCCTGAAGGTCGCACCGCACATCAAGACCTCGCTGGCCCCTGGCTCGCGCGTGGTGACCAAGTACCTGGAAGCGGCTGGCCTGTTGCCCTACCTGGAAAAGCTGGGCTTTGGCGTGACCGCCTACGGTTGCACCACTTGCATCGGCAACGCCGGTGACCTGACTGCGGCCATGAACGAAGCCATCGTCAAGAACGACGTCGTGGCTGCCGCCGTGCTGTCGGGCAACCGCAACTTCGAAGCCCGTATCCACCCGAACATCCGCGCCAACTTCCTGGCTTCGCCGCCGCTGGTGGTGGCCTACGCGATCGCCGGCAATGTCACCCGCGACCTGATGACCGAACCGGTCGGCAAGGGCAAGGGTGGCAAGGACATCTACCTGGGCGACATCTGGCCGACCTCGCAAGAGATCGAAAAGCTGCTCAAGTTCGCCATGAACGCCAAGACCTTCAAGGAAAACTACGCCGACGTGAAGGGTGCCCCGGGCAAGCTGTGGGAAGCCATCAAGGGCGTCGCCAAGGGCGAAGTCTACAACTGGCCGACCTCGACCTACATCGCCGAGCCGCCGTTCTTCGAGAACTTCAGCGAAGAGCCCAAGATCGCTGCCGCCGGTATCTCCGGTGCACGTGCCCTGGGCGTGTTCGGCGACTCGATCACCACCGACCACATCTCCCCGGCCGGTTCGATCAAGGAATCCAGCCCGGCCGGCAAGTGGCTGCAAGCCAACGGCGTGCTCAAGGCTGACTTCAACTCCTACGGCTCGCGCCGCGGCAACCACGAGATCATGATGCGCGGCACCTTCGCCAACGTGCGCATCAAGAACCTGATGATCCCGGCCAAGGAAGACGGCTCCCGCGTCGAAGGTGGCATCACCCTGCACCAGCCGACCGGCGAACAGATGTCGATCTATGACGCCGCCATGAAGTACGTGGCCGAAGGCACCCCGACCATGGTGTTCGGTGGCGAAGAGTACGGCACCGGCTCCTCCCGTGACTGGGCCGCCAAGGGCACCCAGCTGCTGGGCGTGAAGGCCGTGATCGCACGTTCCTTCGAACGTATCCACCGTTCCAACCTGGTCGGCATGGGCGTGCTGCCGCTGCAGTTCCTGGGTAGCGACAGCGTGCAGACGCTGGGCATCACTGGTGACGAAACCTTCGACCTGAAGGGCCTGGACGGCGAGATCAAGCCGCAACAGGAAGCCACCCTGGTGATCCACCGCAAGAACGGCGAGACCAAGGAAGTCAAGCTGCTGCTGCGCATCGATACCCCGATCGAAGTGGACTACTACAAGCATGGCGGCATCCTGCCGTTCGTGCTGCGTCAACTGCTGGCAGCCTAAGCAGGACGGGCAGCGCGGCGCCCCCCCCGGTGCCGCTGCTGCCATGCAGTCTGCACGTTTGCAGAAACGAGAAACGCCGGATTCGTCCGGCGTTTTTTATTTTTCCGCTGCCGCAGGCTGCCCTTTGGAATCAGGTCAGCAGTCTGAAGACGGACACCGCTGCCAAATCATCTACAATAGACGGTTTCGTTTCCACAGATTACAGATAGCCTACATGCGTCGTCCTGCCAAACGTTCCTCCTCCAAGCTCTCTGCCGACAGCCAGCACCTGGTCACCTTTGCGCAAGCCATCGCGCAGGCGTCCAGCCGGCTCGAAGAGCGCGCCTGGCTGAAACCCCTGGACGCCCTGCTCAACAAGCTCCTGCGCGCCGGCAACCAGGGCCTGATCGACACCGCGCTGGACCACCTCTTCAAGGCCGATCTGGACGCCTACGATGTCCTGATCGAGGCCGTCGAGGCCGGCAGCGAAGCCACCACGCTGGAACACGATGGCCAGGACTACGATGTCCAGCTGCTGGTCCTGCCGGTGCTGGCCTGGACCCGCTTCGCCATCGCCTCGGGCACCATTGCCGGCGACCTGCAGAACGCCATCGCGGCCCACCTGCACGCCCACATCCTGGCCAAGGACGCACGCCTGGCGCTGGCACCCAGCCTGTTCTCGATCGAGCAGCTGCCGCGCATGCACGCCGACGTATTCGCCCTGACCCGCCAGATGGGCCAGAGCGCGCTCAAGAATGCCCCGGTGCAACTGCGCGGCGAACAGCCGCCGACCGCCGCCTTCCTGGCCGATACCCGCTATGCCATCGCCGCCGTGGTGGTGCCCGCCGGTGGCGCCCTGTTCCACTGGCAGGAAAGCGAACAGCAGAGCCACTTCTCGGCCAACAAGACCGCTGCCTTCGACGCCTGGACGCAGCAGGTTACGCCGATCTTCACGCGCCTGCTGCCCGGCTGCAATGTCGAGCTGCTGCTGCCGCAAGCCTATTTCTTCGGCTGCCGCGAGGCCGACAAGCATATCCGGCCGGCGTCGATCCGTGCCGCCGACTACTTCCTCACGCAGACGCTGGATATCGCGTCCTCCGAGCTGCATGCCAGCATCGGCGGCTTTTCCGAAGACATCAACGGCCAGATCGACGAATACCGCATCGGCTTTTCCATCGGCAACGACCCCACCGTGGTCTACGGTACCGTGTGGCCGCTGTACGAACAGGAAAGCGGCGAAGACCTGCCCATGATGATCCCCGGCGGTGCCGGCCTGCTGGAAGGACTCCCGGCTAGTCCGCTGCAGCAGATCCTGGCTACCCTGCGCGAATGCGGCATCGTCCAGATCAAGCATCACAGCGAACGTTTCACGATGGAATTCTGCGATGACTGCGGTGCGCCCCTGTTCCCCGATCGCGAGGGTGAACTGGTGCATGCCGAGATGCCGGAAGATACCCCGCCTCCGGTCGAACACTTCCATTGACGCACCATCGGGCTGCGCGGTCTGCCGCATAGTCGGCGGGAGGCGCCACGCCGTACCTTGCCTGACGGCATTGGGAGCGGCCAATAAAAAAGGCATCCACCACACGGCGGATGCCTTTTTCTCTTCTGTATCGGGCTAGCCTGCCCGCTTTTCCTGCGGTACCGAACGACGAAAAACGTCAGATCCGGACTGCGTCTCCTCCGGATCCCTTAGCTTCCTGACAGACCTGAGGGCGATCAGGCAGCCAGCTTCTCGATCAGACCCATTTCGGCGCTGGACATCAGCTTGTCGATATCCACCAGGATCAGCATGCGCTGTTCCAGGGTACCCAGACCGATCAGATAGTCGGAGTCGAAGGTGGTGCCCATTTCCGGGGCCGGCTTGATCTGTTCCTGGGTCAGGGTGATCACGTCGGAGACGCTGTCGACCACCATACCCACCACACGACCACCGATGTTGAGGATGATCACCACGGTGAACTGGTCGTAGGTCGGCTCGCCCAGCTGGAACTTGATGCGCATATCGACGATGGGGACGATGATGCCGCGCAGGTTGACCACGCCCTTGATGAAATCAGGCGAGTTGGCGATACGGGTCACGGCTTCGTAGCCGCGAATTTCCTGAACCTTCAGAATATCGATGCCGTATTCTTCCTTACCCAGGGTGAAGGCAAGAAACTCGTTTCCATTGCTGTCGGTTTTTTCGCCGAAGCCGGAAAGATTCTTGGTTGCAGTGTCAGACATGTTGTGGCCCTTTAAATATCAGGAAAATACAGATTCGTCGTTCAGTTGGCGGCTGGATCGCAGCAAGGCTGCCACATCGACAATCAGGGCGACGCCGCCGTCGCCCAGAATGGTTGCTCCGGAAATGCCGGCGACCTTCCGGTAGTTGGATTCCAGATTCTTGACAACGATCTGCTGTTGTCCGATCAGGTCATCCACGAAAAGTGCCGCCTTCTTTCCATCTGACTCCAGAATGACCACCAATCCTTGCGAGGGATCGGTGAAGGAGGGTTCGATGTTGAAAATCTGATAAAGCGGGATCAGGGGCAGGTATTCGCCGCGTACGCGCAGCACCTGGCCCTGACCGGAAATCTCTTTGATATCTTGCGCCAATGGCTGCAAAGATTCAACCACATATCCCAGCGGCAATATGTAGACTTCTTCACCAATCCGGATCGACATGCCGTCCAGGATGGCCAGCGTCAGCGGCAGCGAGATCGAGATGGTGGTGCCAAAGCCCTTGCTGGAGCGGATATCCACCGCCCCACCCATGGCCAGGATGTTGCGCTTGACCACATCCATGCCCACGCCACGCCCCGACACGTCGGTGACCTGTTCCGCAGTGGAGAAACCGGGCTCGAAGATCAGTTGCCAGACCTCGGCGTCCGACAGGTTGTCGGTGACCGGCATGCCCTGCTGCTTGGCCTTGGCCAGGATCTTGTCGCGGTTCAGGCCACCACCGTCGTCGGTGACCTCGATGATGATGTTGCCGCCCTGATGTTCGGCAGACAGGGATAGCACACCTGCCTCACTCTTGCCGGCGCTGCGACGGGCATCCGGCAGTTCGATACCGTGGTCGATGCTGTTGCGCACCAGGTGCGTGAGCGGATCGACGATACGTTCGATCAGGCCCTTGTCCAGTTCGGTCGCGGCGCCATGGGTGACGAATTCGACCTGCTTGCCGAGCTTGTGCGCCAGATCGCGCACCATGCGCGGGAAGCGCGAAAACACATAGTCCATGGGCATCATGCGGATCGACATCACCGATTCCTGCAGATCCCGGGTATTACGGCTCAACTGGCTGACACTGTTGAGCAGGTGCTCATGCTGCATCGGATCCAGCTTGCCGACACGCTGCTCGATCATGGCCTGGGTGATCACCAGTTCGCCGACCAGGTTGATCAGTTGGTCGACCTTTTCGATGCTCACGCGGATCGACGAGGACTCCGGTCCCTGGGCGGCGCCCCCCTTGGCGGATTTCTTTTCCGAGGAGGCATGCTCGCCATGCAGATGGGCGTCGTCGTGATGGCCGTTGGCACCATTGGTGCCATGGGCGGCGGCAGCGTGGGCGCTCTCCGGCTCAGGCTTCTTGGCGCTGATGTCCAGCGGCACGAAGGGAGCGAAGAAGCCGTAGCCCTGCTCGCGCTCCTTGTCTTCCACGGTGGTCTGGTTGTCGAAGAAACCGTAGCCCTGGGCGCGTTCGCGCTCTTCCTGGGTCACGAAGTTATCGAAGAAACCATAGCCGCGCTCTTCATCGGCGGTCTTGCCGGGATCGACAGCCTGCGAAATCTTCAGATCGGCCACATTGACGATGAAGGCGCAGATGGCGACCACGTCATCGATCGGTTCGGCCGTATCGAGAATGAAGACCCAGTTTCCTTCGGCAGACTTGGTCTTTTCAATCTTGCCCAGCATGGACAGCTCGTCGGCCAGCGCCTCGGCGTCCTTGTCGGCGATGACCGGCATCTCCAGCCGATAGCGACGGGCGCCGTCGGGGCCCACCATGGCCGCGGCCGCGGCCGCAGCCGGTCCTGCAGCAGCCCTGGGAGTGCTCGCGCTGGAGCTCTTGCCCTGCGACAGGGCTTCGAGCAGCATGCGTACATCACCCACGGCATCCTGATCCACCTCGGCGCCATGCTTGTGGCCGTCGAGCATGGACTTCAATACATCCTTGGCCGCCAGGAAGGCGTCCACATGTTCCGCGGTCAGGGCCATCTGACCCTGGCGGATACGGTCCAGCAGCGACTCCAGTACGTGCGTGACCTCGGCGATGTCGGTCAGACCGAAGGTCGACGAGCCGCCCTTGATGGAATGCGCGGCACGGAACACGGCATTGAGGTCCTCCGGATCGGGCGAGGCCACATTGACGGCCAACAACAGCTTTTCCATTTCCGCGAGCCCTTCCTCGGCCTCGTCGAAAAAGACCTGGAAAAACTGGCTCATATCAATGCTCATGCCTGGGCTCCATGCTGGATGCGGTTCGTGTCGTTCTTGTTATCCCGGCAAGATCAGCCGATCACCTTGCGCACTACCTCGGTCAGGCGCTGCGGGTCGAAGGGCTTGACCAGCCAGCCATTGGCGCCGGCCGCCTTGCCCTTGGCCTTCATCTCGTCACTGAACTCGGTGGTCAGCATCAGGATCGGCACCCGCGCATAGCTGGTCAGCTCGCGCAGTGAGCGGATCAGGGTCAGGCCATCCATGCGCGGCATGTTCTGGTCGGTCAGGACCAGGTCGAAGGTATGCGTCTTGGCCTTTTCCAGCGCGTCCACGCCGTCAACCGCTTCGGTCACGTTGTAACCCGCAGCCTTCAGACTGAATACCACCATCTGGCGCAGTGACCCGGAATCATCTACTGCGAGAATCGTTTTGGACATCGTTACTCCCTGTTTCTTCAATAAGGCTCATGCGCATGTGCATTATGCCGCAGCTCCGGCCGCCGACCTATTGCCCTGCGCCCGGCCGGAATGACCTAGTTCAATCTTGACCCACTCAGCCCGCAAAGGCTTAGAACAACTCGATATCGCCGCTTTCCATGCGTGTCTGGCGCACCGCTTTCCACAGCCCGGTATCGAGCACGGTCAGCCGCTCCTCCATCGCCTGCACGGTGCTGGCCAGCAGCTCCCTGAGTTCCTCGTCGGTCTGCCCCTGCTCCGGTACGATCTCGAAACTGTTGGCGCTCAACACCCCCAGCGCTTCACGCAGGCCGATCACGCGCCGCACGATACGCTCCAGCAGCTGGCTGGTCATGTCCTGGAACTGCAGACCGGTGACCGCCGCGTTCACATGGTGGCTGACCTGCGCCTGGGTCGCCTTGAGCTGTTCGATACTCTCGCTGTCGAACTCGCCCGTGCCATTCATCAGTCCCTCGAGGATGGTCTGCTGGGTCTGCACAGAACGGTGCAGCTCCATGAAACTGGTACCCAGCTTGCCGATGGCTTCGCCCAGGAGAATGTTGGTCTGGACCAGGTCCGACTCCACTTCCGTCAATTGGCGGCTGCCGCCGCTGGCAGTATCGAGCAACAAGCGCTTGAGCTCCTGCAGCATGGTCTTGGTCGGCATATCCAGCTCTCTTCCCCTGTTCAGTTGGAACACTTCTGCTTCAATGGCAAATCCCCGCCCGTCACGCCTGCCTCAGTTCTTGGGCGGCGCGGTCAAACCCTGCTGAATGTCGTCGTCGCTGGCGTCGGTGGGCACGTTCAGCGAGCCACTATCCTTCTCGACCAGTTCCTCGGCCTTCTTGTTCATGACGATGATGCTGATGCGACGGTTGATGGGGTTGAACGGATCTTCCTTGTCCAGCAGCACCGCCGAGGACAGGCCCACCACCCGCAGCACCTTGGATTCGTCCATGCCACCGGTGATCAGCTCGCGGCGCGATGCATTGGCGCGGTCGGCCGACAGTTCCCAGTTGCTGTAGCCCTTCTCGCCACGGGAATACGGCGTGGCATCGGTATGCCCGGACAGGCTGATCTTGTTGGGGACATCGTTCAGGGTGCGCCCGATCTCGTGCAGGATTTCCTTCGTATAGGGCTGCAACTGGGCGCTGGCCAGGGCGAACATGGGACGGTTCTTCTCGTCCACGATCTGGATGCGCAGGCCTTCAGAGGTGATGTCGATCAACAGCTGGTTCTTGAACTGCTTCAGCGTCGGATTGGAATCGATGGCCTTTTCCAGGCGCGACTTCAATTGCTCCAGGCGCGAGCGCTCGGCACGCTCCAGTTCCTGCTGGGCCTGCTTGAGGGTCTGCTTGCGCGTGACCACGTCGTTCTCGCCCTTGCGCAACTGGCCGTCCTGGCGGGTCAGGTCCTTGCCGCCGCCCGGCAGCACCGTATTGGCGTCGCCGCTACCGGAGCCGCCGGCCATGGCGACCTTCAGCGGTGTCTTGAAATATTCGGCGATGCCGTTCAGGTCGCCCTTGGCAGTCGAACCCAGCAGCCACATCAGCAGGAAGAACGCCATCATCGCGGTCACGAAGTCGGCGTACGCGATCTTCCAGGCGCCGCCGTGGTGACCACCGCCGCCCTTCTTGATCCGCTTAACGATTATGGGACGTAGCCCTTCGTCGGCCATGCCTTACTCCTGCTCAATGCTGATGTCTGTGTGAATCGATGCGCGTACCATCCGCCAACGGCAGGATTACTTGCTCTTGGCCTGCTTGACGTGCTCTTCCAGTTCCAGGAAGGTCGGACGCTCGGTCGAGAACAGGACCTTGCGGCCGAATTCGATCGACAGCGCCGGCGCGTAGCCATTCAGGCTGGCCAGCAGCGTCACCTTCACGCACTGGTAGATCTTGGTCGATTCGTGCAGCTTCTGTTCCAGCAGGCTGGACAGCGGACCCACGAAACCGTAGGCCAACAGAATACCGAGGAAGGTACCCACCAGCGCGTGCGCAATAAGCATACCCAGCTCGGACGGCGGAATACCCACCGATTCCATGGTGTGCACCACCCCCATCACCGCGGCCACGATACCGAAAGCCGGCATGCCGTCACCCAGCTTGGCGATGCAGTGCACCGGAATCTCCCCCTCGTGGTGGTGGGTTTCGATTTCGTTGTCCATCAGGTTTTCGATCTGGAACGCATCCATGTTGCCCGACACCATCAGGCGCAGGTAGTCGGTCATGAACTCGATGAGGTGATGGTCGGCCAGCACGCCGGGGTACTTGCTGAAGATGGGGCTGCTTTCCGGCTCTTCGATGTCACCTTCGATGGACATCAGGCCTTCCTTGCGAGACTTGGTCAGGATCTCGAACAGCAGCGCCATCAGCTCCATGTACAGCGCTTTGGTGTAGGTCGAGCCCTTGAGGACGGTCGGCAAGGCCTTCATCGTAGCCTTGATCGCCTTGCCGTTGTTACCCACCAGGAACGCGCCACCCGCGGCGCCGCCGATCATCAGCAGTTCAAGTGGCTGAAACAGCGCCCCCAGATGGCCGCCGGACAGGGCAAAGCCGCCGAAGACGGAGCCCATGACAATGACATATCCGATAATGACTAACAAAGTGCCTGCTCCCGTCCCAGTGGCGTTGCATGTATTTTCACGTTCGTCAGATTACAGGTATTCCAATCAAGCAAATGAGGGAATACATATCCGAAAAACGCCCTTCCTTTTCGATTTACGGCTCAATCCGGGCAAACTTGATACGTCGCGTCTCGCATTGCGTCACTTTATGCGCTCACATGCGCCAGCCATGCAGCACCGGCCCCTCCCCCTCGGGCTGGATCACCAGGTCCGGCGTGGTCCCCGGAATATGGAATTCGTAGCTCAGTAACAGCGTCCCCGGCCGCATTTCGGCCCGGGCCTTGTGCCACAGGGCCAGCATGGCGGCTGGCGAAAGATAGGCGAACACCACGTCATACTCTGCGAAATCGAGCAACAGATAATCGCCCCGCACGAAGCGGCAACGATTGCCGGCCAGCGCCGCACGCAGGCGGCTCACCAGCCAGGGCAAGGGCGCGATCTCGATGCCGGTGAATTCACTTTCAGGCCGACGATGCGAAAGATCCAGCACCGCGCCACCCAGGCCGCTGCCGATATCCATGAAGCGGATCGCCCGTCCCTGGGGCAACAAGGCGGCCACCGCATCCCAGGCATTGCGGCCGGAGGGATAGAACGGCACCTGGCTGCGGAAGGTGGACCAGAACAGCACCAGCATGAACAGGAATACCGCCAGGAACAGCCAGGGCGGCAATTGCAGCCGCCCTACCAGCAGCGCCGCCAGCGGGAACACCAGCAGGATCAGCCACCACCACACGGCCATGCGGCGCAGACGTGCCAGCAGCGCGGCAATCGCACCGTGCAGCACGGAGGTTTGCAAGGGAGAAAAGGGAGAAAGACCGGCGCGCTGGCACAGCACGTCGATCACGTTGGCGCCCACCAGGCCCAACACGAACAGCAGCAAGGCCTGGATCGCCGGCGCCTGCAGCAGTGGCCTGCGGCGGGCGCCGGGGTGGTTCTCTAGGTCAGACATCTAGACAATCGGCCTCATTCTTCCTGGCAGAGTAGCAGCGCCACTGTCACGGTCAAGCGGCCGAACCGCGACCGCATCGACAGCGATGGCGCAGCACTGCGGATCAGGCAACGGCCGCCAGCACCGGCTCGGCGACCATCGGGGCGGAGGCTGCCACCGGCAGGGCTTCCACCAGACCCATGACCACCGCATCCTTGGCCTTCTTGGTCTTGCCAGCACGCGAAGGCATGTGGCACAGGCCGCACAGATAGTCCTGATGCAGGTCCAGTCGATGCACCACGAAGTGGCCGCCGCACTTGCAGCAGGGCGTGGTCATGAGCATCTTGCTTTCGAAGAAGCGCACCAGCGTCCAGGCCCGCGTGAGCGAGAGCACCGGCTCGCCGGCATCGCTCTGACCGACCTGTTCCAGATAGAGCTTGTAGGCCTTCATCACGGCTTCGATGCCGCTGATGCGGGCATGCTCCACCAGATAGCGGTGCACGTTGATGAACAGCGACGAATGGATATTGGGCTGCCAGGTGATGAACCAGTCCGTCGAGAACGGCAGCATGCCCTTGGGCGGCGAGACGCCCTTCAATTCCTTGTACAGCTTCAGCAGGCGCTCGCGCGACAGCGAAGTTTCCGATTCCAGCAACTGGAGGCGCGCCCCCAGGTTGATCAGTTCAATGGCCAACTGAATTTCCTGCGCCTCTGTGACAACGCTCTTTTTAGCCATGGTGCTACCCCCCGGTGATTTCGTAGTGACACTGCCTGACCCCTCTCCATGTGCACAAGGCAGATGGACATCAGGCTGCAAATCCAAGACACAAACTCATTAACTGCTACGGTACGTCTTCCCCTCCGGCGCATTGACCCCTGCCCGCGCCGGTCCTGCTCTTGTCTTGTTGTTTTACGAAATTTGTTCGCTGGGCTGACAGGCCATCAGGATGGCTGCATGCGACTGGGCCAGGCTTTTGTCCTTGTTGTAATTGGTGAGCATGCCGAGGATGGCACCATCGTCGAAACGGAAGCGCGTCAACATCATGTTGGTCGCGGCCAGTTTCATGATCTGGGCATTGGACAAACCCTCGATCAGATCGGCGATCTCTGCGCTGATACCCAGCCGGAAGATTGCGGTCGGCTTGTCCTGACGGATCATCTGCTGTGCCAGCATCAGATAGCTCAGGTTGGCATCGCGGATCTCCGCCATCATGTCGTTGGTATTCATTTGCACCCCACCTCGGTAAGAACTCCATACTGCTCTGTGCTGCTCTCGGCTGCATTGAGCTGCTTACAATCGCTTACATTTACTTGACTGCAAGCCAATTCTGAGGGGGGGCGGACAGGCGGGAAATTAGACTTGATCGGTATTTTTCGTCCGAAACAAAACCAACAGGCTTGTCAGACTTTGTCTTACAAGAAGACCTATTTCGCCTGCAGTTTTGATGCCAGGGAAATGAACAGCCAGAGTCCTTGCGACTTCCGGCGACAATCAGGAATTTCCTGATCAAAAGGTTTCTTGACCGAAATGGCTCAACAAAATTAGCACCAAAGCAACAAAATAAATTGTAAATTTTGGCGGTTTTCTTGTGCCATGTTGCTGTGTAACGACTAGCTCAGCCGCATTTCTTCTTCGACTGCCGAGCTAAACTGTAGTTTCCTTCAACAAGGGGCCGCAGAAAAATTGCAATGTTTTACGCGGTCTGACATTTTTTGCGCCACTGCACGAGAAAATGCGAAGCGGCCCAGCGGTGTGAGGATGCCGTATCAAGAATGACTAGCATTTTATGACCGGCTGCCCAGCACCAAAACGAGAAACAGAGGCAACATTTACCTTTATTCAATTTCTGGACGGCAAACCCGGTGCAGACGCACCGCGCCGGGTTGGCTCGACGCTTACATGCGTGCCAGGGCCTGTTCGATATCGGCGATGAGATCTTCCGGCGACTCCAGGCCGATGTTGAAGCGCACCAGCTGCCCTTCTCGCATCCATTCCCGGCGCATGCCCCGCATCCGGTATGGCACGCACAGGCTGTGTGCACCGCCCCAGCTGTAGCCGATCTTGAACAGGCGCAGGCTGTCGACAAAGCGGTCGGTCTGCTCTTCCACGTAGCGCTGATCGAAGATCACCGAGAACAGGCCGCCTGCGCCGGTGAAGTCTCGCTTCCAGTGCGCATGGCCGGGGCAATCCTCGAAGGCCGGGTGCAGCACCGAGACGATCTCCGGACGCTGCTTCAACCACGTCGCCACCTTGCGCGCGGCCGCATCGTGCGCCTCGAAGCGCAGGCGCATCGAGGACAGGCTGCGCAGCACCAGATAGACGTCGTCCATGCCCACGCCGAACCCCAGGCGCATGTGCGCCAGCTCCAGCTTTTCATTGAGGGCCTGGTCACGCACCATCACCGCGCCCATCAGCACATCAGAACCACCGGACTGGTACTTGGTGACGGCTTGCATGACGATGTCCACGCCATGCTCGAAGGCCTTGAAGGCCAGGCCGGCGGACCAGGTATTGTCGATCGCCACCAGCACGCCCCTGGCGTGGGCCGCCCGGCACAGCGCCGGAATATCCGGCACTTCCATCGATACCGAACCCGGTGCCTCGGTCCACACCAGACGGGTATTGGGCATGATCAGGTCGGCCAGACCCTCACCAATCATCGGGTCATAGAATCGCGCCGTGATCTGGAAATCACGCTCCAGCCACTGGCCCAGGTCCTTGCTGGGCCCGTAGACGTTGTCGGGCAGTAGCACATCGTCGCCGCTCTTGAGGAAGGCGAAGTTGACCATGGCGATGGCGGCCAGCCCGCTGGGCGTAACACGACAGTAATTGCCGCCCTCGATCTCGGCCAGCCGGGCCTCCAGCACGAAACTGGTGGGCGTGCCGTGCAGGCCATAGGTGTAGCCCAGCTTTTCTCGCCAGTCGCGCGAGCGCATCGCCTCGACGTTGGGGAATACCACCGTGGAAGCGTGATGGATGCCCACCGGGAAGGCCTCGAAACCGTCAGGGGCGCGATAGCTGCTGTGGATCAGGGAAGTTTGCGGCGTGAGAGAAGTCTCTTTGGGGTCGGACACGATTCTGCCTCTGAAAACGAGACGCGCAGCGAAGGGCTGCGCGCAAAGGCATCACTATACGCGCAGCCTGCCGACACCGAAAGCCGGCGTCAGCAAATCACGCGATCAAGGGTTCGGAGACGATCAGCCCGGCCTCAGGGCAGTTGCAACGCGAATGGCTTGGTGACGGCACCATCGGCACTGGACCAGGTACCGGTGATGGACTGGCCCTGCCGATGCCCTTCCCACTGGCCCGACACATCCTTGCCATTGACTGATTCTTCCATGATGAAATCATCGCCATCGACCTCACCGGCAACCAGGATGTCAGGCGATCCGCCAAAGAAGAAGTAACGCCCTTCCACGCCGTCCTCGTTCTTCTTCGGTTGCAGCGAAAGCTGGATGTCGCGCCCGTCGATCTGGCCACGCAGCACCAGCGCATGGGTCATCAGCAGCTGTTGCAGCGAACCCTCCGGAGCGCTGGCGGCCGGTCCTGGCCTGGCGGCCCAGGTCGATGCCGGCATGAGGACCGAGCAGGACAGCGCCGCCACCAGCAGGCTGCGCATCAGCAAACGCTGCGCCTTCACTCGGCCGCGCCCCACAGGTCGTGAGCATCGGCGGCGGTAATGCGCACGTCCACGAACTGGCCCACTTCCAGCTTGCGATGCGGCTCGAAAGGTGGCTTCACATAGACCACGCCGTCGATTTCCGGCGCATCGGAATAGGTGCGGCCGGTACCGCCGTTGCGGTCCACCTCGTCGATCAGCACGCGCAGCGTCTTGCCGACCTTGGCCTGCAGGCGCTTCTTGGAAATCTCTTCCTGCAATTGCATGACACGGCCGCGACGCTCTTCGCGCACTTCTTCCGGGACCGGATTGGCGATCTCGTTGGCGGTCGCGCCTTCCACCGGCGAATAGGCAAAGCAGCCCAGGCGATCGATCTCGGCTTCCTTGAGGAAGTCCAGCAGGTATTCGAACTCCGCTTCGGTCTCGCCAGGGAAGCCGGCGATGAAGGTGGAACGGATCGTGAGGTCCGGGCACATGGCGCGCCAGGCCTGGATGCGTTCGATGTTCTTTTCGCCGTTGGCCGGGCGCTTCATGCGCTTGAGCACATCCGGATGAGCATGCTGCAGCGGCACGTCCAGGTAAGGCAGGATCTTGCCTTCGGCCATCAACGGGATGATGTGATCAACGTGCGGATACGGATAGACATAGTGCAGGCGCACCCAGGCACCGTACTGCTGGGCCAGCTCACCCAGCGCACCGACCAGCTGGGTCATGTGGGTCTTGATCGGCTTGCCGTTCCAGAAGCCGGTACGGAACTTCACATCCACACCATAGGCACTGGTGTCCTGTGAGATCACCAGCAATTCCTTGACGCCGGCCTTGAACAGGTTCTCGGCCTCCAGCATCACATCGGCGATGGGACGCGAGACCAGGTCGCCGCGCATGGAAGGAATGATGCAGAAGCTGCAGCGATGGTTGCAGCCTTCGGAAATCTTCAGGTAGGCGAAGTGCTTGGGAGTCAACTTGACCCCCTGCGGCGGCACCAGGTCGATGAAGGGGGCATGTGGCTTGGGCAGGTGCTTGTGCACCGCCTGCATCACCTCGCCCACCGCGTGCGGACCGGTCACTTCCAAGACCTTGGGGTGAATCTTCTGGATGATGTCGTCGCCCTCGGCGTCCTTCTTGGCGCCCAGGCAGCCGGTGACGATCACCTTGCCATTTTCGCTGAGCGCCTCGCCGATGGCATCCAGCGACTCCTGCACGGCAGCATCGATGAAACCGCAGGTATTGACGATCACCAGATCGGCGCCGTCGTAGGACTTGGCGGTGTCATAGCCTTCGGCCCGCAACTGGGTCAGGATCTGTTCGGAATCGACCAGTGCCTTCGGGCAGCCGAGGGAGACGAAACCGACCTTGGGCAGGGCCGGGCTGGCGGGAGAGGATGGGTTGGACATGGCAGATGGCTCAATGAGACGGGCCGCAAGCGGCCGAAAATACGGGAAAAAGCGAAAAATGCTTTAAAAATCAGGGCGCTATTGTACATCGTCCGCTCGTCCACACCCGCTTTTGCCGGTTTCGGGCGTGTGAACCGCCTCGACAGGTATCGAGGCCATTTCAACTCAATTCAATTGGCAAGGGGAAGCCGCGCCCTAATCCAGTCAAGTTTGGTTGGTGGGATTTTGATGGAATGAAGTGCCTGACTAGCAGACTTATCGTAGTAAAGAATGACATCGTCGCCATATTCAAGCTCCTTTTCTGAGCCATCATTCCAATAAAAAGTGAAGTATCGCAATGCCTGAAGCTCTCCTGCCTCGTCGAAGACTTGCAACCTGACCTGACGACCATTTCCCCAGAAAAAATTCGTGCTGCACATACTGATCGTGTATCGCCGGCCGTTGAACGCCTGGACACCGCCATTCAACAATTTTGTGACGTAATCACAATCACCATAGGAGGTTTGGTGCCAAAGAGAAATCAGGCAAACCAACGCGTATGACATAGCGATGCTGCAAAGGATGGCAAGAGATCGTCGCTTGCTCTTCCTTTTGTCCTTGAAGATCCAGTAGAGCAGCCACCCGACCAAGACGAACAGTAGGCCGTAGCCTCCCCATTCTTGAGCAAGCGCGAACAAAAATAGAATCCTCACCCCGATTTCATTGGGGAGAATAAAAACCACCATCGCCATTACCAACAGCATCGAGAAACCATAGAGCAGTCTTACAACCCATCTCTTTACATTTTTTCTGGTCGTCTGCATAAGGTATCCAGTGAAAATTCAATGGGTTTTCCCAGCTTCATGTAATGCGGCTTGGAAAATACCCAGAAATCGCCACCGCGATCATGTTTCTCCCTCCATTCGTTAAAGTTCTTATTAAAGACGGGGAAGTAGACATCTTTCTCTTTAAATTTCCTGACGATGCCTCGCCTTGCATCCACAACTTTGTCCAGCGCGCTCTCGACGATGTAATCCCAGTTGATGATGGTCTCGACGTGTTTTGAATTTCCCATGTCGGTATGTAGCCGCGATTGTTTGCCGTCCACGAAATCACTGATTGGAATAGCCCCTTGAATCTCAGGACACGAAGACTCTCTTAAAATAGAGGATAGTCTTATGACCAGTTTTACGACT
>NZ_MUXB01000149.1:0-988 GCF_001994935.1 Herbaspirillum sp. VT-16-41
GGGCATCGTTCTGGCCGTCCAGCAGATCGAGGGCAACGTGCTGCAGCCGTTCCTGATGGGCAAGGCCGTGGAGATGCATCCGCTGGCCGTGTTCCTGGGCGTCACCGCCGGTGCGATGCTTGCCGGCATCCCCGGGGCGCTGTTCGCGATCCCGCTGATCGCCTTCGTCAACGCCACGATGCTGTACGTGGTGGGGCGTGATCCCAGCCCCGAACTGGGGCTCGATGCTGGGGCCCAAGCCCACTTCCGGCAGCTCCGCCGCCGCACCGTGGCCTGAGAAGACCCGGCACGGCAGGGCTGCTGATCTGCTGCCGAAGCCAAGAAGAGGGCCCCTTCCCGGTCGATACCGGGAAGGGGCCCTCTTCTCAGCGCAGTGGCCACATGGCCGGGCGGTCAGCTCTTGTACGGCTTCGCCTTAGAAAAAATGGAGAAGCCACAAAGGCAAAAAGGGATGGATATGGAACGTTGATGAAGGTGAAACAATTGGTTGAGAAGTTGGAGAAACTAGACCAAGAGGGAGAATTAATGCTTTTTATGAGGGATAGAAAGAGACCTCATTTAGGTTCTGGAACTCTTATTCCAATAAAAGATATTGGTGTTTTTACAAGTGTTGACCAAGATTCAAATGAGGGCAAATATGCTCTTGAAATAAAGAAAAGCGAGTAGTTATCTACTCGCTTTATTTTAAGTTTTCACGTTCTCTAAGGGCTTTAAATTTATCAAATTGGCTTTTGTATTCAAAGTCCTTGTTTTCCTTTTTGCTGACAAGGATTTTACCATCGTATTTAGCAAATTTCTTTTTGTCATTGCCATCTGTCCAAGCAAGGTCTTCGTTCACTACATAGACGTTTGATGTTCCCATTTTTAAAACATTTAAAAATCCATTCTCCTCTAAAAGCTTTACTGCTCTGTAAACTGTTGACCTTGATTTGCCAAAATAATCTTCAAAAACTGCATAAGAACAAGCTAAAGCATTTCTGTTATCCAT
>NZ_MUXB01000128.1:0-417 GCF_001994935.1 Herbaspirillum sp. VT-16-41
CAGCAACTCGTCCAGCGACTTGACCAGCTGCGCACCCTCCGGGGCTTCGGTCAGGAATGGGTCATGGATCAGGACCTGCACCTCGAAACCTTGCAGGCGCTTGGCGACCAGCCGACCAATGTGTCCCCCGCCGACGAGTCCCACGGTGCGGGCGGTCAGCTCGTGACCGGGGATGTGCAGTCGCTCGCCGTGCTGCAGCGCTTCGGCCGCGTAGTGGATGCCGCGCATGACACAGATCATCAGGCCCACGGTGAGTTCCGCCACTGCGTTGGAGTTCATACCGGGTGTGTTGGTGACCTTGATACCTCGCCCCCGGGCTGCTTCGAGGTCGATGTTGTCCAACCCGACACCGCACTTGGCCAGCACGCGTAAGGAGGGCAGCAGGTCGAACCTCTCGGCCGTCCATGGTTCCGGGCC
>NZ_MUXB01000015.1:0-1605 GCF_001994935.1 Herbaspirillum sp. VT-16-41
TATCTAATATTTTCTGATCCGAATCACTGAAATTATTGTATGTTTTTTGATTCATCACACTAAAAAACGGTGTTGCTGAGAAATTACCATTGGTAATATAATTTGTTACCTCATTAAAGCTATAATTATAAATGGTTTCAAATGGAACCATTGCATCATCAATGACACCTCTTTCAAGAGATTCATAGACATCTCCCATTGGCATGGATATTGGTGTTGCCCCTAAAGCTTCTATAATTTGGTTTGCAACTGGGGAAGGAGATCGTACACGCAAACCTTTCATGTCATCTGGTGTTTCAATTTTAAAATCTTTACTGATAATTTGTGCAGGTTCGGCAGAAAAAAGGAATAATGGATGTGTATCTGCATGTTCTTCCTGCATTTCCGGGAACTCTTCATATAATGTCATCAAAATCTGCGCACTCTTCCGGCGTTTTCCGCCCAGTCATCGCTGATTCTGGCCGCAGATCCTGATGGGCAAAGTGGGGTGGCGGGCGAACTGCGTCGACGCAAAGATTTCCACCATCGTACCCTGTTTACGGGTCATATGAATCGCCTTAACCATCAACAGCGGCTGGCCTGGGAAGTGGATTTTTGCCGCTGGAATGTGCCTCCAACTCTCAATACCTTAATGTTGTTGGTGTCGATGCTAAAGTGCAGCAAGCTGGTGCCGATGTTTACTCATGTAGAGGACATCCAGGACTGGCAACTCGCACCTGAATGCCACATCGTTACACAGAATATGTTGGGGGTGGATCTATGCCACTGATATGCAAACCCTTTGTTTTTGTTCGTCACGGAAACAAGTTTTATTATCAAATATTTTACAGGCCATGAGCTTGATTTGGCTGGAATAGCAGCATCAAGCGGATCGGCCTGTACTGCAGGCTCCATCGATCCATCCCACGTCCTTGTCAGTATGTTTGGAAAAGGATCAGACAAACTGCAAAATTCCATCCGTTTCAGCTTCGGCCTCTTTAATACAAAGGAACAAGCTGAAAGTGCTGCAGAACAGACTGCTAAAATCGTGAAGCGGCTGGCTAAATAGATAGGATATTTGAAAAAAGTGCAAGTCTAAGCGTTTAGAATTGAGGTGAAATAGAGATGAAAAAAGATCCAAAGGATCCCCGCGTAGTGGTCGGAATGTCCGGATGCGTTGAGTCTTCTGTTGCAGCCCGTTACAAGAAAAAGTACAACAACTCTCTGTAAAATTATATGAGCAAGCTCAAGCACAAGCGGCTCAAGGTCACGGTGAACAAACCTCAAATAACGCAGATGACGATGTTGTAGATGCAGATTATCAAGAAGTTGATGATGATAAAGACAATAAGTAATTTGTAATATATTTATTTTAAATAAAAGTCAAATTCAGGGCTATCTTGGCTTTAACTTTTTTAGACAGATAGGAAAGTATAGAAACTTTCCCGTTTGGGGCTCCGGTTACACGCCCCACCGTACAGATCTGCATAAGTCCAACTTTGGCATTAGCTAAAGCCTAATAGCGAAGCCAAGTTTTTAAAATAGGATATTTGCCATTATAAGCAAAATGATGATAATATAAAATCTATGCTAAAGTGTGTCGGGAGAGTGAATTACTGTGAGTAA
>NZ_MUXB01000017.1:0-415 GCF_001994935.1 Herbaspirillum sp. VT-16-41
CTTGGCGATGTTCAGCGAGCCCAGGTTGCAGGAGATGTCCCGCCCCATCTTGTCGTAGGAGAGATCCACGTTCATCTCCGACGGGGTGGCGATCTGCAGGATCTCCGAGCACAGGTTGGAGTGGGTGACCTTGCCGGGGATCGGGTTCGCCCGGTTCACCGTGTCCTCGAACATGATGTACGGGTAGCCGGACTCGAACTGGATCTCGGCCAGCACCTGGAAGAAGTCGCGCGCGCGGATCTTCTTCTTGGAGATCGCAGGGTTGTCGACCATCTCGTGGTAGAGCTCCGAGACGTTCACGTCCGCGAAGGGCTTGCCGTACTCGCGCTCCACGTCGTACGGGGAGAACAGGTACATCGGCTCGTTCTTCTTGGCCAGCTCGAAGGTGATGTCGGGGATCACCACGCCGAGGGAG
>NZ_MUXB01000163.1:0-70033 GCF_001994935.1 Herbaspirillum sp. VT-16-41
TAGTAGGACCAGTTGGTGCCGAACTGGAATTCCAGGGTGATGCCGGTGGCCACGCCCATGGCGAAGTTGATGCCGAACAGCTTGCCCCAGAAGCGGGTCATGTCCTTGTAGATCTGGTTGCCGGTCATGACGTAGACCGACTCCATGATGACCAGGATCCAGGACAGGCCTAGCGTGAGGGGAACGAACAGGAAGTGATAGAGCGCCGTGACGGCAAATTGCAGCCGTGACAGCGAGACGACTTCATCGATGGGGACCATGTTGGGTTACTCCGGTTGTTTTGTGGCTTCAGGTAATGCGGAATTGGCTGAACTTGAGGAACTGGCGGGAAGGGGGAGAGCGCCCGGCGCGGCAACCGGCGACGGGGCCAGCATGCGCTGCTCCACGCTTTGCAGCGGCATGCGCATGTGCTTGGCTTCGGGATGGGCGAAGAAGGTCTTGGCCAGGACCGTGATCAGGCCGATCTTGATGATCAGCAGGAGGGTGATCTCGACGCCCAGCGGCAGCTGGGTCAGGCGTGGCCATTGCCATTTGCGGGGTGTTTGCGTGACTTGCATGACGCTTATTCCTTCTCGTTGGCGCCGCCGACGCGGAACTTGTCGCGTACATCGAGCAGCTTCTTGACCTTGGAGCCCATCTTCATCAGTGATACCAGTGTTTCGGGCGACAGGCGCTGGACGTCGTCGAACCAGGAACTGGACAGTTCGATCAGTTCATACATCTCGCGCATGCGCTTCTGGACTTCCTTGTCGTCGCGTCCGCCGGGCGGCTCCAGCAGGGCGTCGCGCAGCATGGACAGGGTGGGTTCGATCTCGCGGCGGCGGCGTTCTTCCAGCAGCACCTTGAAGATGTCCCAGATATCGCCGGGCGGTTCGAAGTATTCACGCCGGTCGCCCGGCTTGTGCAGCAACTTCACCAGGCGCCAGGACTGCAGCTCCTTGAGGCCCATGCTGACGTTGGAGCGCGAAAAACTGAGGTACTCGGCAATCTCGTCGGCATTGAGTGCCCGCCCGCAGATGTAGAGCAGGGCGTAGATCTGGCCGACCGTACGATTGATGCCCCAGCGGCTGCCCATTTCGCCGAAATGGCTGATGAAGCGCTGCATGAGCAGGCTGAGTACGTTGTTTTCCATGTTCGTATATATCGAAATTTCAGTAATTACTGAAATTTAAAACAATTGCTTGTCCCATCGCAATGTCAGGCAGTTGCGTATTTCCTGATAACAGTCATCACGGATGAGAATGACCCGCTCCCGGCGCGGTTGTGCAGGGAGGTGGTGGTCTGCGGTGCTCGACGGGGGTGTGAACGAAACGTCACGAAAGCTTCGCGTCCTGTGGACTTCCCGGTTCCTCAAGACGCAGCCCAGTGTTGCGCTGCATGAAGTTATTTTCACGCTTTCCTACAGCTACTGAAGAATTTGGCTGATACGAAACCTGATGCGGATCAAATAAGGTGCATTTTCAGCTCATCCGTAGGACCGATGAGTCGTGCCGGGGCTGGTGCAGTCATTATGGCCAGAGGCGCAGCGTGTCGGCCGGGAGGGGTTCCATGCTGCACGGCTGTACGGCTGCATGGCCTTTCCATTTCCGAGGATGAATTTTATGCTGGGTTTCGATTTCCGCGTGGCCAGGATCGTCTGGACCGTCTTCCTGGTGGCGTTGTTGCTCTACGTCACCTACACCATTTCGGCCACCGTGCTGGTGCTGGTGTTCGCCGTCTTCTTCAGTTATCTGGTCTATCCGTTGGTGGAGCAGATCGAACGGGTGCGTCCGCCCAGGGTGCCGCGCACGGTGTCCATTGCCGTGGTGTTCGTGCTGGCCATCGGCATCGTGGCGGCGGTGGCGACCATTTTCGGTGCGCGTATCCAGGAGGAGGCGCTGCGCCTGTCCGAGCAGTTGCCGGCACTGCTGCGCTCCAATGACGCAGTGGCCAAGCTGCCCTTGCCGGGCTTCGCCGAGCCCTTGCGCGCCCGCATCCTGGGCTTCGTGCGCGACCAGTTGGCCAATGGGACCGACCAGGCCATGCCGCTGGCCAAGCAGTTCGGTGTGGGCGTCATGCACGCGGCCAGCAACCTGATCTATCTGGTGCTGGTGCCGGTGATCAGCTTCCTGTTGATCAAGGAGGCGCCGGCCATGCGCGACGAGATGCTGTCCTGGATGAACCGTTCCAACCGCAAGCTGTGGGACGGCATCATCAAGGACCTCGACGTGCTGCTCTCGCGCTACGTGCGGGCCTTGCTGTTCCTCTCCATTGCCACCTTCGTGGCCTATAGCATCGCCTTTTCGCTGATGGGCGTACCGTACGCGATGTTGCTGGCAGGTCTGGCGGCGGTGCTGGAATTCATTCCCTTCGCCGGGCCGCTGGCGGCCAGTGCGGCGGCGCTGGTGGTGGCCGGTTTCAGCGGTTATGACCACCTGCTGTGGTTGGTCGGCTTCATCGTGGCGTATCGGGTGTTCCAGGACTACGTGCTCAATCCCTACCTGATGAGCGAGGGGGTGGAAGTGAGTCCGCTGATGGTGATCCTGGGCCTGCTGGCCGGTGACCAGCTGGGTGGGGTGGCCGGTATCTTCCTGTCGGTGCCGGTGATGGCCGCGCTCAAGATCATCTTCACCCGTGCCTCGGCGGCGCAAAAGCTGCGACGTGCGGCCGAAGCCCATGAGGCCGAACTGGCGGCGCAGGCTGCGCAGGAGGCACTCAGCTCGCCACAGGCTGAAGAGGTGGTTGCAGTGGTGCCTGCGCCGCCGGCGCGAAGCTGAGGTTGAGGCGTATCCAGCCCGGTTGCGGGCTGGATACGGTGGCCGTGCCTCTGTGCAGGGCCATGATGGCCTTGACGATGGCCAGGCCCAGGCCGTTGGATTCGGTAAAGGCGCTGCGTGAGCGGTCGCCACGGTAGAAACGGTCGAACATGCGCGCCATCACCTGCGCAGTGACCGCATCGCTGCGGTTGTCCACCAGGATGCGGCTACCGTTGGCATCGCTCTCGGCGGCGATGCGGATGACGCTGTCGGCCTCGCCATAGCGCACCGCATTGATGACCAGATTGCTCACGGCGCGGCGCCACATGACCAGGTTGGCATGGCATATGCCCTGTGCCTGCAGTTCGAAGCGCATGCCGCGTTCATCGGCAATCCCTTCGAAGTAGTCCGTGATCTTGCCCAGTTCTTCCTGCAGGTCGAAGCTGGTGCAGTCCACCGCCAGGGTGGCATGGTCGGCCTGGGCCAGGAACAGGATGTTTTCGACGATGCGCGCCAGGCGCTGCAATTCTTCCACGTTCGATTCCAGCAGCTGCTCGTACTCTTCCGGCGTGCGGCGCTGGCCCAGGGCAACCTGGCTCTGGCCCATCAACACATTGATGGGGGTGCGGATTTCATGGGCCAGGTCGCCGGAGAACTGGGCCAGGTGGTCGTAGCCGGCTTCCAGCCGGTCCAGCATGGCATTGAGGGACAGGGCCACGCGCCGTAGTTCGGCTGGCATGCCGTGCTGCTCCAGCCGCGCCGACAGGTGGTCCGGGGTGATCTGGGCGGCGCGCTGGCTCATGGCTTCCAGTGGTTGCAGGCCGCGCCGCAGCAGCAGGAAGCCCAGCAGTGCGGTCAGCACGATCGCCCCGGTGGCGGCGCCGGCGATGCGCCAGCGGTAGCTGCGCATCATCTGGTCTTCCTGCACCATCACATAGGCGGCGACGATCTCGACCACTTCTCCATCCTTGCCATCCTTGCCGCCCTTGCCGACATCGGCCAGGGCCGAGACCCAGCGCACGCGCACGCCATCGGCGCGTTCACTGGTCAGCAGGCTGGCCGAGGTGACGGGCGTGCGCACCGGTAGCGGCGTCATGGTGGGCGGCGTGAGATGGTCGGGGTTGCTCTGGATGAAGGGGGCTTCACCCAGGCGCCGGAAGATGCGTACGTCCTGCTCATTGCCCATCATGCTTTCGAAGAGGGCGGGCCGTTGTTCCATCTGCTCGACGTTGTAGAGGTCGTGCATCAGGTTGCGGAAGTGTTCGACGCGACCGATCAGCGCCTGGTCGGCCCGCAGTGACAGGGCGTCGCTGGCGGCGCGGTCGAGGTAGAAACCCAGGCCGGTGACGACCAGGCTGGTCATCAGCGCGAACAAGGCGGTGACGCGGGCGGTCAGGGTCCAGCCACGGACCGGCGGCGACACCGGAGCGGCGGCGTTCATGGGTCCTCGGAGAACATGTAGCCGACGCTGCGCACGGTGTGGATCAGTTTCTTCTCGAAGGGCGCATCGATCTTGGCGCGCAGGCGCTTGATGGCGACGTCCACCACATTGGTATCGCTGTCGAAGTTCATGTCCCAGATCTGGGATGCGATCACGCTGCGCGACAAGGCTTCGCCCTGGCGCTTGATGAGCAGGTGCAGCAGCATGAATTCCTTGTTGGTGAGCGCGATGTGGATGCCCTGGCGCGTGACCTTGTGGCGTATGTGATCGAGTTGCAGGTCGGCGATCTCGTAGACTTCGGCTTCGCGGGTGACGCCACGTCGAAGCAGGGTGCGGATGCGCAGCACCAGTTCGGTGAAGGAGAAGGGTTTGACCAGGTAGTCGTCGGCGCCCAGTTGCAGGCCGCGGATACGGTCGTCGACATGGTCCTTGGCGGTCAGGAAGAGGACCGGCAGGTCGCGCCTGCTGCGCAGTGCGCTCATCACCTGCCAGCCGTCCAGGCCGGGCAGCATCACGTCCAGCACTACCAGGTCGTAATCCTGTTCCAGCGCCAGGTGCAGGCCGTCGGTGCCGGTGCGGGCCAGGTCGACAACATAGCCGGATTCGCGCAGGCCCTTGCGCAGGTAGTCTCCGGTCTTGGGGTCGTCTTCGATTACCAGGATGGCCATAGGGGGAATAGTGTACCGTGTACCGCTGCAAAGGCGGGCAAGATGCAGGAAAATGCTGTTGATTCTAGCAATGGCGGACTTTTTCTTCATGACAAAATTGTCATGAAATTGCCACCTGACTGTCACCGCCTGACTTTTACCATGGCTTCACATCGGCAAGGCCCAGACCTTGCCTCCACCCTTTTTTGCCGGAGCGCACCATGCTGATCAAGATTCGTCCCGACCAGATCGAGATTCCGACCGCATCCGAGATCACGCCCCAGGATGTCTATCTTTCGCGCCGCAGCTTCATGGCCCGCGTGGCGGCCGGTGCGGCGCTGGCCGGCGGCATGGGCGCGCTGCCGCAGGCTTTTGCCCAGCAGGGGCGCAAGCTGCCGGCCAAGCTCAATAACGCCTACGCGGTGATGGACAAGCAGACTGCCTACAAGGACGCCACCAGCTACAACAACTTCTACGAGTTCGGGACCGACAAGGCCGACCCGGCCAAGAACGCCGGCACCCTGAAGACGGCGCCCTGGACCATCGACATCGAAGGCGAGGTGAAGAAACCCTTCACCTTGGACCTTGATGCACTGACCAAACTGGCCCCGCTGGAAGAACGTATCTATCGCCTGCGCTGCGTCGAAGGCTGGTCGATGGTGATCCCCTGGATCGGCTATTCGCTCTCGGCCCTGATCAAGAAGGCCGAGCCGACCGGCAATGCCAAGTACGTCGAATTCGTCACCCTGGCCGACAAGAAGCAGATGCCCGGCATCAGCGATCCCATCCTGAACTGGCCCTACCGCGAAGGCCTGCGCATGGATGAAGCCAATCACCCGCTGACCCTGCTGACGCTGGGCATGTACGGGGAAGTGCTGCCCAACCAGAACGGTGCGCCGGTGCGCATCATCGTGCCGTGGAAGTATGGCTTCAAGTCGGCCAAGTCCATCGTCAAGATCCGTTTCGTCAAGGACGAGCCCAAGACTGCCTGGAACATGTATGCCCCCCAGGAATACGGCTTCTATTCGAACGTCAATCCGAACGTTGACCATCCACGATGGTCGCAGGCTTCCGAGCGCCGCATCGGCGAGGATGGCTTCTTCGCGCCCAAGCGCAAGACCCTGATGTTCAACGGCTATAACGACGTGGCCAGCCTCTACAGTGGCATGGACTTGCGCAAGTTCTTCTGATCCTGGACCGCCTATGCCGCTCGCTCCCGCCGTTCTCCGCAATCTGAAACCACGCAGCGTCACGCTGCTGTGGTGGGTATTCCTGGCGCTGACCCTGGTACCGCTGGCGCGGCTGGTGGTGTTCGGCTTTACCGGTGGGCTGGGGGCCAATCCGTTGGAATTCATCACCCATAGCACCGGCGACTGGACGCTATATCTGTTCTGCATCACCCTGGCCGTGACACCCCTGCGCAAGATCACCGGCCTGAACTGGCTGGTGCGCATGCGGCGCATGCTGGGGTTGATGGCCTTTTTCTACCTGTGCCTGCATTTCACGACCTTCGTCTGGTTCGATCACTTCTTCGACCTGGGCGAGATCTGGAAGGACATCGTCAAGCGGCCTTTCATTACCGTCGGCGTGCTGGCGCTGGTGTTGACGATTCCGCTGGCCATCACCAGCACCAATGGCATGGTGCGCCGTCTGGGCGGCAAGCGCTGGCAGGCGCTGCACCGGCTGGTGTACGTGATCGTGCCGCTGGGCGTGCTGCATTACTGGTGGGACAAGGCCGGCAAGAACCTGATCGCCCAGCCGCTGCTGTTTGCCGTGCTGGTCGCGCTGATGCTGGCCCTGCGTCTGTTCTGGCGCAAGGGCAGGGCGCCGGCCGGGCAGGCTTCTGCAAGTTCGCGTCCCTGAGCCGGCCTGGCTTGGGCGGCGCGGCTGCCTACAATTCTTTCTTGTCTGATCGACCGTACCGGAGATTCACCATGACCATCCTGAAACCTGCCGCCCTGGCTTCGGCCGCCTTGTGCCTGGCGCTGGCCTCGTTTGCTTGCCTTTCCAAAGCCCATGCCGCTGAGGCTGCCGTGGCAGTGCCGGCACCGGCTGGCAAGGCCGTGCTGGGCTCGACCGCCAGCAGTGAGACCGTGGTGCTTGCCGGTGGATGCTTCTGGGGCGTGCAGGGGGTGTTCCAGCATACCCAGGGCGTATTGAAGGCAGTTTCCGGCTATGCCGGCGGCAAGTCCGATACCGCCAGCTATTCCATGGTCAGCTCTGGCACCACCGGCCATGCGGAGGCGGTGCAGGTGACCTATGATCCGCGCAAGATTTCCTTCGGTCAGCTGCTGCAGATCTATTTCTCGGTGGCGCATGATCCTACCCAGCTCAATCGCCAGGGCCCGGATCAGGGCACGCAATATCGCTCGGCCATCTTCACCGCCAGTGACGAGCAGAAGCAGGCGGCCCAGGCCTACATTGCGCAGCTCAACGCGGCCAAGGTGTTTTCCGCACCGATCGTGACCCAGGTGGCGCCCCTGCAGGGCTTCTACCGCGCCGAGGATTACCATCAGGACTACGCCACCCTGCATCCCAACCAGCCCTACATCGCCTACAACGACCTGCCCAAGATCGGCAACCTGCAGAAGATGTATCCGGCCATCTACCGCGCCGATCCGGTGCTGGTGTTCAAACGCTGACATCGCCCCGCCAGCTGGCGTTCGCCCCCGTGGCGGGCAGGGATGAGACAATACGCCCGTTTGTCTCCCTTGCCCCGTCATGAATTCACACGCCACTCTCCAGCTCGCCCTCGACCATTTCGACCTGCAGGACTACGCTGCTGCCGAGCAATCGCTGTTTGCCCTGCTTGAACAGCATCCGCAGCACAAGGATGCGCTGCACCTGCTGGGCAGCGTGGCGGCGGCGCAAGGACGTTTCGAGGAGGCGGCGCTGGCCTGGCAGCAGGCGCTGCGGCTGGTCGAGCCGGACAGCGAGGAAGCACTGGCCCTGCGTTATCGCCTGGGCCGCGCCTTCTATGAACAGGGCCGCTTTGAAGATGCCTTCCTGCTCTATCGCGATCTGATCGAGGCGGGCCATCAGCAGGCCGAATTCTTCGTCGCCGCAGCGGCCGCTCTGCAGGCACTGTCACCTTCCGGCAAGAATGACCGGCAGGCGATGGCCTTGCTGGAGGAGGCCCTCCAGCGCAATCCCGAACAAGCCGACACCTGGCATCGCAAGGCATTGCTGCATGAGCGCGCCGCTCAATGGGAGGTGGCGCGCGACTGCATCCACCAGGCGCTGCGCCTGAACGATCAGTCTGCGCAGCTCTGGCTAGCCGCCGGACTGATCGAGCACGCCCTGGGCGCCTATGAGGAGGCGCTGCGCTACTACGATCAAGCCCTGATTCTGTCGCCGGAGCTGGTGGACGCCCACGTCAGCCGCGGTACCACGCTGGCCCGCCTGCGTGACCATGAGGAGGCCATCGACAGCTATCGCCGCGCCCTGCGCATCGATGCGGGAGATGCCGACGCCCACGTCAACCTGGCGCTCTCCCTGCTTGCCCTGGGCCGGCTGGAAGAGGCGCTGCCCTTGTACGAATGGCGCTGGGAAGGACGCGATGCCGACCCCTACCGGCATGCGACGATTCCGGCCTGGAACGGTGGCAGCAGCTTGCAAGGCAAGCGTCTCCTGCTGTGGGCCGAGCAGGGGCAGGGCGATACCATCCAGTTCAGCCGCTATGTGCTGCAGATGGTCGGGGCCGGTGCCGAAGTCGTGCTGGAGGTGCCGGCCAGTCTGCTGAGGCTGATGCACGGCTTGCCCTGCGCCGCAAGCATCCGCCTGGTGGCGATGGGACAGGCCTTGCCGGAGGTCGACTTCCAGTTGCCGTTGATGAGCCTGCCGCTGGTGTGCAATACCTCCCTGGCTTCTATCCCGGAAAGCTTTCCGGGTTCGTCCTACCTGGCGCCGGAGGCCGGCTTGTGCAGTCAATGGGAGACCCGCATCGCTGCGCTCGCTCCCCGTGCAGCCGGACGCGTGCGCGTCGGCGTGGTGTGTTCCGGCAACCCCGGCAACGTCAACGATGCACGTCGCTCTATCGCCCTCGAACGCTTTGCCACGCTGGAGCAGGCGCGTGGCGGACTGGATTTCTTCGTGCTCCAGCCTGACCTGCGCGACGCCGATGCCCAATGGCTGCGGCAGGCTGGTCCTCACTGGCATGAGCTTGGGGCTGACATCGGTGATTTCGCCGATACTGCCGCCGCCTTATCGTGCATGGATCTGCTGATCAGCGTCGATACTGCCGCCGCCCACCTGGCCGGTGCGCTCGGCCGGCCGGTGTGGGTCGCCTTGCCGCATGCGCCCGACTGGCGCTGGTTCCTGCAGCGACATGATTCCCCCTGGTATCCAACAGTCCGCCTGTTCCGTCAGCAGCAGGCCGGCGCCTGGGATGACGTGATCGGTATGCTGCGGGCCGCACTGGCGATCGAAAATTTCAAGGCTTGAGGATCGGCCCATGCCGGGAACGGCTGGTGTCCTTGATCCGGGCTTTCTCCGTGCGACCTGAACTTTCTTGGCATTTCTCGAAAAATTACGAGAGTGCGAGAACATTTCTGCCCCAATAGACAATTCGTCACTTCGCGCATTTCCGCGATCATCCAAGACCCATTCTTGTCCTTGTCGTCGCCCGCTACCGACCGGCTACAGTGAACCTCCGAGCGCGTTGTCGGAACCCGCTGGCCGGTCGCAATTTCCGCTTTACCGAGCGCCCGAGGCGCGCCGAGGAAGCGAACTGCGCGACATCCTGTGTGGACAAGACCAACAGGAAATGATCGCACATGAACGACCACACCAAGCAACGTGCCCCCCGCTCCCTGCAGACCGGCCCGACTACCCCGCGCAGCCGCATCACCCGACTGGCGGCCACAATCGCGCTGGCCTTTGCCGGCTGGACCAGCCAGGCCGACGCCACTACCCTGGGCGACCTGGTCAGGCAGGCAGCCTTCAACAATCCGTCCGCACTGGCACGCCAGCGGGCCGCCGAAGCGGCGGCTGACGCCGTCTCGTCAGCTCGCTGGCAATTCTTCCCTACACCTTCGCTCTCTGTGGAACGTGCCGGGATGACCAGTTCCCGTGATATCTCCTATAACGGCGACGACACCGTCGTCACGATGCGCCTGCAGCAGACCTTGTGGTCCGGTGGTCGCCTGTCCGGTCAGCTGGAGCAGGCCGGCCACAATCAGCAGTCGGCCGAAGAAGCCTTGCGCGAGCAACGTTTCCGCCTGGCCGAGCAGGTCATTTCGCAATACAGCCTATGGGTGCGCTCCGACCTGGCTGCGGCCGCCAACCAGAAGAACCTGAAAGCGCTGGAAGATTTTCTCGCACAAAGCCTGCGTCGGGAGAAGGAAGGCGCTGCCGCCCAGGTCGACGTCACGCTGGTCCGTGGTCGCCGCGACCAGGCCATCACCGATCTGCTGGGAGCCAAGTCCAGCCGCGTGTCGGCACGCCTGCAACTGGAGCAATTGGTCGGGCTACCCCTGAGCGACGAAGAACTGCGGGCCGACGTGGACAAGCAGATGATCAGTGAGGATCTGCCCCTGCTGACCGAAGCCATGCTCGACAGCAGCCCTGTGCTCAAGCGGCTGCGCGCCGATGCCAAGGTGCAGGAGGCCGCAATCAAGATCCGTAGCGCTTCCTACTGGCCGGAGGTCTATGCCCGGGTGGAGCATCAGCGCGGCAATTTCAGCGTGCGCAATCAGCCAAGCAACAATCGCGCGTTTGTCGGCATGCAGATGCAACTGGGTGCCGGCTTGTCGCTCGGGTCCGAAGTCGCAGCTGCCCAGGGGCGCTACCAGTCTGCCGTACTGGCGGTGGACGCAGCGCGGCTGGAGCTGATCGCGCAGATGGCCGCCATCTACACTGAATACCAGCAGGCCGTGGCACGGTCCAATAATCTGGATGACGTGGGATTGTCTGCCGAGGATGTGCTGGCTTCATATACCCGGCAATATCTCTCGGGCAGGCGTTCCTGGCTGGATGTGATGAATGCTGTGCGCGAGGTGGTTCAGACGGACCTGCAAAAGGCCGATGTGACCGCGCTGATCATCGCTGATGGTCGCAAGCTGCAACTCTGGGCGCACGGCCTGGAAGAGGTGCGCTGATCCTCGTTGACGCGCTCTGTCCAGGGCGCGTCGCAGGTTGTCGGCCGCCGGGGGAGACATGATCAATAAATCACAGCTGAAAAACGCGATCCGGCGCAAGGAATTCATCGTCGTCTATCAGCCCATCGTGGCCTTGGCGAGTGGCCGCTGCGCTGGTGCCGAAGTGCTGGTGCGATGGCAGCGTGAGGACGGCATGCTGCTCGCGCCAGATAGCTTCCTGCTCGCCGCGCAGCGACATGGCTGCCTGGATGCCATTACCGACCTGGTCGTCGATCAGGTGATCAACCAGACCGGTGCTTTGCTACGTGGCCATCCTGATCTGCATCTGGCCGTCAACATCCCGGCGCATGACATCAACAGCGGCAGGATACTGGACGTCATCGGACGAAAACTGGCCGGTACCGGCATTTCGCCAGCGCAGTTGTGGTTGGAGGTCACAGAGGGGCGCAGTATGGAATTGCCGTCCTGCCTGGCGAACCTGGCGCGCGCCCGAAGCGACGGCCACGTGATTGCGCTGGATGATTTCGGTACCGGTTATTCCTGCCTGCGCTACCTGCATGAATTGCCTTGTGATGTACTCAAACTGGACCGCTCCTTTGTTGCCAGCATTGGCGGCGACGCCAAGCCGCATCCGGTGACAGCCTGCATCATCGAGATGGCCAGGCAACTCAAACTCAGGATCGTCGCAGAAGGCGTGGAGACGGCGGCACAGGCACGCTATCTCAGACAGGCCGGCGTCCAGTATGCACAGGGATGGCTCTACGCTCGTGCCATGCTGGCGTCGGATTTTTTGGCGCATTGTGCATTTCCGGGGGCACTAATGCACGCGTCGCCAACAGAATCATGTTCACCGCTGGTGAAGCATGAATCAATCCCAGTGATGGGGAGCGACGGATCTTCATTGTCGCGTGATCTGTCTGGGCCGGGCGTCAGAGGCGCAGAGCGAGTGGCTGAGATTAAACATTAACGGATTGTCGCTGCAAAACAGCACTTGTTCTGCCCTAAGGAACAATTTCACAAAAAGCTATCAATCTATAAAGTTCGCTTTGCGCTGCTGTTCATGGTCATTCAGCAATGCTGTCACCAGCACCGACTCATTGTCAGTTCCACAGGTGACGAAGAGCGTCAGGCTCCCCTCGATTTCGGCAGAATTCGCGGGGAGTTTTTTTTGGGCGCGTTGAAGGAGAGAGATAGCGTCCTGATCACCAGCCTTGGGAATGCTCTCAACAATATATTTTTTCCGTTATTTGTCTCGCTCAGCGACGGGGAAAAGAATGCTTCTTCGATAGTGAAAATTCGAACAAATAGAAGCGTCATTTTTTAAGTAAATAGTGGTGAGTAAAAATATTTAATGCACTAAAAGACAATTAAATATTTATATATTTTCAAACATCATAGCCCTCAATTGACGAGCTGCCGCAGCGCAATGAAGGATGCGCTTTCATTCGGCAGTTGCCTGCATCCGCCGGCACGGCGATGCGCTATCGATAACCGGGAATCTTGATTTTTTGAGTCATCGCGGAATGCATCGTCGGAGGGACTTTCTTCCTGCTTCTGCTCTCTCTTCGATCAAACCGAGCTTGTCCTGATGACGCGTTGCGTTCCGCTCATTCCAATTAGTAAGCGGATCGTCGCGCCCGATACCACACCTAACGAATCGCCATGAGAAAGAACGCCCTTCGTCATCCTCGCCGCCGACAGCTTATGTCGCCCAGGCTGACTACACCGTCGCACGACATGTGTCGTCGAAATGTCCGCGACCCGCGAGTGCAGGGAGCCACGCAATGAGTGAACTTGCCTCCTCCCTGTCATGGGCACTGATGACCGTTGCGCGACGCCAGGGTGTCGTGATTGACAGTGTGCGACTCAATGCCGCCATCGCTGCGGCGATGAAGAAATCTGGCGGCACTGCCATTGACATCAACTCCCTATGTGGCGCGCTGAGTCTACCTAAGGCACAGCTTCTCAAAGCACCAGATCGCAGTCAGTTGCCCGTGCTGGGCGTTGTGCAGGAGCGTGGTTGGGGCATCATCGTCGATCAGCGTCCCGACGGTCGCTGGATCTTCATTAGCGAGGAAGGCCATGCACTGATCAGTGATGGCGATTTCGCTGAAGGTGTTTGCAAGATCGATTTTTCCGTTCTTGCTGCCAAAGGCGGGCAGAATGGATTCGAACGCGTCTTCAAGGAAGCCCTTGCCGAATTCCGGCCTGTTTTCCTTGAGGTCGTTCTCGCATCGGTCGTGATGAGCATCATCGCCCTGGGTGCTTCGATCTTTTCCATGCAGGTATATGACCGCGTCATTCCCACCCATGGTGTTGCCACTCTGATCGTGCTGGCCATTGGCGTCGGACTGGCCATTCTCTTCGAGCTGGGTATGAAGTTCGCCCGCTCGCACATCATGGATACCCTATCCGCTTTTTTCATCAATCCGGTACCTCTGTCCGGGGCGGTGAAATCCAAGTCTTGATGCCGAACGCTACCAGGCTGATGTTAGAGGGATTGGGCTCGTACTTGAACCCTAATATGGATCTCTACGTCCTGCAAGCTAACGAAAACCTGAGGACCCGAGGGCCAGACCTTGATGTCGGCAATATCCGCCTGTTCTATCAGGTGACGACCAACATCGAAAGTTCGGCGCCGACGATCAACGTGACCTACGACGGCACGAAGGCCAGCGAGGGTGACGCCATCGCGCTCTACGAGGGCGACAAGGAGCTGGTTCGCAGAACGTTGGGCAAAGGAGACGTCGGCAGAGCCGGGATCACGTTAGGGCTGACTGTCGAGAACAACCTGTCGTCCGGCAAGCACGTGATCACGGCCAAGTTCATCGATATGGCCGGCAATACGGTCAGCTCGAACGATGTGCCGGTCACGATTGCGGAGGGGCTGGCCGTGCCGGTGGTGACCAATCTGCGGATCACCGGTGAATCCGGAGTTCCCCAGGCCATCAATGACTCCCTGACCAAGTACGCAATGATCACTGAGCTACCGAGCACTTCCACCGGGAAAATCGCGCCGGAGCAGAATGTGATCTTCTCCGGCACGGTGGGCACGCCCGGAAGCAGCGGCGAAGAGTATGAGATTCAGGCCATCATGGGGAACAGGATCATGGCGTTCGGCAAGTTCAAGGCGGGTGATTTTTCGCTGAAGGCTCCTGCCAATACCCTCGAGCCGGGCCTTTACAAGGACGTGAGGTTCGTCGTCACCAATATTTCGGACGGCGTCAACAATGGGCAGACGCTTTGGATCAAGAACCATACCGCGGCCTGGTACTGGATCCCGCAAAGCCTAAGGGATTTGACCGGTGGGGCCGGCGATGACGTCATTCCGCTGGGTACCACCGAGAAGGGCCAGGGTACCAACATCCAGACAGGCGCCGGCAAGGACACCTTGATAGTCGGGGATTACCGTAATGCCACCGATAAGAGCAAGCTGGCCGCCACCATCACGGACTTCTACCTGGGCCAGGACAAGGTATCCATCTTCGGGCAGACGGTGACCAAGGCCAACCTCGACAGCTACGTCAAGGCATCGTCGTTTGGAGGTCTTTCCACCAAGCTGGCGATTGATCTGGATGGTGCCGGTCCCGGCACGACCATCTACAACCTGTACCTGCAGAACGTGCAGTACAACCCCAACAGCATCGCGACCATCTTTGGAGTGTGAATGTAGCAAGCATCGATAACAGGCAACCTCGCCAACGCATCGGATCGACCGGCGCGCTGGCCACACCACGGGACGGCCGCGACAGGGCAGCCGTCCACGGATTTCAATCAAGAACGTCAATCAAGACTTAGGAGAAAAAATGGCAGGCCATTCCACCGACGCAGATGATCAAAATTTCTGGCCCGGGTTCGTCGACTCGATGGTCAACATGGTCATGTACCTGCTCTTGCTGATCGCCATCCTCGCCATGGCGGTGATGTACTTCTCGATGAAGGCGCGCGACGAGGCCTACGAGAGCAAGACCGCCAAGATCGAGGCACAGGGCCAGGCTTCGGAGAAGCCGCATGCGGGTGACAAGGAAGAAAAACCGGTGGTGCCCAGCCCCGATGACCTGCATGCCCAGATCGAACGCTTGCGGCAGACACTCAACGAGAACGAAATCCGCTACAAGGCCGATGTCGCCGAACTGAAGGAAAAGCTGCGCGAGAGTGACATGCGCTTCAAGGCCAATGGCCTGTCCAAGGTCGAAAAGCCCAACCAGAAGGAACGTGGCAACAATCTCAAGTCCACCACCGAGGCCGACCTGGCCAAGGAAGGCGCCTCCGAGCGCATACTCGACGCCAGCGGTGCGGCGGGCAGCCTGGACAAGGGCGTGGAAGCGCTGGCCTTGCGTCCGAGCGTGCTGATCGTGCGTTTCCGCCCCGGTACCGTGGACCTGAACCCGCCGGAAGCCAAGCGCATGACCGATACCTTCCTCAGCCACTTCGACTGGAATGCACGTCCCGACCAGACCTTCGTCATCTCCTCCACCGCCGTGGAAGGCCTGTCGGAGTCCAACCGGATGGCCTTCTACCGGGTGGTCGCCGTGCGTAACCACCTGCTCTCCGTGGGGGTCCCGGCGGCCCGTATCCGCCAGCGCATCGAGCCGGTCCCGGCGGCGCGCCAGAGCGGCACAGAGGCGCTGGAAATCCGTATTCAGAAGGTTGAATGAGGATAGCCGATGTCAGATGCAGCAAGTTCCATCGAGGAAGCCCTGGTGGGCAAGACCACCTATACGATCGATGTGAGACAGGCCGGCACTGCGTTGCGCAAGATTCCGATCGAATCGATCAAGGATGTGCGCAGCCTCGGTATCGACCTGCTGCTGGTGCTGCGTGGCGGTGGCCAGATCCTGTTGCGGGAGGGGGCGCTGGATGCACTGGTGAACCCCAATCGCCGCATCGAATTCAGTGATGGGGTGTTGACCTTGCAGCAGATTTTCATGCAGAGCGAACACTTCGACTTTTTCAATTCGGGGTCCAGCATCGACGGCCACCTGCACTTCGTCGATGCCCACAACATGCATGCGCCCGATGCGGTGCATGCAATGTTCTACCCTTTCGGAGGATAAGAAGATGAAGCGAGAGATCGATATCGCACCCACCAAGTCCGTGACCGAAACCAAGGAAGCCATCGGTGAACGGCTCAAGGCGATCCGGTTGACCAGCGGCTTGAACCAGCGTGACTTCGCCAGTCGCCTGGGGACGTCCGGTGCGTATATCAGTTGTGTGGAGCTGGGACACAGCATGCCGGGTGGGCGCTTCCTGCGCACTTTGCATCGTGAGTTCGACGTCAACATCAACTGGCTGCTCAGTGGCATGGAAGCAGAATTGCCGCCGCGCCACGGCTTTCACGTCAAGGGTCTCATCAAGGACTATGTCCGCGCTACAGAACGCGGCAAGTCGCTGGTGATGATGGTGGCGAGTTTTCTGGTCGTCAAGCGCGGCTGAAATTAATGCCTGTGGTCTTGCCGGCGGCGTTGTCAGGCAGGCCCGGCGAGGGATACGGGCAGCGCGCATGGCCTGCCCGTATTGAGGAGAGGACATGTTCAGTGAAGAAATCGGCGGCCGCATCAAGGAGATCCGGCTCGCCAACGGCCTGAGCCAGCGTGAGCTGGGTCAGCGCCTCAATACATCCACCGGTCACATCAGCTGGCTGGAAGCCGGCAAGGCCATGCCCGGTGGCGAGTTGTTATTGCAGTTGCATCGCGAACTGGCGGTGGACCTCAACTGGCTGCTGACCGGCAGCGAGCCCGAGGTACTACCGCAGGAGGGAGACAAGGACGTACGGCTGCTGGTCGATCACTACTGCCGTTCGGACCTCCAGGGGCGGGAAATCATCCGCATCCTGGCCGGTTATGCAGGGCGGGACTGCGGCTGAAGCGTGCGGCCAGCCCCGCCGGGCGCGGTGGCGCTCAGCCACCTGCGCCCGGGGCCGCGGTCGTTGCCGTAGTCGCTGCGCTTGTAGCGGCTGCGCGCAACTGCACATCGCGGTTCAATCGCCACACCAGCAAGGAGGCCAGCAAGGTCGTGCCGACGATCACGAAACCGACCACATCGAAGTGGCGCAACTGCCCCTCAGGACCGAGCGTGACGATATGCCCGGCCACCACCGAGGCCAGACCGCCAGAGAGTTGCTGGATCGAAGCACTCACCGCATTGAACGAACCCCGCTGGGTGGGCGAAGGGATGGACGAGACCAGCGCCTGGAACGGAATCATGCGCGAGAAGATCCCCAGGAACAGCACCGCGTTGATCAGCACGATCATCGGCACCGTCACCGGCCCCAGGTGGGTATAGATCAACACCATGATGATGGACAGCACCGCCCCGAAACAGAACACGCGGAACTTGCCGACCTTGTCGGCGGCGCGCCCGATCAGCGGACCGAAAGCGATGGTGCACAGCCCGGTGACCAGATAGACCGTCGGCAGGTGGTGCAGATCGATGCCCAGGTTGCCGACCAGATAGGCACTGCTGAAGGGCATGAGCATGAAGCCACCTGTCATCAGCAAGGCCGTCGTGGCGAAGGCAATCAGGTAGCGCGGCTCGGTAATGGTGTGATACAGGTGCATCCATGCGCTGTGCTCCTGCTTGAGCTTCAGGTGACCGTCCACCGGTTGCATCTTCATGCTCACCACCAATCCCCCGATGGCGCCCAGCGCCGCCATGGCCAGGAAGGGGACATGCCAGTTCCAGGTATTGGACAGGTACAGCCCGATCGGGATGCCCAACACCTGGCTGGCCGCAAACGAGGTCTGGATGATCCCCATGACACGCCCGCGCAGATGCGGGGCGAACAGATCGGTGGCAATCGCCAGCGTGATGGAACCGATCACACCGCCGAAGAGGCCTGTCACGATGCGGGCCAGCAGCAGGCTCTCGAAGCTTTGCGCCAGCCCGCACCAGACGGTGCCGAGCACGAAGCCACCATAGAAGAACAGCAGCAGCCGCTTGCGGTCGAAGCGGTCCGCAAAGCCTGCCGTGAGCAGGCCCGAGGCCCCGGCGCTGAAGGCATAGGCTGACACCACCAGGCCGAACTGCTGCGGCGTGATCTGCATGGCCGGCATGATCACCGCGCCCAGCGGCGACATCAGCATGAAGTCCAGGATGACGGCAAATTGCAGGAAGGCCAGCAGGCCGGTCACGGTCTTCTGGTAGCGGGTGAAGCCCGCCGGGCTGGACGGAGTCGGTGGCGTAGGTGGCGTAGGTGGGCGGGCAGGGCGGTTGGCTTGGGGCTGACTCAAAAGGGGCTCCTTGGCGTATCGGTAGGGCAGTTCTGCCGTGTCTTCGCGTCCTGGCCCGCGTGAACGTGGCCTGATGCTGTGTCGTCGCTGACGGATGAGCGTGCGCGATATTGTCTCGCCGTGTCATGAACGGTGCCCATGGCAGGCGTATCGGTCGTGAGGCGGGCTTGCAAGAGTAGGCGCAAGCGGGAGCTTAGGCAAGCCTGGACCGGCCTTCTCTGCAAAGTTCGCACGATTGGTCAGGCTTTCGTCACATTCCGTATGGAAAATGTGAAGATAAAAAAGCGGAGAGGCCCGTCCTGCGGGCCTCTCCGTCCTTTTGTGCTTACAACACCGGTTAACCCTGGCTCAGGGGCCGATTTCCGTCATCTCATTGCTTGAGCAGGCTGCATTTGGATTCCGCCACGGTGGTGAAGGCCTGCTCGCCCGGGATGGTCTCCAGCAGTTTCAGGTAATCCCAGGGCTTCTTCGATTCGGCCGGCGACTTCACCTGGTACAGGTACATGTCATGGATGTTGCGGCCGTCGGCGCGGATGTAGCCCTTGTTGTAGAAGTCATCGATGCGGGTTTTCTTCAACTGTGCCATCACCTTGGTCGAATCATCGGTGCCAATCGCTTCCACCGCCTTCAGGTAGGTCATGGTGGCCGAATAGGCGGCCGCCTGGTGGGTACTGGGCATCTTCTTCATCTTCTGGAAGAAGCGCTCGGAGAACTTGCGCGAGGGCTCGTCCTTGTCCCAGTACCAGCTGTCGGTCATCATCAGGCCCTCGGCGTTGGCCAGGCCCAGGGCGTGGATGTCGTTGATCACCATCAGCAGGCCGACCAGCTTCATGGTCTTGGTGACGCCGAATTCCTTGGCGGCCTTGATCGAATTGACGGTGTCCTCGCCGGCATTGGCCAGGCCCAGGATCTGCGCCTTGGAGGCCTGGGCCTGCAGCAGGAAGGACGACAGGTCCGAGGATTGCGGCGGATGCTTGATCGAGCCCACCACCGTGCCGCCACTGGCCTTGACCACGGCACTGGTGTCGTTGGCCAGCGAATGGCCGAAGGCATAGTCGGCCACCAGGAAGAACCAGGACTTGCCGCCCTGCTTGATCACCGCGCTGGCCGTACCCTTGGCCAGGGCCACGGTGTCGTATTCGTAGTGGACGGTATAGGGCGTGCATTCCTCGTTGGTCAGGCGTGCAGTACCGGCTCCGATGTTGATGTAGACCCGCTTCTTCTCGGCCATCACCTTGTTCATGGACAGGGCCGTGGCCGAGTTCACGCCGCCGATCAACATGTCCAGCCCGCGCTCGTCGGCCCATTCGCGGGCACGGGTGGCGGCGATGTCGGCCTTGTTCTGGTGGTCCGCCGAGATCACCTCGATGGGTTTGCCCAGCACCTTGCCGCCGTAGTCGGCCACCGCCATGCGGATCGCCTCCAGCCCGCCCAGGCCATCGGTATCGGCATAGGGGCCGGACATGTCGGTGATGAAGCCGATGCGCACGGCGTCATTGGACACCTGGGCCGCCGCCGGGCCGGCCAGGCCGAAGGCGCCCGCAACGGCGCAGGTCGCGGCCAGCAGGCGCAGCTTGGTCGATGTAGTCATGTTTTGTCTCCTCGTTTTTATCGGCCGCCTGGTAGCGGCTCGTGGTTCGTGATTACCGTACTGCCCGTCAGCCCTGGCGACGTTGCGCCAGCAACTGGCGGGCATAGTCCACCCGCACGTCATGGCTGGCGACCATCTGCTGCACCAGCCAGTCCATTTCCGCCGGTTCGGCACCGGCCGCCAGTGCGATGTTGCGGGCATGCAGCGCCATGTGGCCGCGCTGTATGCCTTCGGTGGCCAGCGCGCGCAGGGCCGCCATGTTCTGCGCCAGGCCCACGGCCACGGCGACTTCGGCCAGTTCCTGGGCGCTTTGCACGCGCAGGATCTTCAGCGCTGCACGGGCCGCCGGATGGGTCTTGGTGGCACCCCCCACCAGGCCCACCGGCATGGGGATTTCCAGCGTGCCCACCAGGTCGCCGTCGGCGGCGATTTCCCAATGGGTCAGCGAAGTGTAGCGTCCCTGGCGGCAGGCATAGGCATGGGCACCGGCTTCCACCGCCCGCCAGTCGTTGCCGGTGGCCACGATCACCGGGTCGATGCCGTTCATGATGCCCTTGTTGTGGGTAGCCGCCCGGTAAGGATCGACGGCGGCGAATTCATAGGCGTCCACGATGCCGTTGATGACTTCCTCGCCACTGTATTGGTCGGTGGCCAGCACCTTGGCCGACACTTTCACCCGCGCCCGCGCCAGACGCAGGTCGGCCAGGTTGGAGAGGATGCGCAGCCGCACGCGGCCGCCGGTGATCTGCTCGATATGGCCGGCCACTGCCTCGGCCATGGTATTGACGGTGTTGGCGCCCATCGCATCGCGCACATCCACGATCAGGTGGGTCACCACCATGGCGCCGCGGCGGGTATCCGGGAAGACATGCACCTCGATGTCACGGCAACCGCCCCCCAGCTGATTGAGCAGCTGGTCGCGACTGTTGGCGATGTCGATGATGGCCTGGCGTTCCTTGAGGATGGCCAGCCGCGCCCCGTGCGGGTCGCCCACGCCGATCAGCTGGATCTGCGCCCGCATCAGTGGCGTGCTGCTGGAGGTCTGGAAGCCGCCACAGGCGCGTACCAGCTTGGCCATGAAGGAGGCGGCGGCCACCACCGAAGGTTCTTCCACGGCCATGGGCACCAGCACGTCGCGGCCGTTCAGCTGGAAGTAGCCGGCCACGCCCAGCGGCAGCTGGAAGGTGCCGACCACGTTTTCGATCATGCCGTTGGCGGTCGTCAGCGGCAGGCCGCCGGGCTGCCCCAGCAGGGCTTGCTCGGCTTCATCCAGGTGGGCCAGCCGGCTCACCTCGGCCAGGCGCTCGGCGGGAGCAAGGGAGCGGAAGCCGGGCAGGCGGGAATCCGGGGCCGCACCCGGGTGGGTGTCATTGCGCATGCGTTTGTCTCACTGGTTGTCGTTGGTATCGTCGGCCCTGGCAAGGAAGTCTTCCCCGGACCGCGCAGGCAGGATAGCAAGCGTGTACCATTGCGCATGGGTACAGTTGCGACCAACAGCAAGTGAACTGTACCCAAGACAATCCCTTTGCATTGCAGCAAGAATCTTCATATTTTTCCATCCACGGGCCCGCCGGAGACCCATTGCCATGGCTGACGCACCCACCCTCACCAGCACGCTGGTCCAGTTGATCCGCCGCCAGATTGCCGAAGGCCTGCACCCACCCGGCAGCCGGCTACCGTCGATTCGCGAGATGGCGGCGCGGCACGGCTGCGCCAAGAACACCATCGTCAACGTCTTCGATGAACTGACGGCCCAGGGCGTGGTGGAGCCCAGGCGCGGTTCTGGTTTCTTCGTCTGCGTGACACCGCCGCGCCCGAAGGAAGAAGAGGAGGGCAGCCTGAGCCGCGCCATGGACGTGGTCTGGCTCATGCGCGAGCAGTTGAAGCACGACCCCGGCCATTTGCGTCTGGGCGACGGTTTTCCACCGGTGGAATGGCTGCACGACGTGCGGCTGGACAAGTTCCATCAGAAGGTGGTGCGCACCGGCATGGGCGCGCTGTTCGGCTATGGCAGCCGTTTCGGCTACCTGCCGTTGCGCCAGCATCTGGTACAGAAACTGGCGCAGCACGGCATCGATGCGGGCACCGGCCAGATCGTCCTGACCCACGGTGCCAACCAGGCGCTGGATATCGTGATCCGCAACTTCGTGCGTCCTGGTGATCGCGTACTGGTCGACGAGCCGGGCTACTACATGCTCTATGGCAAGCTCAAGCTCTCGGGGGCGCGCATCGTCGGCATTCCGCGCCTGCCGGACGGGCCGGACGTGGATGCACTTGAGCGCGAACTTAAGCTGCCGGGCAAGCCGCCGCTGTTCTTCACGCAGTCGCTGGCGCACAATCCGACCGCCTCGGACACCTCGCCCCACAAGGCCCACAAGATCCTGCAACTGGCTGACCGCTACGATGCCCTGATCGTCGAGAACGATGCCTTCGCCGACTTCAAGCCGGCCACCGCGCCCCGTATCGCGACACTGGACCAGTTGCGCCGCACGCTCTACATCGGCAGCTTTTCCAAGTCGGTCTCGGCGGCCTTGCGGGTGGGCTTCATTGCCTGCCATCGTGACTTGGCCAGCGATCTGGCCGACATCAAGATGCTGGTCCACATGAGCAGTTCAGAATATTGCGAACGAACCCTGGACGTGATCCTCTCCGACGGCCACTTCAGCCGCCACACTGCGCGTCTGCGCGATCGCCTGACCCAGGCCACCGAAGCCGCCTGCCACCAGTTGCAGCAACTGGGTGCGCAATTGTTCTGCGCGCCGCAGCAATCCATGTACTTGTGGGCTAGGTTTCCGGCATTCCCGGATGCCAGGCAATTGGCCCAGGGCTTGATGGCGCGCCATATCGTGTTGGCGCCGGGCAGCATTTTCCATGTGGATCCCGAGCAGGATGTACCCTGGTCGCGCTTCAATGTCGGCTTGTTGTCCGATCCCCGTTTCGCGTCGGCGATGGCGGAAATGATGACGACTTCCGGCGCCATTCCCGGCGGTTGAGGCGTTTTTGATCCTCCTGGCCCGCCCGTGGGAAGTGAGGCCGCATTGTCCATGTGTTCTGCCCTTTGCTTTCTTGTCCAGCCTGATCCCCCGTGCCATAGTGCAAGGCAGCGGCAATCGGGGTTGCCGTGGTCAAAAGAATAATGAAAGCATGCTAACTAATGGGGGAGTACCTGTCAGGTGCTTCACTCGGGACGGATCTCAAATGAACATCTTAGGCAATATGAATATTGGCAAACGCCTTACGCTCGGCTTTGCCATCATCCTGGCTTTTTCCGTCGTGGTGGCGGGGATGAGCCTGTGGCGACTGGAGCAGGTCTCCTCCGCGACCCGTGAAATGATGAGCGATCCACTCAAGACCGAGCGGATCATGGGGGACTGGTACACCAATCTCTCGTCCGGCATTCGCCGCACGCTGGCCATTGCCAAGAGCAGCGACCCGTCGTTGGGACCCTATTTCGCCGCCGAGGCGGCCGAATCGACCCGTAGTTCCACCGAATACCAGAAGGCGGTAGAGAAGCTGCTGGTGACCCCTCGCGAAAAGGAGCTGTTCCAGAAGATCGGCGAGCAACGCAAGATCTACCTGTCCTCGCGCGACCAGATCGTCAAGCTCAAGGCCGAGGGCAAGGTGGATGAGGCCATGCAGTTGCTGGACAAGACCTTCGTGCCGGCCGCTGCCCTGTACCAGCAATTGATGCGCGACATGGTCGATCTGCAGCGCAAGGATATCGATGACACCGCCAAGGAAATCGACGATATCGCCGCCCAGAGCCGGGTACTGATCCTGGTGCTGGAAGGCCTGATCCTGTTGCTGGGCATCGTACTGGCACGCTACCTGACGCTGGGCATCACCAAGCCGCTGCATACGGCCGTGACCGTCTCGCGCAAGGTGGCCGAAGGCGACCTCTCGGCCCAGGTTCAGGTCAGTACGCGTGACGAAACCGGCCAGTTGCTGCAATCCCTGCGGGACATGAACGACAGCCTGCGCGGCATCGTCACCAACGTACGCACCGGTACCGACACCATCAGCACCGCCTCCTCCGAGATCGCTGCCGGCAACCTGGACCTGTCCTCGCGCACCGAACAGCAGGCCAGTTCGCTCGAAGAAACCGCCTCGGCCATGGAAGAACTCATTTCCACCGTGCGCCAGAACGCCGACAACGCCCGCCAGGCCAGCCAGCTGGCGCATTCCGCCTCGGCCGTGGCCGAGCAGGGCGGGGGCGTGGTCAACCAGGTGGTCGACACCATGGGCGCCATCAACGCCTCCTCGCGCAAGATCGTGGAAATCATCAGCGTGATCGACGGCATCGCCTTCCAGACCAATATCCTGGCCCTGAACGCCGCCGTGGAAGCGGCGCGTGCGGGTGAACAGGGACGGGGCTTTGCGGTGGTGGCCTCGGAAGTGCGTTCCCTGGCCCAGCGTTCGGCCTCGGCCGCCAAGGAAATCAAGGAACTGATCAACGACTCGGTGGAGAAGGTCGATGACGGCAGCCGTCTGGTTGAACAGGCCGGCAATACCATGCAGGAAGTGGTCAGCAGCGTGCGCCGCGTGACCGATATCGTGGCCGAGATCAGTGCCGCCAGCGCCGAGCAGACCAGCGGCATCGAGCAGATCAACCTGGCCATCACCCAGATGGATCAGGTCACCCAGCAGAACGCCGCGCTGGTGGAAGAAGCGGCCGCTGCCGCTGCGTCCATGCAGAACCAGGCCGGTCAGTTGATGCAGATGGTCAGCGTGTTCCGCCTCAGCGAGGGCGAACCGGTGGTGCGACGCGAGATCGACGTCACGCCGACCGGGCCGACGCTGCCGGGTTGAATCGCACTTCGAAGACGGCCCCGCGTGGGCCGTTGCCTGCCGTGATTTCCCAGCCATGCGCCTGGGCAATCTCGGCGCAGATGGATAATCCCAGCCCCGCCCCCTGGTCACGTCGATGTGGCCCGCGCCAGAAGCGCTCGAACAGGTGGGGCAGGGCGTCCTCCGCGATGCCCGGTCCCTCGTCACGCACCGACAGCCGTCGGGCGTTGGCATGCAACGTCACGGTCCCGCCCGGCGGGCTGTGATGCAGGGCATTCTCCAGCAGGTTCTTGCACAGCACCCCCAGCGCACCCGGATCGGCCAGGATCATGGATGGCGGCGCACTGTCGGCCGGCCCGATCACCACCTTCACCGCCATCTGCTGCGCCAGCCGCTCCAGCTGGCTGGCGGCCTGCGTCCAGGCAGCCTGCGGTGAGGTCTGCTGCATGCTGTAGTTATGGCGTTCGCTGGCTTCGGCCAGGGTCAGCAGTTGCTGTACCTGGCGCGCCATGCGATCGATATCCTGCAGCAGCATTTCGCCGTCGGCGACGTCGCCCAGTTCGACCTGGCCGCGCATGAGGGTCAGTGGTGTCTTCAGTTCATGGGCCGCAGTGGCCAGGAAATCGCGCTGCTGGCGGTAGCCCTGCTCCAGTCGATCCAGTGCCAGGTTCACCGAGTGGAACAGCGGCGTGATCTCGCGGGGTACGTCTTGTACCGACAGGCGCGCCGACAGATTGTCGATGTCGATGGTGGCCGCCGCATTGGCGGCCCGGCGCAAGGGCTTGAGCAGATGATGCAGGGTCACCGCCACGACGATGGAAAACAGCAGCGCGCAGACAATGGCGCCGACGATGATCATCCAGGTCAGGCGCTGCCCCTTGTCATCCTGGATGATGCGTAGCAGGCGCTCGCTGCGCATGACCTGGACGTAGTAGTTGCGGCCGCCATGTTCGAACTGCCGGGTGAGTACATGCAGGGTGCGACCATCGACACGCAGTTTCAGTCGGGCTGGCGCGGGTGTGAAGGGATTGCCCGGCTCGGCATAGGGCTGGGTGATGCCATCCGAGGCCAGCAGAACGCGGCCCTGCTCATCCAGGATGCGATAGACGCTATCGGCCTTGAGGATTTCGTAGGCGGCGTCGTCCTTGTCGTTGATGGCGGTGCGGTAGGGGCGGTCGTTCTGGTCGAACTGCAGGCCCTTGATGACCTGGCTGGCATTGTTCTTCAACGACATGTCGGTCAGCAGGTCCGGCCCCCAGCGCAGCATCAGCGTGATGACACCGATGATCACGGCACCGGTAACCGTGAGCACCAGCGCAGTGACCAACTGCAGGTGCAGGGCCAGGCTGCGATGGCAGCAAGCCCGGGAGGGGGCGGCGGTGGCGCCGGCCAGGTCGGTGGTTTCAGGTGTCTTCATGAGGCATTTTCAGGGCGTAGCCCAATCCGCGCTGGTTGACGATCTGCACGCAGGAATCGATCCCGGCCAGCTTGCGCCGCAGGCGATGCAAGGCCACGTCCAGCGCATTGGGTGTGACAGGCTCGGCAATGCCCCAGGCGGCAGCCTCCAGCGCGGTGCGGCGCGCCGTGGCGCCCGCTGCGCGGACCAACACCAGCATCAGTTGCAGCTCGGCCGAGGACAGGGAAATTGACTCCGCTGCGCAGACCATGCGGCTTTCCATCGGGTCGATGCGCAGGTCACCGTGTTCCGGCGCCAGGCTCTGCTGCTGCGGTGCGCGTCGCATCAGGGCGCGCACGCGGGCCACCAGTTCTTCCATCGAAAAGGGTTTGGGGAGGTAATCATCCGCGCCGGCCTCTAGCCCGTCGATACGGTCGTGCAGGGCGTCGCGCGCGGTCAGCATGAGGCAGGGGGTATCGATGCGGCGGGCGCGCAACTGGCGTACCAGTTGCAGGCCGTCGCCATCGGGCAGGTTGCGATCCAGCACCAGGGCCGGATAGCGGATCTGTGCCAGGCCGGTGGTGGCCTGGGACAGCGTGCCGTAGACATCGGTCTCGATGCCTGCCGTCGCCAGCGCCCGGCTGACCAGCGCGGCCATGCGTTCATGGTCTTCCAGCAGGGCGATGCGATTCATCATGAAGGAATGGACCCCGTCAGAAGTGGTAGAGATAACCGGCGCGCACCCCGGCAGCGCTGCTGCGATCGACCAGCGGGCTGTCGGTGATGCTGCTGCCGAAGCGGGTCACGCGCAGGTCGAGGAACAGCGACTGCGAGGATGTCATCTGCCAGTCGGTGCGCAGGCCACCCACCAGGTTGGCGGTCGAGCTGCCCTGGTAGAAGGCGCGACCGGCCCGGACCTCGTTGCTGCGTACGCCGAAGTAATAGTCCACATAGTCGCTGCTCATCCAGTTCACTCCCAGGTAGGGTACCAGCGTAAAGCGGCCGCTCTTGAAACGGTGCTCTGCGCGCAGCTTGACGGTCTGCCCATGGCTATTGCCGGATGCATCGGCCAGCCATTCCAGGGACAGGTCGGCATATGGGTTGCGCCACAGGGCGGCACCGCCCAGCCAGAAACCACCCTTGCGCTTTTCCATGCCATTCAGGATGGGCGCATCGCTGCCTTCATAGCCTTCATCGGCATACTGCGCGCGCAGAGAGAAGCCGACCGGACCGACGGCACCCAGCTTTAGGTCGGCCGTGGTGCCGAGCAAGCGGAACCGGGGGCCATTGTACATAAGCAGGGGCAGCGCCCGAGTGCGATTGCCGTAGCCGGCATAAGGACTGCGTTCTACGCCCACGCCGGCACCCAGCGCCCATTGGCTGTTGTTGGAGCTGCTGTCGGCAACGGGCTCGGTGGTGGCGGATTGCTGGCCGTGGGCCAGGAGGGGCAACATCAGTAGCGCGGCGCAGGCCAGGGGCGTGCGCGGAGAGAAGCGGATCGACATGGGGACTCCAGGGGAGGGGAAAGACGTCAAGGGGGATGCGACGCCGGCATCATCCCGCAGACAGTCTTACCGCACACTTACCTGTCACAACGGGTAACGCCTAGCGCCGCATTGCCTTCAGCGCGGCCTGGTAGCCCCACCAGCTGGCTTCTTCGAACAGGGAGAAGCCCGAGAGATCGCTATGGGCAAAGAGGATCTTGCCGTCGGCCTCGCGCAGGCGTCGTACGCCGGCATTGCTGCGCTGGCCGGGAGCGGGAATAGCCATCGCGTGAGCGCGCAAGGTGATATCCACGCGCTCGACATCGGCATTGAAACCCCGTCCGTAGGCCGCCTGCAGGTCGGCCAGTGCCAGCTCCAGCAGGTGCTGCGGGCTGGCCTGCTCCATCCAGCGCCTGGCGTCCTGTGGACGCAGGTGGCTCAGAGCGACATAGCTGGTCAATACCGTTTGGGCGGGCGGAGCTTGTCGTATGTCCTGATGCGTGGAGACCACATAACCAAGGCCCGGTTCGCGGTACACCACGTTATCCCAGGAGAGCGGCGCCTCGGGCAATTCGCGTGGAAACCGCTTGAGCAGGCAGTTGGCGACCAGCCACGGCGCCCGCGCTGCCAGGTCGGTGGTCGGCGCAAAGCCCAGTGTCCGGATCGATGGCACGACCCGCGCCGCAACGTACAAGGGCATGGCACAGACAGCCTTGCGGGCGCGCAGCCGCATGCAGCTCGGTATGCCTTGCCTGATGACCACGCACAAGGCCTCGATTCCTTGCGCGGTCTGCTCCAGGCGCAGCACCGTACCGGCCTGGCGGCGCTGGCCGAGCTTGCGCGCCAGGCCGGTCGCCAGCGTCTGCAAGCCGTCCGGCCAGGTCAGCCAGGCGCCACTGCCGGCGTTGCTGGCCTGGCCGATACGGCTACAGAAGTAATGCAGGCCGGCCCAGGCGGAGACCTGATCGTAACGTGCACCGTAGTCGTCCCGGCAGCCATAGTTGGCTAGCCAGTGCAGGGCCGGCGACGCATACCCCTCCTGATCCAGCCACTGTTTCATGGTCATGCGATCCAGGGCCTGCCATTGAGGCTCCTCCGAGGCCAGTGTCGACGGCAGCATGAAGGGCCGCCGACCCTGGGCGTCGTGGTAGTGACGCAGGTGTTCCATCTGCATGTTGAAGCGCTCCAGTTGCGCCTGTTCGCCAGCCTGCAGGGGCGGCAACAGGCCTTCGTGCCAGTGGCCGTTGACCAGGAGTCGTTCTTCGGGCGCATGCAGCAGGAAGCGCTCATCGTAATAGGGACGCTCGGCCTGGGCATCGCGCAGGAGGATGCCGAGGTCGGCCAGAATTTCGCGTACATGCATGCACTCCTGCGATGGCAACGGCAGGTAGTGCGCGCCGGTGGGGCAGGCATACTCACCGTAGCGCGCGCCGGCGGCATTGCCGTCGGCCTCGGGACCGTCGATGACGAGGAAGTCGTGATGCCCTGAGCGTTCCAGTTTCCACGCTGCCGTCAGACCGCCGATGCCGGAGCCGAGAATGGCCACATCGGTCTGCAGCGTGTGCGTGACCGGCGGCAATCGATCCGGATGGCTACCCAGGTCTCGCAGGAAATGGCCTTCCTGACGGCCGGGCGCATGTATGCCGGGTTGTATCTCGTGCCATTTCCAGCAGGTGCCGCCGATGCCGGCCGCCGCACCGGCGATGCCTGCCGTGCGCAGGAAGCTGCGCCGCTTCATCAGCGCACCACCCGATGCCAGTCTTGCTCGAAGTAACGCACCAGCGACTGGGTGTTGAGGCGGTTCGGCTCCATCTCCAGGGGCTGCATGTCCGGCGGGAAGCGGAACATTTCGGCGGTGGTCTGCGCATTCAGGTAGCGCATCGGGGCGGCGTAGGAAGCCGGTGGCGAATAGTCACGTTGCGTCGAAGCCAGGATGAATCCCCATTCGCCGAATGAAGGTACGTAGAGATGATAGGGATAGGTTTTCCAGCCGGCTTCGCGCAAGGTGGCGTCGATGGACCAGTAGGCGTGCGGCGCGAAGTAGGGCGACGTCGCCTGCACCACGATCAGGCCGTTGGCCGACACATGTTTTTTGAGCAGGCTGTAGAAGGGAATGGAAAACAGCTTGCCCAGCGCAAAGCTGGACGGGTCGGGGAAGTCGACGATGGCGAGGTCGAACATGCGGGTATTGGCTTGCAGCCAGATGGCTGCATCGGTATTGATGACCTGCACCCGTGGATCGGATAGTGCGCCCTGGTTCAGGGCCACCAGTTCGGGGCGACGTCGGAATGCCTGTGTCATCGCCGGGTCGAGGTCGACCAGCGTCACGTGGCGCACATGGGGATAGCGCAGGATCTCCCGCAGCGCCAATCCGTCACCGCCTCCCAGCACCAGCACGGATTGGGCCCATGGCTGCGTGGCCAGCGCAGGATGCACCAGTGCCTCGTGGTATCGGTACTCGTCACGCGAGGAGAACTGCAGATTACCGTTGATGTAGAGCCGCAGATCATCTTTCCAGCGCGTGACTACCAGACGTTGATAGGGCGTGCTGGTGGAGTAGATCACTTCATCGCCGTACATCCCCTGTTCGCCCCAGCGCACCAGACGGTCGGAAGCGGCAAAACCGGCCGCCAGCACGATCAGCACCAGACAGGCCCGGAGCAACTGGCGGTGCATCTGCTGCAGTTCGGCTCGGAACACGTGAATGGTCCACAGTCCCACAGCCACATTGCCCATCCCGAACAGGAAACCGGTGCGTGTGAGCCCCAGCTGCGGCGCCAACACCAACGGGAACAGCAACGACACGGCCAGCGCGCCCAGGTAATCGAAGCTGAGCACGGTACTGACCAGCTCGCGAAAGACGCTCTGACGGCCGTGTAGAAGCCGCATCACCAGCGGCACTTCCATGCCGACCAGCACACCGATCAGGAATACCACCGTGTAGAGCAACACGCGAAAGGGTGCGGCCGACCAGGAGAAGCAGAGGAACAGCAGCGCCGCCGACATGCCGCCGATCAGGCCCACCATGATTTCGATGTCGACAAAACGCGCCAGCACATCTTCGTCGCGGATGTATTTGGAAAAATGCGCACCCACGCCCATGGCGAAAAGATAGCTGCCGATGATGGTGGAAAATTGCAGCACCGAATCGCCGAGCAGGTAGCTGGACAGCGCACCGGCGATCAGTTCGTAAGCTAATCCGCACGAGGCTACAACGAAGATCGACAACACAAGAATTCTGTTGGTCATGTCATTTTCTTTGACTTAAGATGCGCGCTTTCCATGACCACCAGCGAGGCCAGACTTGCCGCCCATCCTCAACTACGTGATCCATCTGTTGCTGGCCGCCGTATTGCTGGCGGTGTTTTTCAAGGTCTATACGTGGGTCACGCCCTACGATGAAGTCGAGCTGATCCGCCGGGGCAACCGGGCAGCCGCCATGTCGCTGGGTGGTGCCATGGGCGGCTTCTCGCTCACGGTCGCGTCCTCGCTGCTGCATACCAGTGGTTATCAGGAGTTCTTCGGCTGGGCTGCTGGCGCCTTGATGGTGCAGTTGCTGGCTTATCTGGTGACCACACGCGGGCTGCGCATTTCACGCGAGCACATCGAATCCGACAATGCAGCCTTCGGTGGCCTGATGGGATGCATTGCCCTGTGTATTGGTGCCATCAATGCCGCCTGCATTTCCTGAGGCGCGAAATGCTACTTCAGGAAAGCATCTGATGAATTCTTTTGCTTCATCCAGAGGCGTTTTATCGACTTTATGAGAGCGCTCACTGTCCGGTCGTGAGGAGGGGCCGGACGGGACGCTGATCGACATTTCCTTATGCAGACAAAACTCTGCCCGACATGCGGGACATCCCTTCAATTCCACCACCTCGCTTCGGTGATGGCCGTATGTGGTCATTGCCGTACCCTGATCCATAGACATCGTCGGGCCACCGAAAAAGGGGGCATGCCGCCCGTGCAGGGCGGCCCCGGCGTGCTCCGTCTTGGCGCCATCGCTGACTTCGAGGGCCAGCCGATGGCCGTCGTAGGCCATTTGCAATGGGATACAGATGGCGCATTGTGGAATCAATGGTTTTTGCGAAGGGGGAATGACCGGTGCCAGTGGTGCCTCAGCCACCGCAATGGCCAGTATGCGTTGACTCGCGAGGTGGAGCATGCGCAGCGCCTGCTTCCTTTTGCACATCTCGGTCGTCAGTCCGAGGTGGAAATGCTCGATGGCAAGTACGCGGTCAGCGATCTGCGCAGCCTCAGATGTGTCGGTGGTGAAGGTGAATGGTCCCAACCGCAATACGCGCATCGACAAGCGAAAATGACGGAGTTGCGGGCCGGCGACCAGGTGGCCATGGTGGAGTACTCATCGGGCCGCAAGCCGTCACTGTACCGCGGTAGCCGGCTTCCCACCCAGGAGGTCGAGGCGTGGCTCGGCCAGGCCGCAGTCCGTCCCACGGAGATCGTTCGCAAGCACGTGGGCTCGGCAGAGTCGGCAAACTCGGCAAACTCGGCAAACTCGGCAGGTGACAGTGACGAGCAGCTTGGAACACTTGCTTTCGCTCACTGCATGGTCGTGTTTTATCTGATCGTGCTTGGCTTCTTCATCGCCACGGACGATTTCGTCTGGCATTTCGGTCAGGCGGTAGGCTTCGTACTTACCCTGGTCATGTTGTACGTTCCTGCGTACGCATTGAGCGAGCAGAAGGCGCTGCACCAAGGGTATGCGATGTATGCGATCGTTGTCATATTCGTTGCGCTCTTCTACAACAAGGGGGATGAAGAAAGCTACGAGCGCAGCCATTCAGGCGGCAGCACCTGGTCGTCCCGCGGCAGCGGCGTCTGGGGCGGTGCGGGGGGGCATAAGTGAGGCCGATGGTGTGTCCCGCCCAAGGTCGCCATCTGCTGGCCGATCTCGATGGCGTGGCGGCAGCGAGCTTGACCCGGCCCGCGCTGGTCGAAGCCCTGCTGCGGGAGGCCGCCGCCGCCGCCGGAGCGACGGTGCTACAGGCACACTTCCATCACTTCGGGCCGGGGCAGGGGGTGACCGGGGTACTGCTGTTGGCCGAATCCCATTTGTCCATCCATACCTGGCCCGAGGAACAGTTTGCCGCTCTCGATATCTTCCTGTGCGGTGCCGCGCAGGTGGAGCGTGCGCTGGAGGTGATCGTCTCCGGCCTGCAACCCCGGCAGGTCGGGCGGCAACTGGTGGAGCGTCGCGCGCGCCAGGCCTGAGGCTTCTTCATGTCGCCTGTTTCCAGTAATCCGGCTGGGCATATGCATGCCGCAGGAAATCCACGAAAGCGCGGATACGCAAGGGCAGGTGGCGTCGCTGTGCGAACACGGCGTAGATGGAGGGGGCCGGAGCGGCGAATTTGTCCAGCACCGTGACCAGTTCCCCGGCCTCGATGGCGGCGCCGACTTCCCACATCGAACGCCAGGCCAATCCACGGCCGGCCAGCGCCCAGTTGTGTAACACCTCACCGTCATTGCAGACCATGTTGCCGCCGACCTTGTAGATGCTGACCTTCCCCGATTGCTTCAGGGTCCAGCCGCGCTGGCTGCCTTCGCTGCTCATGGCCAGGCAATTGTGGCGCACCAGCTCATCGGGGGTCTGCGGCGTGCCATGGCGGCGCAGGTAGGAGGGTGCAGCGACGATGACGCGGTGGTTTTCCGCCAGCTTCACGCTCACCAGGTTGGAGTCGGTCAGGGTGGCGATGCGGATGGCGACGTCTATTCCTTCACCGATGACGTCGGCAATGCGATCGTTCAGGTTCAGCGTGAGCGTGACGTCGCGGTGCTCGGCCAGGAAGGAGGGGACCAGAGGCGCCACGTGCTGGCGTCCAAATCCGGCCGGGGCCGAGATCAGCAATTGCCCGCTGGCGCGGGCGCTGCGTTCGGAGACGGCTGATTCCGCATCTTCCAGGTCGGCCAGGATGCGCTGGCAGTCTTCCAGGAAGGCGGCACCTTCATTGGTGAGGACGATCTTGCGGGTGGTCCGCTGCAGCAGTTTCACGCCCAGGCGCTCTTCCAGCGCGTCCAGCCGGCGGCCTATCATGGCCGGGGCGATGCCCTCGGCGCGGGCGGCGGCCGAGAGGCTGCCACGGGTGGCGACCTCGGCAAAGGTCGAAATCTGCTTGAACTGGTCCATGCGGGTCCCTGGGAAGAGGCTGGAATCGGGGGGCAAAGCCGCGCCGGGAGTGGCACAGGCCGCATCATCACTACCTGCGGATTATCTGATCACTTATGACTAAAACGCAAAGATAAAGTGATAAAAGCTTCCACTCATAGGCATTTTGTTTAAATATACTGCGTACATAAAGTGCGTGATGCGATGCAAAAAGCGACAGCGCATCAGGCACAATCATGAAAACAAGATAAACAAGCTCACCTAGTCCATTTTTCTTTTTGAGGAGTCCAGCATGACGCAATTGAAGCTGCCCACCGGCATGGAAATCTCCGGCGAGATCAAGCCGGGTTACGAAAACGTCCTGACCTTAGAGGCCCTGTCGCTGGTCGCCAAGCTCTCGCGCGCCTTCGAAGGCCGTCGCCAGGAACTGCTGGCCGCCCGCGCCGAGCGCGTCAAGCGCCTGGACGCTGGCGAGCGTCCCGACTTCCTGAAGGAAACCGAATCCATCCGCACCAGCGACTGGAAGATCGCGCCCATCCCCGAGGCCCTGAAGTGCCGGCGCGTGGAAATCACCGGTCCGGTGGAACGCAAGATGGTCATCAACGCCTTCAACTCGGGCGCCGACAGCTACATGACCGACTTCGAGGATTCCAACTCGCCGGTCTGGGATAACCAGATCAGCGGCCAGATCAACCTGTCCGACGCCATCCGTCGCACCATCTCGCTGGAATCCAACGGCAAGAGCTACAAGCTCAACGACAAGATCGCCACCCTGGTGGTGCGTCCGCGTGGCTGGCACCTGGATGAAAAGCACGTCACCCTGGATGGCAAGCGCATTTCCGGCGGTATCTTCGATTTCGCCCTGTTCCTGTTCCACAACGCCAAGGAGCAGCTGGCCCGCGGCGCCGGCCCGTACTTCTACCTGCCCAAGATGGAGTCGCACCTGGAAGCGCGTCTGTGGAACGACATCTTCGTCATGGCGCAGAATGAGATCGGTCTGCCGCAGGGCACCATCAAGGCCACCGTGCTGATCGAGACCATCACCGCCGCCTTCGAGATGGAAGAAATCCTCTATGAGCTGCGCGAGCATAGCGCCGGCCTGAACGCCGGCCGTTGGGACTACATCTTCTCCTGCATCAAGAAGTTCAAGAACGACAAGGACTTCTGCCTGGCCGACCGCGCCAAGGTCACCATGACGTCGCCCTTCATGCGCGCCTATGCCCTGCTGTTGCTGAAGACCTGCCACAAGCGCGGCGCCCCGGCCATCGGCGGCATGAGCGCGCTGATCCCGATCAAGAACGACCCGGAAAAGAACGCCGTGGCCATGCAGGGCATCATCAACGACAAGCGTCGTGACGCCACCGACGGCTACGACGGCGGCTGGGTTGCGCACCCGGGCCTGGTCGAGGCATCGATGAAGGAATTCGTGGCGGTGCTGGGCGACAAGCCCAACCAGTTCGAAAAGCAGCGTCCGGATGTGGACGTGAAGGCGGCCGACCTGCTGAACTTCCAGCCGGAGACCCCGATCACCGAAGCCGGCCTGCGCTATAACATCAACGTCGGCATCCACTACCTGGGTGCCTGGCTGGCCGGCAACGGTTGCGTGCCCATCCATAACCTGATGGAAGATGCGGCCACCGCCGAGATCAGCCGTGCCCAGGTGTGGCAGTGGATCCGCAGCGCCAAGGGCAATCTGGAAGATGGCCGCAAGGTCAGCGCCGACATGGTGCGCGCCATGATCCCGGAAGAGCTGGCCAAGGTGAAGCAGGTGGCTGGCGACGGTCCTACCTATGACCGTGCGGCCAAGATCTTCGAAGAGATGTCCACCTCCGAGACCTTCGCCGAGTTCCTGACGCTGCCGCTGTACGAAGAAATCTGATTCAGATTCGCTTCAGGCAGAATGAACATCCCCGCCACTCGCAAGAGTGGCGGGGATTTTTCATGGGCCGGGGTGCTGTCGAGGTGATGTGCAGCTCGTCCGTACGACATATCCCGGACAGATGCAAAAGCGACAGACGAAAAAAATCCCCGACGAGTCGGGGATTTTTTTTAGCTTGAAAAGCTTAAGCAGCCGGAACGATGTTCGAAGCTTGCTTGCCCTTCGGGCCGGTGGTCACTTCGAAGGAAACGCGTTGGTTTTCCTTCAGCGACTTGAAGCCATTCGATTGAATAGCCGAGAAGTGAGCGAACAGATCTTCGCCGCCTTCGTCCGGGGTGATGAAGCCAAAACCTTTTGCATCGTTGAACCACTTGACGGTACCAGTTGCCATTACGGACTCCTAAATTTAATTGATTGGGGCTTGCGCCCGGCTCTTTATCGTTACTCGGGAGGAATGACAGCGAAGAACCGCACTACCAGCTCGAATCCTAACGACGCGACGATTATACTCATTAAATCGAGAATGCAAGCCATTTTCGGCTCGAAAGTTCAATTAAAAGTTTTAATGGTTTTTTTCGGTGCTTTAGATTTCGCTGCATGCTGGCAAATGGTGCAGGATGTCGCCCTGTATCCCTTGTCTGGTGCGGCTTTCCGGCTGTCGGACAATGTCTGACATTGTCCTGTCGGGCAGTTTCCTACAGCGCTTTTTCGGCGTTTTGGCGGTAGATCAGCACAACGGCATCAGTCGCAATCCCTTCTTCACGACCCAAAAAACCCATTTTTTCGTTGGTTTTCGCCTTGATGTTCACTTGCTGCTCAGAAATCCCCAGATCGGCCGCGACATTGACCACCATGGCCGGAATATGCGGTGCCATCTTGGGGGCCTGGGCGATGATGGTGGCATCCACGTTACCCACGACATAGCCAGCCGCTGCCAGGCGTTTGCCGGCTTCGCGCAGCAGCACGCGTGAGTCGGCGCCCTTGAATTGCGGGTCGGTATCGGGGAAGTGGCGACCGATGTCGCCCAGCGCGGCCGCGCCGAAGAGAGCGTCGGTGATGGCGTGCAGCAGGGCGTCAGCGTCGGAGTGGCCCAAGAGGCCCTTCTTGTGGGGGATGGTGACGCCGCCCAGGATCAGCGGGCGGCCTTCGACCAGGGCGTGACAGTCATAACCCTGGCCGATGCGGAAGGGGAAGGCAGTGCTCATGCGTGCGGACCTTTCAGGAAGAATTCGGCCAGCGCGGCGTCCTGCGCCAGCGTGACCTTGAGATTACGGGGGCTGCCTTCGACCAGGCGCGGGCGCAAGCCCAGCATTTCGATGGCGCTGGCGTCATCCGTGATGGCGGCCAGACGGTCCTGCTGGCGCGCCTGTTCCAGGGCGTGCTGCAGCAGGGCGTAGCGGAACATCTGCGGAGTCTGCGCCGCCCACAGGCCGGCGCGCGGCACGGTGTCCTGCGAGCGGGACTGGTCATCGCCGCGTTTGAGGGTATCCACCACCGGCAGTGCCAGCAGGCCGCCAACCTCATCATTGGCCAGCGCATCGAGCAGACGGTCGATCAGCACGGCGTCCAGGCCGGGGCGGGCGGCGTCGTGGACCAGCACCCAGTCGCCATCGGCGGTCTGGGCGCGGATGGCCTGCAAGCCATTGAAGACACTGTCCTGCCGCGTCGCCCCGCCCACGCGCAGCACCGTGGTGTGCGCCAGCAGGGCGGGGGGGAGCAGGGCGTCGATCCAGCCATCCTCTGGGCTGACCACCACGAAACTGTGGTCGATACGCGGATGCGCGGCAAAGGTCTCCAATGCATGCAGCAGCATGGGCTTGCCGGCCAGTGTCATGTATTGCTTGGGAATTTGCGCGCCCATGCGGGCGCCCACGCCGGCGGCCGGGATCAGCGCGTAATGTTGCGAGGTAGCGGGGGAAGACGACGGAGCGTTCATGCGGGCCAGACCGGCCCCGCTCACGGCCCGCCTGGCGGCGGCCTGGGATGGGACCATCGTTTATAATGAGAGGCTGAATTCTAATGCCAATCCCTTGCAAACGGCCGGCATTTTGCGGCGCCGCACGCGCGGTGGCCGCTGCTGATGCGCCTGTCCAATGAACCGAATGAGGCCGAACCAGGCCGAACCCAGTCGAGTTAAGCCGATCCCCCGATCCTGAATGTCCTTCGATCCGAAAAAATCCCTGCCCAAGACGGGTGTCCGTTTCCAGCCGCCGGCCGTGCACGGTTCGGCCGATGCCTACCTGCTGGCCCAGGCCGCCCTGGCGCTCAAGGCCGAAGGCCGCATGCTGGCCGTGGTGGTGGCCGGGGCCACCGACGCCCAGCGCCTGCTTTCCGAAATCCCCTGGTTCCAGCCCAAGGAAGGGCAGCGCCTGCGCTGCCACCTGCTGCCGGACTGGGAAACGCTGCCCTACGACGCCTTCTCGCCGCACCAGGACCTGGTCTCCGAACGCCTGGCCACGCTCTATGAAGTGCAGTCCGGCCAGTGCGACCTGCTGATCGTGCCGGCCACCACGGCGCTGCTGCGCATGGCGCCACCGCAGTTCCTGGCCGCCTATACCTTCTTCTTCAAGCAGGGCGAGAAACTCGACGAGGCCAAGCTCAAGTCCCAGCTCACCCTGGCCGGCTATACCCACGTCGGGCAGGTGATGTCGCCGGGCGAATATTCGGTGCGCGGCGGCCTGATCGACATCTTCCCCATGGGTTCGGTGCTGCCGTACCGGCTGGACCTGTTCGGCGACACCATCGAAACCATCCGCACCTTCGATGCTGACACCCAGCGCTCGCTCTATCCGGTACCGGAAGTGCGCCTGCTGCCGGGCCGCGAATTCCCCATGGACGAGGCGGCGCGCCTGGCCTTCCGCAACCGTTGGCGCGAAGTGTTCGAGGGCGATCCCACGCGCTCGGCCATCTACAAGGATATCGGCAACGGCATCGCCTCGGCCGGCATCGAATATTACCTGCCGCTGTTCTTCGACGAGACGGCCACGCTGTTCCAGTACCTGCCCGCCAACGCCATGTTCGCCACCGTGGGCGACATCGAGCAGTCCATCAAGCGCTTCTGGAGCGATACCCGCTCGCGCTGGACCTTCCTCAATGCCGACCGTGAACGTCCGGTGCTGGAGCCCAAGGCCATTTATCTGGATGATGAAGATTTCTTCACCCTCCTCAAGCCGCATGCCCGTTGGGTGCTCAAGACCGACGATGCCCCCTCGGCGATATCCGCGCCGCTGCCCAATATCGCTGTCAACCGCCGCGCTGATGATCCGCTGGTGAACCTGCGCAGCTTCTTGCTCAAGGGTGCCGAACGCGTGCTGATCTGCGCCGAGACCAATGGCCGGCGCGAAACCCTGCAGCAATACTTCGCCGAATACGACCTGCACCCGGTGCTGTGCGAGGACTGGGAGGCCTTCCTGGCCAGCGACGAACCGCTGATGCTGGGCGTAGCGCCGCTGCAGGCCGGCTTCATCACCGCCGACGGTCTGGCACTGCTGACCGAGACCGAACTGTATGCCGGCAGCGGCCGCCGCGTGGGCAGCCGCAAGCAGCAGGCGGCCACCGATGTCGAATACATGGTGCGCGACCTGTCGGAACTGAAGATCGGTGACCCGGTGGTCCACAGCAGTCACGGCATCGGCCGCTACATGGGCCTGGTCAGCATGGACCTGGGCGAGGGCGAGACCGAATTCCTGCATCTGGAATACGCCAAGGAGACCAAGCTCTACGTGCCGGTCTCGCAGTTGCACGTCATTTCGCGCTATTCCGGCGCCTCGCCGGAAGATGCGCCGCTGCATGCGCTGGGCTCCGGCCAGTGGGAAAAGGCCAAGCGCAAGGCCGCCCAGCAGGTGCGCGATACCGCCGCCGAATTGCTGAACCTGTACGCCCGCCGGGCGCTGCGGCAGGGTCATGCGTTCCAGTATTCGGCGCATGACTATGAAGCCTTTGCCGACAGTTTCGGTTTCGAGGAAACGGCTGACCAGGCCGCCGCCATCAACGCCGTCATCAAGGACATGACCGGCGGCAAGCCCATGGACCGCCTGATCTGCGGCGATGTCGGCTTCGGCAAGACCGAGGTCGCCCTGCGTGCCGCCTTCGTGGCAGTGATGGGCGGCAAGCAGGTAGCCATCCTGGCACCGACCACGCTGCTGGCCGAACAGCATGCGACCACTTTCGCCGACCGCTTCGCCAACTGGCCGGTGAAGATCGCCGAACTGTCGCGCTTCCGTACCGGCAAGGAAGTCACACAAGCCATCAAGGGCCTGGCCGATGGCACCATCGACATCGTCATCGGCACCCACAAGCTGCTCTCGGATGAAGTGAAGTTCTCGCGCCTGGGCCTGGTCATCATCGACGAGGAACACCGCTTCGGCGTGCGCCAGAAGGAAGCGCTCAAGTCCCTGCGCGCCGAGGTCGATGTATTGACGCTCACCGCCACCCCCATCCCGCGTACGCTGGGCATGGCGCTGGAAGGGCTGCGTGATTTTTCGGTCATCGCCACGGCGCCGCAGAAGCGCCTGGCCATCAAGACCTTCGTGCGGGGCGAGAGCGAATCCACGATCCGCGAAGCCTGCCTGCGCGAATTGAAGCGGGGCGGCCAGGTCTATTTCCTGCACAACGAAGTGGAGACCATCGCCAACCGCAAGGCGGCGCTGGAAGCGTTGCTGCCCGAAGCCCGCATCGCCGTGGCGCACGGCCAGATGCACGAGCGCGACCTGGAAAAGGTGATGCGCGACTTCGTGGCGCAGCGGTTCAACATCCTGTTGTGCACCACCATCATCGAGACCGGCATTGACGTGCCCACCGCCAACACCATCATCATGCACCGCGCCGACAAGTTCGGCCTGGCGCAGTTGCACCAGTTGCGCGGTCGGGTCGGCCGTTCGCACCACCAGGCCTATGCCTACTTGCTGGTGCAAGACGTGCAGGGGCTGACCAAGCAGGCGCAGCGGCGCCTGGAAGCGATCCAGCAGATGGAGGAACTGGGCAGCGGCTTCTACCTGGCCATGCACGACCTGGAAATCCGTGGTGCCGGCGAAGTGCTGGGCGACCACCAGTCGGGCGAGATCCACGAGATCGGTTTCCAGATGTATTCCGACATGCTGAACGAAGCCGTGCGCGCCCTGAAGGATGGTCGCGAGCCCGACCTGGCCGCGCCGCTCTCGACCACCACCGAGATCAACCTGCACGCGCCGGCCTTGCTGCCCAATGATTATTGCGGCGACGTGCACGAGCGTCTGTCGCTCTACAAGCGCTTCGCCAACTGCGAGAAGTCCGACGCCATCGACGCCCTGCAGGAAGAACTGATCGACCGCTTCGGCAAGCTGCCCGACCCGGCCAAGGCGCTGATCGAAACGCATCGCCTGCGCATCGCCGCCAAGCCGCTGGGGATCATCAAGATCGATGCCCATTCCGAGGCGGCCTTGCTGCAGTTCGTCCCCAATCCGCCGATCGATGCCATGCGCATCATCGAACTGGTGCAGAAGAACCGCCAGGTCAAGCTCAACGGCCCGGACAAGCTGCGCATCACCGCCAGCATGCCCGACCTGGCGGCGCGGGTGCAGCAGGTCAAGACCACCATGAAGGCGCTCACCGGCTGATCGCCTGAGCCCGGCTCACCAGCGCTTTTACAACGAATCACGCATCAACGACATCACCCGAAGAACATGAACCTGATCCTGCAAGCCCCCAAGCAACACGCTGTCTCCACCGCCGACATCGACGCCATTGCCGCCCTGGCCGGTGGTCGCGCCGAACGCATTGACCCCAGCCGCGTGGCCGACGCCGACGCCTGGCGTGTGGCCGGCGTGAGCCTGAGCGATACGCTCAAGGCCAGCATCGATGGCGCCTGCCTGAAGGCCCATTTGGACTACGCCTTCATCGAGGAAGGTCGCAAGCTGGCCGATTTCCGCCTGGTCGCGATGGACATGGATTCGACCCTCATCACCATCGAATGTATCGACGAGATCGCCGACATGCAGGGCCTGAAGCCCCAGGTGGCCGAGATCACCGAGGCCGCCATGCGCGGCGAGATCGAATTCAACGAAAGCCTGACCCGCCGCGTGGCGTTATTGAAGGGCCTGGATGCCGGCGCCCTGCAACGCGTCTATGACGAACGCCTGCAACTCTCGCCGGGGGCGGAACACATGCTGAAGGCCGTGCAGGCGGCCGGCCTGAAGACCTTGCTGGTCTCAGGAGGCTTCACTTTCTTCACCGACCGCATGAAGCAACGCCTGGGCCTGGATTACACTCACGCCAATACCCTGGAAGTGGCCGACGGCAAGTTGACCGGCAAGGTGGTCGGCGGCATCGTCAATGCGGATGAAAAGCGTGCCACGGTCGAACGCATCTGCCGCGAGATCGGCGCCGAGCCGTCCCAGGCCATCGTCATGGGCGACGGCGCCAATGACCTGCGCATGATGGGCATCTCGGGCCTGTCGGTCGCTTTCCGCGCCAAGCCGGTGGTGCGCGCCCAGGCCAGCGTGGGCTTGAATTTCGTCGGACTGGACGGCATCTTGAACTTGCTGGCCTGAATCCAGGACCAGCCAACCGACCCACTTCAGGAGACACGATGAACCAGGAACTGGTATTGGATTCGCAAACGCAGTCGGGCCGCGACCTGGTGTGGTGGCTTTATCTGGCCCATGCTGCCTGCCTGGTGTTTTCGCTGGGCATGCTGTCTTGCCTGCCGCTGATCGTCAATTACCTCAAGCGCGGCGATGTCCGCGATACCTTCCTTTATACCCATCATCGCTGGCAGATCCGCTCGTTCTGGTGGTACCTGTTCTGGCTCATCGCCGGTGGCGTGCTGTGGGCGACCGTGATCGGCATCCCGCTGGCGGTGCTGGTGTTCGCCCTGGCCTGGATATGGAAGGCCTACCGGCTCATCAAGGGTTTCCTTGATCTGCAGGACAACAAGCCCATGCCGGCGTGATCCGGCCGGCCGCTCCGGCTGATCTCATCACTGCCACGGCGCCCGCGATGGGCGCCGTTTTCATTGCAGTGAAGCAAAACTGTCGGCTGCAAGGGATAATAGTGATATTGAAACGTTTCAATGATAATCTCGAATTATTACTAGACAGCATGATGCGGTTTCCTGCCTTTCGTCCGGCACTGGCCCGAGCGAGTAGGGAGGAAAGCCGTTTCCATCCAAAGGAAAGCCTGCGCATGAAGAACTGGACGATCAAGCAACGCATACTGGGTAGCTTTGGGCTCATCCTGCTGCTGATGGCCTTGATGGCGGGCATTTCCGCGGTCAATCTGGGCCGCATCGAGAAGAGTGCCACGGCGCTGCGCCAGGATTCGACCCCCGGCCTGTACTACAGCACCATGATCAATGCTGCCTGGTACGAAAACCTGCTGATGACCCAGCAGATCGCCCAGATCGATACCAGCGAGGCCGAACGCCAGGCCAATCTGGCCCTCTTGCGCCGCAACGGCGAGCGGCTGGACCGCCTGCAGGAAGACTACGAAAAGACCATCTTCGCCGACGGCGATCGCAAGCTCTTCGAGCAATTCAAGGAAACCCGCCAGAAATACCGCGCCCTCGTCAGCGAGGTGCTGAAGATGGACTTCAGCCAGCGTCCGCCCATCGACAAACTGTTCAATGAGCAGATCCGTCCGCAGTGGCGCCTGGGTTATCAGTTCACCCAGCGCATGGTGGAAGTGAACAAGGGTATCGCCGATGATGCCGCCAGCCGCATCAACGATGCGGTCACCTCGGCCCAGTTCGCCATGCTCACTTCGCTCATGGCGGCCTTGCTGGTGGCGCTGGTATGCGGCTTCTTCCTGATGCGCGCCATCAATGAGCCCTTGCAGAAACTCATGCGCATCCTCGACGTGATGCGCTCGGGTGACTTTTCAAGCCGTGTGGCTTTGAACCGCAAGGATGAGTTCGGCGTCTTGGGGAGCGGCTTCGACCGCATGACCGATGAACTGACCGCACTGGTCTCGCAGGCCCAGAAATCCTCGGCGCGGGTGGCCACCTCGGTCACCGAGATCGCCGCCACCGCCCGCCAGCAACAGGCCACGGCCGCCGAGACGGCTGCCACCACCACCGAGATCGGCGCCACCTCGCGTGAGATCTACGCCACCTCGCGCGACCTGGTGCGCACCATGAACGAAGTCTCGGTGGTATCGGACCAGACCTCGTCGCTGGCCGGCAATGGCCAGGCCGGCCTGACCCGCATGGAAGACACCATGCAGAACGTGATGGACGCGGCCGGTTCGGTCAGCGCCAAGCTGGCCATCCTCAACGAGAAGGCGGGCAACATCAATCAGGTCGTCACCACCATCACCAAGGTGGCAGACCAGACCAACCTGCTGTCGCTGAACGCCGCCATCGAAGCCGAGAAGGCCGGCGAACACGGGCGCGGTTTCTCGGTCGTGGCCACTGAAATCCGCCGCCTGGCCGACCAGACGGCTGTGGCGACCTACGACATCGAAGTCATGGTCAAGGAAATCCAGTCCGCTGTGGCGGCTGGTGTGATGGGCATGGACAAGTTCTCCGACCAGGTGCGACGCGGCATGCAGGACGTGCAGACCGCCGGTAGCCAGTTGTCGCAGATCATTGCCCAGGTGCAGGCGTTGGCACCGCGCTTCCAGACCGTCAATGAAGGCATGCAGGCCCAGGCCAACAGCGCCGAGCAGATCAACCAGGCCCTGGTGCAACTGTCCGAGGCGGCGCAGCAGACCGTGGAGTCGCTGCAGCAGTCGGGCCAGGCCATCGAGGAACTGAACGTGGTCTCCAACGAATTGCGCAATGGGGTTTCGCGCTTCAAGGTGATGGACTGAGCCGCAAGGCGGATCGCCTGACCATGAGCGAGTCTTTGTTTCTGCTGTTTTCGCTGGGCGCCGAGCGCTATGCACTGTCTACCGCCGAGGTGGCGTCGGTGCTGCCGCTCTCGCCTTGCAAGGCCCTGCCCGGGGCACCCCCCTGGGTGGCCGGTCTGCTGCCCCACGGTGATGGCCACGTGCCGGTGATCGACCTGTCGCATCTGGCGCTGGGCCGTGCTGCCGCGGCACGCGTGAGTACCCGCCTGGTGCTGCTGCACTACCACGCTGGCCTGCCCGCGCCGCAGTTGCTGGGCCTGATCCTGGAGCAGGCCACCGAGACCTTGCGCTGTGATCCTGCCGGGTTTGTCCCGGCGGCCGTGCGTAATGAGGGCGCGCCTTATCTGGGCCCGGTGCGGCCCTATCAGGGTGGATTGCTGCAGCGGGTGCAGGTCGAGGACCTGCTGGACCCGGCCACCCGCGCACTGCTCTTTCCGCAGGAGCCGGCATGAAGGCCCTGCCGCACATCGCCGACAAGCTCAAGCTTGCGATGGGCCTGGACATGGCCACGGTGGGTGCCAGCCTGATCGAACGCGTGGTGCGCGAGCGCATGACGGCCTTGGAAATCAGCGATGACAGCCTCTACCTCGCGCTGCTGCAGACATCGGCCGCGGAGTTGCAATCCCTGATCGAACTGGCGGTGGTGCCGGAGACCTGGTTCTTCCGCGATCGCGAAGCCATACTCGCGGCTGCCCGCCTGGCCCGCGAGCGCCTGGCCGCACAGCCTGCGCTCCCGGTGCGCATCCTCAGCCTGCCGTGCTCCACCGGCGAAGAACCGTATTCCCTGGCCATGGCCCTGCTCGATGCCGGCCTGCTGCCAGGCCAGTTCGTGATCGACGCCTACGATATCCGCACCCGCTCGCTGGAGATCGCCGCTGCTGGCATCTATGGGCGCAACTCCTTCCGGGGGCGCGACCTGGGCTTTCGTGACCGCTATTTCACTGCGCATGACGGCCAATGGCACCTGCAGCCACACATCCGCGAGCAGGTGCGCTTTGCCCCCGGTAACCTGCTGGCACCGGATTTCCTGCGGCATGCCGCCCCTTACGATTTCATTTTCTGCCGCAACGTGCTGATCTACTTCGAACGCGACGTGCAGCACGCCGTGGTGAACCTGCTGGAAGGCCTGATGAAGCCGGATGCCGTCATCTTCGTCGGTCCGGCCGAGGGCGGCATCCTGTTGAGTCCGCGCCTGGAGTCGGCTGGCATCGCCCTGGCTTTCGGGTTTCGCAAGCGCCCTGTACAGCGGGCCGGCGGCCATGTGCCGGCCTGGGCCGCGCCAGCCAAAACCGCGGCGGTGCCACCGCCCGTTTCTGCCATCCCGATGGGCGCGCCTGCTGTCGCGGCTAAGCGCCGGCCAGCCGTGCCGGCGCCGTCTGCGATGGCTTCGCCGCCGGTCGCGCTGCCATCCGGCCAGTTGGAGCGCGCGCGGCTGCTGGCCGACCAGGGCCAGCTCGAACAGGCCCAGGCCTTGTGCCAGGAGGCCATCCAGGAGCAGGGGCCGAGCGCGGCTGCCTTCTATCTGCAGGGCCTGATCCTCGACGCCGGTGGCGACCACGAGCAGGCACAACGCTGCTATCGCAAGGCGCTCTACCTGGAACCCGAGCACCAGCCCGCACTCTTGCACCTGGCCGCGCTGCTGCAGGCGCAGGGCGATATCGCCGGCGCCGACCGCATGCGTCAGCGTGCCGCCCGCCTGAGCCCGTCACGGGAGGACGCACATGGCTGAAGTGATGCCAACCGATGCCGTGATCGATGACTGCTGGAACCGCATCGGCACCAAGGGCGATGGCACTTGCTCCGAGCTGCAGCAGCACCTGCGCTGCCTGAATTGTCCGACCTTCGCCCGCGCCGCCCTGCAGCAGCTCGATCGCATTCCGGCCTCGGCCGAGGTGGCGCAGCAGTGGATGCATTCCGCCGTGGGGACTGAGCCACCGCAGCAGGGTGCAGACGCTTCCGCGCTGGTGGTGCGCATCGGCGGCGAGTGGCTGGCCATTGCCACCACGGTGGTGCAGGAAGTGGCCGAGACCCGTCCCGTACACAGTCTGCCGCACCAGCGCAACCCGGCCATCAGCGGCGTGCTCAACATCCGGGGTGCATTGCGCATCTGTGTCTCGCTGGCGCAGTTGCTGCAATTGCAGACGGAGTCAGCGGCGGGGCAGGGCGCCTCCCATCTGCTGGTGACCGCCTACGAAGGCCAGACGCTGGTCTTCCCGGTGGAGCAGGTGGTGGGTGTGCACCGCTATGCCCCTGATGCACTGGCGCCGGTACCGACTACGCTGGCCCACGCCACGATCCAGTACACGCGGGGCATGGTGGAGTGGCGGGGTCGACAGATCGGCCTGCTGGACCATGAATTGCTGTTCTACGTACTCAACCGGAGCATGACATGAGTACGCCCGACCTGAGCCAGATGTCCATGCTGGACCTGTTCCGTTTCGAGGCGGAAAGCCAGATTGCCCAACTCAACGCCAGCCTGCTGGCGCTGGAGTTGCAGCCAACGGCGGCCGAACACCTGGAAGCCTGCATGCGTGCCGGTCATTCGCTCAAGGGCGCAGCCCGTATCGTCGGGCTGGAAACGGCGGTAAAGGTCGCCCACGTGCTGGAGGACTGCTTCGTGCTGGCCCAGCAGGGCAAGCTGCTGCTGGAGAAAAAGCACATCGATGTGCTGCTGCGCGGGGCCGATTTGCTGGGACGCATCGCCTCTCCGCCCGATGGCGACGAAGCCTGGGCCGATCATGCCGGTAGCGCAGAGGTGCAAGCCTTCCTGCTGGCCCTGCCCGCGGTGATGAGTGGTGGCGAGGCAGCTCCTTGGCCGAATACTGCTGCACCCGCTCCTGCTGCGTCCTCTGCGCCTTCCGCACCTTCCAGTGCTGCCCAGGCCGAACCCGTCGAGACCGTGGCGTCGCCCGCCCCTCTGGTGGCTGCCGTCGCTGCCGCGCCCGCGCCGACATTGTCCGCGCCTGCCTCCACGCCCGCGCCGGTCGCGGCCCCTGCCGGTACACGTTCCGTGCGGGTCAGCGCCGAGAGCCTGGATCATCTGCTGAGCCTGACCGGGGAATCCCTGGTCGAATCGCGCCGTCTCAAGCCCTTCGCGGCCAGCATGCTGCGCATGAAGCGCGTGCAGCGCGAAGCCATGCAGGCACTGGACCTGTTGCAGCAAAAACTGTCCACCGCCCAGCTGGACGAATTCACCCAGGCCACCTTGTCCGAATTGCGTACGCTGATGCAGCAGAACCAGCATCTGCTGGGCGACCAGGTCAATGAACTGGAGGCCTTCGACCGCCGCTCGGTGAACCTGTCGCAGCGGCTCTACGACGAAGCGCTGGCATGCCGCATGCGGCCCTTCGCCGATGGCACCGGCGGTTTTGCCCGCATGGTCCGCGACGTCGGCCATACCCTGGGCAAGTCGGTGCGGCTGGACATCAGCGGCAGCGTCACCCAGATCGACCGCGACATCCTGGAAAAGCTGGAAGCCCCCATCGGTCACCTGCTGCGCAATGCCGTGGACCACGGCATCGAAGACGGCACGATCCGCCGGGCGGCTGGCAAGCCGGAGCAGGGCGTGGTGCGGCTGGAGGCCCGCCATAGCGCCGGCATGCTGCTCATCGAGGTGAGCGACGATGGTGCCGGCATCGATATCGAACAATTGCGGCGCGCCGTGGTGGCGCGCGGACTGTCCAACGAAGAGACGGCGGCCCGTCTGTCCGAGGCGGAGTTGCTGGAATTCCTGCTGCTGCCCAGCTTCACCCTGCGTGACACCGTGACCGAGATTTCCGGGCGCGGCGTGGGGCTGGACGTGGTGGCCGACATGCTCAAGCAGGTGCGTGGCACGATCCGCATCACCACCCGGCCGGGGCAGGGCAGCCGTTTCCTGATGCAATTGCCGCTGACCCTGTCGGTGATCCGCAGCCTGCTGGTGGAGATTGCCGGCGAACCCTATGCATTCCCGGTGGCCTACGTCAACCGCACGCTGCGCCTGCCAGCCGAAGCCTTGCAGACGCTGGAAGGCTACCAGCACTTCAGCCACGAGGGCCGCCAGATCGGCCTGGTCAGTGCTCATCAGGTCTTGCAGAAGGGGCAGTGGCGCGCCCGTGACGGCAGCGTCTGCGTGGTGGTCATCGGCGAACAGGAGCACAGCTATGGCGTAGCGGTGGATGCATTCCTCGGCGAGCGCATGCTGGTGGTGCAGCCGCTGGATCCGCGCCTGGGCAAGATCCCCGATGTGCAAGCCGGTGCGCTGATGGAAGATGGTGCGCCGCTGCTGATCCTGGATGTGGCCGACATGCTGCGCACGGTGCAGAAGCTGACCTCGTCCGGGCGCCTGCAGACGGTGGACCAGGACGGCGCTGCGCAGGCCGCCGTGGCCGCCCGCAAGAAGGTGCTGGTGGTCGACGATTCGCTGACCGTGCGCGAGCTGGAACGCAAGATGCTTGCCAATCGCGGCTATCAGGTCACGGTGGCAGTGGATGGCATGGATGGCTGGAATGCGGTGCGCGCCGAGCACTTCGACCTGGTCATCACCGATATCGACATGCCGCGCATGGACGGCATCGAACTGGTCAGCCTGATTCGCGGCGCACCGCAGCTGCAGTCGCTACCGGTGATGATCGTGTCCTACAAGGATCGTGAGGAAGACCGGCAGCGCGGCCTGGAGGCCGGCGCCGATCACTATTTCACCAAGAGCAGTTTCCATGACGAAAGCCTGTTGCAGGCCGTCACGGATTTGATTGGAGAGGCGACATCGTGAAGATCGGGATCGTCAACGACACGCCCATGATGGTGGAAGTACTGCGCCGGGTCGTCGCCGAGAGCGGCCGGCACGAGCTGATCTGGATTGCCCGCGACGGTGAACAGGCAGTACAGATGTGCGCCTGGCAGTTGCCGGACGTGGTGCTGATGGATCTGCTCATGCCCAAGGTCGATGGCGTGGAAGCCACCCGCCGGATCATGCAGGAGACACCCTGCCCGATCCTGGTGGTGACCTCGGACATGGATACCAGTGCCGCCAAGATCTACGAGGCGCTGGGCTATGGTGCGCTGGATGCCACCCAGACCCCGGCCCTGATCGGCGCGGCCGGCAAGCGTGACGCCGCAGCGCTGATCGAAAAGATCGACAACCTCGGCCGGCTCGGTCCGGAAGTGGTGACCGCGCCGGTGCGGCCCGGCGTGCGACCACTACCGTCGGTGTCCTCGGAAGACTTGGCACCCCTGGTGGCGGTAGGGGCGTCGGCCGGCGGTCCGGCGGCGCTGGCCACCTTGCTCAAGCAGTTGCCACGCGAGTTCGGCGGCAGCATCGTGATCGTGCAGCATATCGATGCCGGCTTCGCGCCCGGCATGGCGCAATGGCTGCAGCAGCAGTCGCTGCTGCGGGTGCGCCTGGCCGGCGAGGGGGATCTGCCACGCCGTGGCGAAGTCCTGCTGGCCGGCAGCAACCATCATCTGGTCTTCAAGGAAAACAGCCGGCTGGCCTATGTCGAAGGTGCTGCCGCCGACGTCTACCGACCGTCGGTGGATACCTTTTTCCACAGCGTCGTCCGGCATTGGCAAGGCAAGGCCACCGGCGTATTGCTCACTGGCATGGGGCGCGATGGCGCAGCCGGCCTGAAGGCCTTGCGTGAGAACGGCTACCACACCATCGCCCAGGACCAGAAAAGCTGCGCGGTCTATGGCATGCCCAAGGCGGCGGTGGCCCTGAATGCCGCCGTCGAGGTGCTGTCCGTGACGGCCATCGCCGCGCGGTTGCAGGCCATCGTGGCGTCAACATGAAGAATAGAAGGAAGAAACAATGAGCTCGGTGCAACCTACCGACATCCAGACCGGTGGCCCCGTGCCACCGAGCGACGAATACAAGATCATGGTGTTGCTGGTGGATGACCAGGCCATGGTGGGTGAGGCGATCCGCCGCGCCCTGCTCAACGAAGAGCACATCGATTTCCATTTCTGCACCCGCGCCGAGGAGGCGCTGGCGGTGGCGGAGAAGACACGGCCCACCGTGATCCTGCAGGATCTGGTGATGCCGGGCGTGGATGGCATGACCCTGGTGCGTCAGTATCGCGCCAGCGCCGCCCTGGCCAATGTGCCGATCATCGTGCTGTCCTCGCGAGACGATCCGGAGATCAAGCGCGATGCCTTTGCCGGGGGGGCCAATGACTACATGGTCAAGCTGCCGGATGTGATCGAACTGGTGGCGCGCCTGCGCTACCACTCGCGCTCCTACATCAACCTGCTGCAGCGGGACGCCGCCTATCGTGCACTGCGCGAGAGTCAGCAGCAGTTGCAGAAGACCAATTTCGAACTGCAGCGCCTGACCAATACCGATGGCCTGACCGGCATCGCCAACCGCCGCTATTTCGATGATTATCTGGGCGCCGAATGGCGGCGTGCGCGGCGCGACGGTCTGGACTTGTCGCTGCTGTTGATCGACGTGGATTTCTTCAAGCTCTTCAACGATACCTACGGTCACGTGGCCGGGGATGCCGTCCTGCGCCGGGTGGCGCAGACGCTGGACAACAGCATCCAGCGGCCGGCCGATCTGTCGGCCCGTTTTGGTGGCGAGGAATTCGCCATGATCCTGCCGCGCACGCCGCTGGCAGGCGCGCAGACCATCGCCCATAAGGTGTGTCAGCTGATCGAGGCGAACCAGATCGCGCATGAACGCTCCAATGTCAGCTCCTGGCTCACCGTCAGTGTGGGTGCGGCCTGCGTGGTCCCGGGCCAGGCGCAGGACATCAGTGAGCTGATCGAGATGGCCGATCGCCGCCTGTACCTGGCCAAGCAGCAGGGACGCAACCGGGTGGTCTGGCAGGATGGCTGAGTGAGCGCCGACGTAGCGCACCCCGATGACGACAACAAGGAGAAGACCAGCATGCGCAGCATCGCCAGCCTGGAAGAACTGAAATCGCTGGCCGGCCAGGAAGTGGCCACCAGCGCGTGGATCACCATCACCCAGGAGCAGGTCGACCGGTTCGCCGATGCCACCGGCGACCACCAATGGATTCACGTCGACCCGGCGCGCGCGGCGCGGGAATTGCCCTCTGGCGGCACGGTCGCGCATGGCTTCCTGACGCTGGCCTTGTTGCCGCGGATGCTGTCTGAATCCATCAGCATGGGCCCCGAGGTGCGCATGCTGCTCAACTATGGCCTGAACCGGGTACGTTTCCCGGCACCGCTGCCGGTAGGACGCCAGGTGCGCGGCCTCATCACGCTGCAGGCGGTGGAGGAAGTCCCGGGTGGCCTGCAGCTCACCTGGCAAATCACGGTGCAGTGCGAGGGGCTGGAAAAGCCGGTGTGCGTGGCTGAATTTCTCGTGCGCTGCTACTGAGCGCAGGGTCGACGATCCGCTCTGGTTCGCTCCACGGGGCGGGCCATCTGCTTTCTCGCAGAAGCTCACCTACTTTGTCGCCTGGACGCATCGCAGGGTCCGGGCAGGATTGATTTGCGTGCAATGTGCTCGCGTATGGTGCTAAGGTAAAGGCCCGATAAGGCGGCCTTCCACGGTGGCCAGCGCGGCCGTTGCTCGAACCGCCAAGTCATAGCCGAACATGCTTTCATGATGTCAGAACAAGCGCCAAAAATGGACGCGGCCCCCTTGGCCGCCGTTGCCGCCGAGCATAACCGCGATTGCGACTTTGCGCGCAAGGCACTCGCTTTCAATAACCTCACGCTCTCCTATATCGCTCGCGGCGCTCCGCTGGATCAGTTGCTTGATCGTATCGCCAGCGGTTTTTCTTGCGCCACCCCACAGCGCATGTTGGCGATCTTCCTGTTCGACTCCCAGGCGCGCCGCATGCGCATAGGCGCCGCACCACGCATGGCGCCGGCCTTCCTGGCCGAGGTGACGGCACTGGAGGTAGATGATCCTGACACCCCCGGTTTCTGGAGTGGATTGTCTGCGCTGGGCGCAGCATACGGCCTGCGCCTGCGGGAGATGCTGCCGCTGCGCTCCTTCGCCGGGGAAGTGGCGGGGGTGCTGGTGGTATGCGCCGACGGGCAGGTGGCGGTCGATGACAGTGTGGAGCGCGATCAGGGCTACCGCGGCAGTGTCGGGGCGGCAGTATCGATGGCCATGCTGGCCATCGAGCGCTCGCTGGTACCGGTCCATGTGAGGGTCAAGGGCGAGCCGCCCGGGGTGGCTGACGAGCGCATGGCGCTGGCCATCGAAGGCAGCGGTACCGGCATCTGGGACCGCAATGCCGTCACTGGCGAGATGTATTATTCGCGCGGCTGGAAAGCCATCCTCGGATACGAGGACTGGGAGCTCTCCAGTCACCTGGAGGACGCCTACCAGCGCATCCACCCGGATGACCTGGCCTATGTCCAGGAGACCGTGCGCCAGCACTTCGAGTCGCGCTCCGACAGTTACCAGGTCGAGCATCGCATCCGCTGCCGCGATGGCAGCTACAAGTGGATCTGCAGTCGCGGCAAGGTGGTGGCACGCGATGCCGAGGGCAATGCACTACGCATGATCGGTACCACTACCGACATCACCGAGATCAAGCGGCTCACCGAAAAGCTGACCAAGAGCAGCCGCATGCTGGACTACCTGACCCACGAGATTCCGGGGATGGTGTTCCAGTTCAAGGTGCCACCGGACGGGCGCGGGTACTTCACCTATGTCAGCGAAGGTGCGCGCGAGACTTATGGCCTGGCGCCCCAGCAGTTGCTGGAGTCGCCGGCGGTGATCAAGAGCGTGATCCATCCGGAAGACATGCCGCTCTACGAAGCGGCGCGCCAGGCGGTGCTGGCCGGTGCCTCTCACTGGATACTGGAGTTCCGGGTCATGCCACCGGGCCAGTGCGTGCGCTGGCTGCGCGGTGAGGCCCGGCCACGGCGGCTGGCCGATGGCACCATCCTGTGGCATGGCTTCATCAGCGACATCAGCCAGAGCAAGGCCATCGAGCTCGAACTGCAGGAATTCGCCCTGACCGACTACCTCACGCAGTTGCCCAACCGTCGTCACTTCATGCAGCGGCTACAGGAAGAGTACAACCGCATCCAGCGCGGCATCGCCGGCACGGCGGCGGTGCTGATGTGCGATCTGGATCATTTCAAGCGCATCAATGACAGCCTGGGGCATGCCGTGGGGGATCAGGTGCTCAAGCACTTTGCCGACGTGCTCATGAGCCAGTTGCGCAAGACCGATGCCGCCGGGCGGCTGGGTGGAGAAGAGTTTGCCGTGATCCTGTCCGGGGTGGACCTGCAGGCGGCAGCCGAATTCGCGACGCGTCTGCAAAACTGCTTTGCCGGCCAGCCGCTATGGCATGACGGGCATAAGGTGGAGGTGACGCTGTCCATCGGGATCGCCCTGATGCAGGCAGACAGCGCCGGCCAGGAGCAGGTCTTGCGGGCCAGTGACGATGCTCTCTATCGCGCCAAGGAAAAAGGGCGCAACCGCTTCGAATTCGCGCCCCTGGCCTGCGTACCACGGGGCTGAGCGCAACAGCTCCGTGGTGCTGAGGGCCCAGTGCCCGGTGCCCGGTGCCCGGTGTTCAGCGTTTCTGGTACTGGCTGGCGCCGAAGAGCAGTTCCCGGGCCTTGTCATCCTGCAGCGGCTTGCGCTTGTCGGCCAGCACGGTCACGCCGCGTTGCACGGCCGGACGGGCGCTGATGGCATCGAACCAGCGCTTGACGTTGGGGAAGTCCGCCAGATCGATGCCCTGGTTCTTGTGCGAACGGGTCCAGGGGAAGCAGGCGATATCGGCAATGGTGTACTGCTCGCCAGCCAGGTAGGCGTGCTGGCCCAGTTGCTTTTCCATCACCTGGTACAGGCGACGCGCTTCATTGGTGTAGCGATTGACGGCGTATTCGATCTGTTCGGGCGCATAGAGGCGGAAGTGGTGCGCCTGTCCCAGCATCGGCCCCAGGCCACCCATCTGGAACATCACCCATTGCAGCACTTCATACTTTTCGCGATCGGTTTCGCCGAGGAAACGACCGGTCTTGCCGGCCAGGTAGATCAGGATGGCGCCCGATTCGAACAGCGAGATCGGCTGGCCGTCCGGACCATCGGGATCGACGATGGCGGGGATCTTGTTGTTGGGCGAAATCTTCAGGAATTGCGGTGTGAACTGGTCGCCGGCGCCGATATCGATGGCGTGCGCGGTGTAGGGCAGGCCGCATTCTTCCAGCATGATGTGGACCTTGTGGCCGTTGGGTGTGGCCCAGCTGTATACGTCGATCATGGATGTCCTCTGTAGGTGTCGGGGTGGAGTCCGGGCAATGCCGGGCGATGCACTAACGCTATAAAAGAGATAAAGGATTTACAGACTGGCCAGGCGATCCAGCGCCAGTTGCAGGGTCTCGTCCTTCTTGGCGAAGCAGAAGCGCACGATGCCGGATTCGCGTGGCGTGTTGTAGAAGGCCGAGACCGGGATGGCGGCTACGCCGATCTCGGTGGTGAGCCACTTGCAGAACTCGGCTTCGGGCAGGTCCGAAATGGCGTCGTACTTCACGCACTGGAAATAGGTGCCCTGCGAGGGCAGCAGTTCGAAACGGGTCGCGGCCAGGCCGGCGCGGAACAGGTCGCGCTTCTTCTGGTAGAAGGCCGGCAGGTCCAGGTAGGGGGCCGGGTCCTTCATGTAGGCCGCCAGCCCGTATTGCACCGGGGTATTGACGGTGAACACGTTGAACTGGTGCACCTTGCGGAATTCGGCCGTGAGGGCGGCGGGTGCGGCCACGTAGCCGACCTTCCAGCCGGTGACGTGGTAGGTCTTGCCGAAGCTGGAATTGATGAAGCTGCGCTCGGCCAGTTCGGGGTGACGCGCCAGGGACTCATGGGGCTGGCCGTCGTAGACCATGTGCTCGTAGACTTCGTCGGAGAGGATCAGGATGTCGGTGCCGCGCACGATATCTGCCAGGGCCGCCACGTCGGCGGCACGCATGACGCTGCCGGTCGGGTTGTGGGGCGTGTTGACCATGATCATGCGGGTCTTGGGGGTGACTGCGGCCTTGACCTTGTCCCAGGGGATGCTGTAGCCGGCCGCGCCCACTTCCATCTGCACGAACACCGGCACGCCGCCGGCCAGTTCGATGGCCGGTATATAGCAGTCGTAGACCGGTTCGATGACGATGACTTCATCGCCGGCATGCACCGCGCACAGTACCGAGGTCAGGATGCCCTGGGTGGCGCCGGCGGTGACGGTGATCTCGGAGACCGGATCGTAGCGATGCCCGTAGAGCTGTTCGACCTTGTCGGCAATGGCTTCGCGCAGCGGCAGCACACCGGCCATGGGCGGGTACTGGTTCAGGCCTTCCTGCATGGCCTGGGTGACCGCGTTGACCAGCGTCGGGTCGCAATGGAAATCGGGGAAGCCTTGTCCCAGGTTGACTGCGCCCTTTTCGGAGGCCAGTGCGGACATGACGGTGAAGATGGTGGTGCCGACCTTGGGCAGCTTGGTGACGATAGTGGGGGTGCTCATTGCAGCGGGCTCGTTCTTGTGATGATCGCAAGCCCGTTATTCTAGCCGCATTCGCCGGCCGGTTCAGGCAGGCATCGCAAGGAAGGCGTCCGGCCGCCAGTGCTGGGGCTGCACGATGGCGAACATGCCACGCTTGAGGGTGCGCTTGCCCAGCTTGAGCACGGCCTTGTCCTTGCTCACCAGCACATGGGCGCGGCACTGCAGGGCCAGTTCCAGGAATTTCTGGTCGTCGCGGTCGGTGCAGAGGGGCAGGCCGAAGGTATTGACCTCGGCCAGCGGCAGGCACTGCAGCAGGCGGTCGAATTGGGCGCAGATAGACGGCTTGTTCTCGGGCGTGACCGGCAGGTGGGGATAGTCCAGCACCGCCAGCCATTCATTGCGGCAGTCCTCGCGAGTGTAGGCCTCCACGCTGCCGTCTTCGAGTGCCTGCAGCAGGGGCGCCCAGCGCGGGTCGCGGAACACGAACAGGTCCAGGCAGACATTGGTGTCCAGCACCAGCCGCTGGCGCCCACTGGGGGAGGCGGTGGCCAGGGCGGCAGCGGGTTCGGAAGAAAGCGGGGAAGGGAGAGGGTGTGTTGCCGGATTGCTCATTGAATGGAAAAGCTAGTTGTCGATGCCACGCTGGCCGGGGAGCGGCGCTTCCTGCTTGCTGAAGAGCTCGCCGCCAGATTCGAGCGCATCATACCCCTGATCGGTGACGCGCCAGAAATTATGCATGTCCACCGCTGCCAGCCCGCGGTCATAGAGCAGGCGCAGATGATGCAGGATGACCTCGGGCGCCACCTGGCCGGGGAGGGCGCTCTGTATCTTCTCGACGTCGCCGTAGAGGGTGCCGAAGGATGCCAGCTGCTTCAGGATTTCGCCCATCAGGGCTTTGTCTCGTTTCATGTCGTCCTCCTTGCCGGTGATCAATGCATAGTGGCCTACAGTGCTGGCCTGCAGCGCATGCGCAGGCCGCCGCCACTGTCAACATGGACAGCGATTGGCTGCCGAAGTGCCGGCGTAATGCACCCTGCTGGCCCTTGCTGCCGTTATCTGCTGCGGTTACTTCATTGATCTACGGCAAGAATGTTGCAGAACTTGAATGGCGGCCCGGCCGCCATCGTGCTGCCGCTCAGAACTGTTCCCAATCTGAATCATTGCCGGTCTCCACCTTGTTGCTGCGCGAGGCGGCCGGTTCGCTCTTGCGCGCCGGCAGGGCCGGTGCAGCAGTGGCCGCAGGCGCGCGCGCGATTGCCGGGGAGGGGGCAGGGCGGGCGGCCGGCGGCGATTTGGCCGTGACAGGTGCAGCCGCACGGCTGACCGCGCCGGCTGCACGGGCGGAGCGAGGCGCATGACTGGAGAGGTCAGGCTTGAGCTTGAACACGCTGACCAGTTCGGTCAGGCGGACGGCCTGTTCCTGCAGCGAGCCGGCCGCGGCGGCGGCTTGTTCGACCAGCGCGGCATTCTGCTGGGTCACTTCGTCCATCTGGGTGATAGCGATGTTGACCTGTTCAATGCCATCGCTCTGCTCCGAACTGGCGGCAGTGATCTCCCCCACGATGTCGGTGACACGGCGCACGCTGGCCACCACTTCGGTCATGGTGCTGCCGGCGGTTTCGACCAGCTTGCTGCCGGTATCGACCTTGGCCACCGAGTCGTCGATGAGCATCTTGATTTCCTTGGCTGCGGCGGCCGATCGCTGCGCCAGGGAACGCACTTCCGAGGCCACCACGGCGAAGCCGCGCCCTTGCTCGCCGGCACGGGCCGCTTCCACGGCGGCGTTCAGGGCCAGGATATTGGTCTGGAAGGCGATGCCGTCGATCACGCTGATGATTTCCACGATCTTGCGCGAGGAATCGTTGATGGCGCCCATGGTATCGACCACCTGCGATACCACGCTGCCACCCTGGGTGGCCACGTCGGACGCCGAGTGCGCCAGCTGGTTGGCCTGGCGGGCGTTGTCAGCGTTCTGCTTGACGGTCGAGGTCAGCTCTTCCATGGCCGAGGCGGTTTCTTCCAGCGAACTGGCCTGCTGCTCGGTACGGGTGGACAGGTCCAGGTTGCCGGTGGCGATCTCGCGGGAGGCGGTGTTGATGGTGTCGGTGCCTTCGCGGACCTGGGTGACGATGCGCAGCAGGCTGTCGTTCATGGCCTTGAGCGAGCGCATCAGGTGGCCGGTCTCGTCGGCTCCGGCGGGTTTGATTTCGACCGTCAGGTCGCCCTCGGCCACGCGTTCGGCCACGTGCATGGCATCCTGCAGCGGACGCGAGACGATGCGTGCCACCCAGGTCGCCAGCAACATTCCCAGGCCGATGCAGGCGGCCAGCAGGGCGCCGATCATGATGCGCGAGCTTTCATAGCGGTCCTGGGCTTCCTGATCAGTCTGCTCGCTGCCTTTGACATTGATGTTGACCGCGTTGTCCAGGGCGGCAAACAGGCGCAGGTAGACCGGGGTCGCTTGCTTGATCAGCAGTTCGCGGGCGTCGTCGATCTTTTGTGCGCGCACCTGGGTGGCGATCTCCTGGTGCATCTTGGTGAAGATGGCCTGATCGGCCTTGATCGCATCGAAGTTGGTTTTCTCTTCGGGCGAATTGACCAGGGGCGCGTACTTGTCCAGGATCCTGGACAGGTCGGTGAAGAGGCCGCCGATGGTTTTTTCATTGCTCTCCACATTGCCTTCGTTGCCCGGCAGCATGTGTTGCAACTGTATCGTGCGGATACGCGCCAGGGCGACCTTGGCTTCCAGCGGGTAACGCACGCTGGGCAGGGAGTTGGTAGCGATTTCGGTGGAGGCGTCGTTGACCCGCGAAAGCTGCACGATGGAAAACACCCCCAGCACGGCGGTCAGGAGCAGGATGGCGGCAAAGGTCAGCATCAGCTTGCGGGCGATGCGCAGATCGTAGAACCATTTCATGGTTTGTCCTTGGTCTTGGAATATCGGTGGCGGAGCACCGGATGCAGGTGACGGATCGACCCATGCCTGCAGGGTTGGCTCATGCAGTTTAGGAGCGCGCCTTGTCAGATCAAAGCGGCAATAACCAGTGTTTTGCGGCGCATATTGCCGCTTCGGCGGAACTTGTAGGAGGGCGCGGGCGCAAGGGCCGCGCTTTCGGTATCATGGCGGCCATCTTGTCCCAACCTGATCATTGGATAACCGCCTCATGCTGATTGTTTTGTCTCCCGCCAAGTCGCTGGACTACGACACGCCTCCGACCACCGATGTGCATACCACGCCGGCTTTTGTGCCGCGCTCGGCAGAGCTGATCGAATTGCTCAAGAAGCTCTCGCCGGCTGAGATCGGCAGCCTGATGGGAATTTCCGATCAGTTGTCCGTGCTCAATGTGAACCGCTATGCAAGCTGGTCGCGCAAGTTCACCACGAAGAATGCCAAGCAGGCCGTGCTGGCCTTCAATGGTGACGTCTACGAGGGCCTGGATGCGGCATCGCTCAATGGCAAGCAGCTGGATTACCTGCAGAACCATGTGCGCATTCTCTCGGGCCTGTACGGGATGCTGCGTCCGCTGGACCTGATGCAGCCGTATCGCCTGGAAATGGGGACCAAGCTGGCCAATCCCAACGGCAAGGACCTCTACGCCTTCTGGGGCAGCGAGATCACCGATGCCCTCAACGAGGAACTGGCCGCGCAGAAGACGCCGGTGCTGGTGAACCTGGCTTCGGACGAATACTTCAAGTCGGTCAAGCCCAAGCTGCTCAAGGCACAGGTGATCGCGCCGGTGTTCGAGGACTGGAAGGGCGGCAAGTACAAGATCATTTCCTTCTACGCCAAGCGCGCACGCGGGCTCATGGCGCGCTATGCGGCGCAGAAGAATATCAACCAGCCGGAGAAGCTCAAGGCCTTCGACCTGGAAGGCTATGCCTTCGCGCCCGAGGCTTCCAACGAGAAGAACTGGGTCTTCCGCCGTCGCCTGGAGGGCTGAACTGCGGCCGGGCAGGGCTCAACGCCTTGCCTGATGGAAATGTCAAACAAACAAAAAACCCTCGCCATCCGCATGGCGAGGGTTTTTATATGGGGTGAAGCTGGCTTACCAGACCTTCCACCAGGGCTTGGCCTTCTGCTTGGGGCCACCGGTGTACCAGGGGCTGTTGGGATAGGTGGCCTGGATGATGCGTTCGGTATCTTCCTTCAGCTTGGTCTGTCCCAGGGCTTCGTAGGAGCGCATCAGGATGAACAGCGCCTCTTCGTTGGCAGGCGAGTCCGGATACTGCTTGATGGCGGCCTGCGCGCGGTTGGCCGCCGATACGTAGGCGCCACGGCGGTAGTAGTAGTTGGCCACGTGGACGTCGTATTGCGACATGGCATTGACCAGGTATTTCATGCGTGCAATGGCGTCCGGGGTGTACTTGCTGTCCGGGAAACGTTCTGCCAGCAGCTTGAACGAGTCGAAGGCGTCACGCATGGCCTTGGGATCGCGCTCGGTGTTGTCCTGGTCGGTGAAGGTGTCGAAGATGCTGGTGCGATCATTGAAATTGATCAGGCCACGCAGGTAGTACATGTAGTCGACGTTGGGATGGTTGGGGTGCAGCTTGATGAAGCGGTCCACCGCCGCCAGGCCCTGGGCCTGCTCGTTCTGGCGGTAGTAGGCGTAGGCGATGTCCATCTGTGCCTGCTGCGCATAGGTACCGAAGGGGTAGCGCGACTCCAGCTTCTCGAAGTACTTGATGGCCTTCTCGTAGCCACCGGCATTCAGTTCGTCCTTGGCTTCCGAGTATAATTTCGAGGCAGACCAGCCGACCGTCTCATCCTTTTGCTCCGGCAAGAGGCCGCAGGCGGTGAGCGAGAGGGCAAAACCGATGATGAAGAACTTCAATAAGATTTTGTGCATGACTCTTGTGTGCTTGTCTGGGACTTATCAGTTGTGCATGGCGCTGTGCGCCTACCCGAGCCGGCTGCATCGATACCCGAAATACAATCAACCCGATCCGGCGATTATAGCTGATGTCACGTAAGAAACCCCTTCCGATTACAAATGGCGATACGCCAATGACCCCCGACCTCCCCGCCGATGAGGCTTTCGACGACGATAACGGCCAGGCCGCTGCCGACGACGATGGCAGCTCTGGCCTGGAGCCCCTGAGCCTGCGCCTGGGCGATGAAGTCATCGGCCAGCGGCTGGACAAGGTCCTGTCCGGCCTCATGCCCGAATTTTCCCGCAACCGCATCCAGCAATGGATTGAAGACGGTCACGTCACCGTCGATGGTGCCCCCGCCAAGGCCAAGATGACCATGCTGGGCGATGAGCTGGTCGAGGTGGCGCCGCAGTCGGCCCCGGCCGATCAGCCCTATGCTCCCGAAGCCATGGCGCTGGATATCCTGCATGAAGACAAGTACATCATCGTGCTCAACAAACCGGCTGGTCTGGTGGTGCACCCGGCCGCCGGCAACTGGAGCGGCACGCTCTTGAATGGTCTGTTACACCATTGCCCGGCGCTGGCCAAGGTGCCGCGTGCCGGCATCGTGCACCGGCTGGACAAGGAGACCAGCGGCCTGATGGTGGTGGCCAAGACGCTGGCGGCGCAGACCGATCTGGTGCGACAGCTACAGGCGCGCAGCATGAAGCGTCAGTATCTGGCGCTGGTGTGGGGCTTGCCGCAGCTGTCCGGCACCATCAATGCGCCGATGGCGCGCCATCCGCGTGACCGCATCAAGATGGCGGTATCGCAGAGCATGCGCGCCAAGCCGGCGGTGACCCATTACCGTCGCCTGGCCACTGGAGAGATCGATCGCAAGCCGGTGAGCCTGGTGCATTGCCGCCTGGAAACCGGGCGCACCCACCAGATCCGCGTGCACCTGCAGTCGCTGGGCTTTGCCCTGGTTGGTGATGCGCTGTATGGCAAGCATCACCTGATCCCGGTGTTCCCGCGTCAGGCGCTGCTGGCCGGTCGCCTCGGCCTGGTCCACCCGGGTAGCGGCAAGTTCCGCCAGTGGGCCGCACCGCTGCCGGAGGACATCGTGGCGCTGCTGCAGCGCGCCGGCATCGATCCGGCTCTGGCGGTGATTCCCGAAATGGATGACCAGCCCGATCCGGTGGCCGGCGACTATGACGACGAAGATGATGACTATTGAGCTGCCCCGGCGGGCCGGGGAGGGCGCTCCATGGAGCTGCTGATCCCCGACTGGCTGGCGCCTGCTGGCGTGGGTGCCATGACCACCTTGCGCGCCGGCGGCTACAGCCCGGCCCCTTACGACGATGGTCATGGTGGCCCTGGCCTGAACCTGGGCCTGCATGTGGCCGATGATCCCTTGCTGGTGGCACGTAATCGTGCGCTGCTGCGGCGCCTGCTGCCGCAGGAGCCGGCCTGGCTGAGCCAGGTGCATGGGGTGGAGGTGCTGGATGCGGCCGACTTGCCGGCGCAGCCGCAGGCCGACGGCTGCATCAGCACGACGCCCGGCGCGGTGTGCGTGATGATGACCGCCGATTGTCTGCCGGTGCTGTTCTGCGACCGCGCCGGCAGCGTGGTCGGCGCAGCCCATGCAGGCTGGCGCGGGCTGGCGGCCGGCGTGCTGGAGCGCACCGTGGCCGCCATGCGCGCGCGCGGCGCGATCGATGTCATGGCCTGGCTGGGACCAGCCATCGGGCCGGACAACTTCGAAGTCGGGGCTGAAGTGCGGGAGGCCTTCCTGGCCCGGCAGCCAGAGGCTGAAGCCGCCTTTCGCGACTATCCCGGTCGTCCCGCCAAGTACCTGGCCGACATCTACCAACTGGCGCGCCAGCGCCTGGCCGCAGTCGGGGTACACGACGTCAGCGGCGGTGGCCTGTGCACGGTCGCCGATCAACGCTTCTACTCCTACCGGCGTGACAAGACCACGGGCCGCATGGCCTCGCTGATCTGGCTGAAATAATTCCGGTCCTCGTGCTTTGCACGCCGTCAGGGATGGCGTTGCAGGGCCTGGATCAGCTCCCGCGTATGTCCCGGCATGCCTTCCAGTCCGCGTACGCAGATCAGCAACTGGCGGCGGCTCCAGCGGTCGCTGAGCGGGATGGCACGGATATCCATGTGGCCGGCGCTGGCCAGGGCCGCCGTTTCCGGTATCACCGCCACGCCCACCTGATGCTCGACCATGCGGCAGATGCCGTCAAAGCTGCGCAGCCGGACCCGGTATTGCAGCCGTCGGCCGGCCCGTGTGGCGTGGCCGGAGAGATGCTGTTGCAAGGCGCTGTCGCCGGACAGGCCGATGAAATCCTCCCCCAGCAGTTCGCTGAAGGCCAGCGACTTGCGGCGGGCCAGCGGATGTTTTTTCGATAGCACGGCCACCAGGTGATCCTGGCGAAACGGATAGGTCTGCAGCGGGCCACTGTCGGTGGAGTCGGCGATGATGCCGACATCGGCCACCCCGTCCACCACGGCTTGTACTACCTCGTAGCTCAGTTTTTCTTCCAGTTCGATATCGGTATGCGGATGCCGCGCCAGGAAGCGTGCCAGCACTTCCGGCAGGAATTCGGTCATGGCCGAGGTATTGCACAGCAGCCGGATATGCCCCTTCAGGCCCTGCGCGTACTGGCCCAGTTCATCGCGCAACTGTTCCATCTGCTGCGCCATCATGCGTGCGTGGTGGGCCAGCGCGCGCCCGGCATCGGTGGTCCGCACGCCGCGCCGACCGCGCTCCAGCAGGGGCGTGCCGAGGGCGTCCTCCATATTGCGGATGCGGGCGCTGGCCGATGCCAGTGCCATATGGGCGCGGGTGGCGCCGGCGGTGATGCTGCCACTCTCGACCACATACAGGAACAGGCGCAGGTCGGATAGTTCGAATCGATTGCTCATGGTGTGTAGGGTGTGGTGTGGAGTGTAGGGAAGGGCGCAGGTCCACAACAGGCAAGGTGGGGCAGGCAAGCCGGATTTTGCCTTCGGCCAGGCCGAAGGCTGCCTAAGTGTATTCCACATTTCCAGAGCCGACCGAGGCTGGCAGACTGAACGCCTTGTAGCAAGCACCGTCGACTTCTCCTTTCGCCATGCCCAGCCTGTTTTCCTTCCTCGATATGAATGCCACCGTCCTGGCCGTGAGCCTGGCGGTGTTCCTGCTGGCCGGCTTCGTCAAGGGCGTGATCGGCCTGGGTCTGCCGACGGTGGCGATCGGTTTGCTGAGTCTGGTGATGTCGCCGGTACAGGCGGCGGCCTTGCTGATCCTGCCGTCGATGGTCACCAATGGCTGGCAACTGGCCACCGGTGGCGCCTTCCTGGCGCTGGCGCGGCGCCTGTGGGGCATGCTGGTCGGCATCGTGGTGGGTACGCTGGCCGGCAGCGGCCTGATGGGAGTGGACGGTGGCCGCCGTGCCATTGTCATCCTGGGCCTGGCACTGATGCTGTATGCCATCGCCGGACTGGCGGCGTGGACGCCGAGCGTACGGCCCGGGCAGGAGCGCTGGTGGTCGCCCGTCGTCGGACTATTGACCGGGCTGGTAACGGCGGCCACTGGTGTGTTCGTGATTCCCGCTGTCCCGTATCTGCAGGCGCTGGGCTTGCAGCGCGACCAGTTGATCCAGGCGCTGGGCTTGTCCTTCACGGTTTCCACCCTGGCGCTGGCCGTCAACCTCGGGCAGGGTGGAGCCTTCAGCGGTGGCGTAGGCTGGGCCTCGCTGGTGGTGCTGGTGCCGGCTTTGATGGGCATGGCCATCGGCACCCGGGTGCGCGGCATGGTCCGTGCAGCCAGCTTCCGGCGCGCCTTCTTCATCGGCTTGCTGCTGCTGGGTCTCCATCTGGCCTGGCACATCACCGAGCTGGCGCCATGGTGATGATGACCTCGCCAACCTGGCGGATCGAGGGGCCGAAGCAGAAGTTGCCCGGCGAAGTGCATGTCTATGCCTGGCTGGATGGCTGCATGATTGCCATGCTTGATTGTGAGTTACGTGACAGTCAAGGATTGAAGTTACGTATGGCCTATGTCTCGCCACCGTGGCGAGGCTCGGCCGTCCTGCGTGACATGCTGGCCGTGCTCAAGCCGCGTTATCGACCGATCGCCCTGCGTCGTTCCCGCAGGCGCTGAGTGCAAGGACTGAGGTTTTCGGTGCAGTCCGCTCCCATGATGCACTGCGCAAACCTGTGTGCCGTATAGTTCTTGGGTTCACGATGATGGTGCGTGCGGCCTGCCATTTTCTAAGTTTTCCTGTTCGCCGGATTGAGTGGCCGTCAAGTCTCTTCAGGAAGGGTGACGGTCCTCAGGCTCGGACGGCGACTCGCGTTTCACGGAACTGTCATGTTCCAAGTCTTCCTTGCGGGCCGCTGCCAATTTCTTCATATTTTGACGATTCCGCTTGCGTTGCGGCGTACCCATCAGGTATAAAACGATGGTCAGGGGAATTATCCCGTACAGCAGGAAAGTGGCGATGCCGGCAATCGCTGACTGTTCGGTGATCGACATCATGAAGACGACGTAGAGCCATGCGATAGCGACGATATACATGGTGAGATGGCGCTTCGAGACAAACCGTAAAGATACGCGAAAATTGCAGATCCGAGCATGAACAAGCAGAATCCGCAGCAACCCTCTCCCGATGTATCCGCGTGGCTGGCACAGATGTCCGATCCGAAGTTCTGGACCTCGCTGCAGTCCCAATTCCAATCCCAGTTCGAGCAATTCAGGTCGCATCTGCCGCCCATGCCCAATATGGCCGGCATGGCAGGCATGCCGCCCGGTGCAGGCCAGATCGATCCGACACTGCTGGCCAGGCAGCTGGGCGACATGGGCGCCACGCTCGACCCCGCCGATGCGGTTCGCCTGCAGCAGGAGTACACCCGCGAGTTCGGCGAACTGTGGCAGTCGATGCTGTCGGCCAAGGCGCTGACCATCACCGATCGCCGCCTGTCGGCACCGGCCTGGCAGGAGCATCCCTACTTCGCGTTCCAGGCGGCGGCCTACCAGCTCAATTCGCGCTTCCTGCTGGCCATGGCCGATGCGGTCAAGGGCACCGATAAGGTGCGGCACAAATTACGTTTTGCAGTGCAGCAGATGATTGATGCGATGTCGCCGGCCAATTTCCTGGCGACCAATCCGGTGGCCCAGCAAAAGATCATCGAGACCCGCGGCGAGAGTCTCACCAAGGGCATCGCTCAATTGCTGGCCGACCTGCAGAAGGGTCATGTCTCGCAGACCGACGAGACCGCCTTCGAAGTGGGGCGTGACGTCGGCGCCAGCGAGGGGTCGGTGGTCTTCGAGAACGAGCTGTTCCAGCTGATCCAGTACAAGCCGCTGACCAAGACCGTGCATGCGGTGCCGCTGCTGATCGTGCCGCCTTGCATCAACAAGTTCTACATCCTCGACCTGCAGCCGCAGAATTCGCTGGTGCGCTACACGGTGGAGCAGGGACACACCGTGTTCCTCATTTCCTGGCGCAATGCCGACGAGGCGGTGGAGGCATCGACCTGGGACAACTACGTCGATGATGCCGTGGCACGTTCCATCCACATCGTCCAGGAAATCAGCAAGCAGCCGCAGATCAATGCCCTCGGGTTCTGCGTGGGCGGCACGCTGCTGTCCTGCGCGCTGGCACTCTTGGCCGCCCGCGGCGAAGACCCGGTGGCCAGCCTGACGCTGTTGACCACCTTCCTTGATTTCTCCGACACCGGTGCCATCGACGTCTATATCGACGAGATGCAACTGGCCCTGCGCGAACAGATGATCGGCCAGCGCGGTCTGATGGCCGGGCGCGATTTCGCCAGCGCCTTCTCCAGCCTGCGTCCCAACGACCTGCTGTGGAACTACGTCGAATCCAATTACCTCAAGGGCGAAAAGCCCAGCGCCTTCGACCTGCTGTACTGGAATGCCGACAGCACCAACCTGCCCGGACCGATGTTCTGCTATTACCTGCGGCATATGTATCTGGAGAATGCGCTCAAGGAACCGGGCCGCCTGACGGTGGGCGGCGAGAAGATCGACCTGCGCAAGATCAGCGCCCCGGCCTTCATCTATGCCTCGCGTGATGATCACATCGTGCCCTGGAAATCCGCCTATGCCTCGCTGGACCTGGTCAACGCCGGCAAACGCAGCAACAACCGTTTCGTGCTGGGCGCGTCGGGACACATTGCCGGCGTGATCAATCCTGCCTCCAAGAACAAGCGCAATTACTGGACCAACGACAAGGCCCGTGCCGGCGCCGATGCCGATACCTGGCTGGCCGGCGCTACCGAGCATCCCGGCAGCTGGTGGGGCGAGTGGGCGGCCTTCCTGGCCAAGCATGGCGGACGCAAGGTGGCCGCGCCCAAGTCGCCGGGTTCGACCCGCTACAAGCACATCGAGCCGGCCCCGGGCCGCTATGTCAAGGTCAAGGCCGACCAGTTGGTGGCCTGAAGGATCAGCCAGCCGGCCAGGGGAGGCCCAGAAGTCGGCGGCGATGATGAAAAGAGGGCGGTGATCCGGCAGACCGGAGCCGCCGACAGAGAGAGACGACCGGCGTCGCATCCGCGGCGGCATCGGCCAGACCAATACAGGGAAGCCAGACAAGACCCGGCCTCCCGACCAATGCGGCGCAAGGCAGACCCGAAACAGGGGTAACAGGCAGTAGCTGGAACCCCAATAATCACCATCCAATAGGAGGCAGCAAATGAGCAAGCGTATCGCATATGTGACCGGTGGCATGGGCGGCATCGGGACCGCCATCTGCACCCGTCTGTGCAAGGACGGCTATACCGTGGTGGCCGGCTGCGGCCCCAATTCCACCCGCAAGGACTCCTGGCTGGCCACCATGCGCGGCCACGGCTTCGACATCCATGCCTCTGAAGGCAACGTCTCTGACTGGGAATCCACCAAGGCCGCCTTCGAAAAGGTGCGCGCCGAGATCGGTGAAGTGGACGTGCTGGTCAACAACGCCGGCATCACCCGCGACGGCCAGTTCCGCAAGATGAGCAAGGCCGACTGGGATGCGGTCATCGACACCAACCTCAATTCGCTCTTCAACGTCACCAAACAGGTCATCGAAGGCATGTGCGAGCGCGGTTTCGGTCGTATCGTCAATATCTCCTCGGTGAACGGCCAGAAGGGCCAGTTCGGCCAGACCAACTACTCCACCGCCAAGGCCGGCATCCACGGCTTCACCATGGCGCTGGCCCAGGAAGTGGCGACCAAGGGCGTGACCGTCAACACCGTCTCGCCGGGCTATGTCGGTACCGACATGGTGCGTGCCATCCGCCCGGAAGTGCTGGAGAAGATCGTCTCCGGCATCCCCGTCAAGCGTCTGGGCGAGCCGGAGGAAATCGCCTCCATCGTGGCCTGGATCGCCTCTTCCGAGGGCGGTTACGCGACCGGTTCGGACTTCTCCCTCAACGGCGGCCTGTACATGGGCTGATGTCCTTTGCTGCAGCAGGCAGGTTGTCCGCCTGCCTCTGCTGCGGCCATCGGCGGAGAATTTCTCCGCACTGCACGATCGGGCTCCCCATTGTGCGTCTTCCCCCCTATAATGGCTTGCGTTGCTGCCCTGCAAAAGGATTGCGACCGCGTCGCGAGGACGACGCAAGCTGCATCACAGTAGAAGAAGCAAGGAGAGGACAGCATCAATGTCCCGGACGCCCGCGGGTCGGGAGCGCATCGAAGCGGCCCGCACCGCTGCAAACCAAGGCCGGCCAACGGCTGCAATGAGAGAGACTGGACTTCAGATGACTACTGCAAAAAATTCGGCAGACCGCTTGATCAAGAAGTACCCCAACCGCCGTCTTTACGACACCCAGACCAGTTCCTACATCACCTTGACCGACGTCAAGCAACTGGTGCTGGACAATGAGGAATTCACCGTGGTCGACGCCAAGAGCGGCGACGACCTCACCCGCAGCATCCTGCTGCAGATCATCCTGGAAGAAGAGTCGCACGGTGTCCCGATGTTCTCCAGCGGCGCCCTGTCGCAGATCATCCGCTACTACGGCCATGCCATGCAGGGCATGATGGGCAACTATCTGGAAAAGAACATCCAGACCTTCATCGACATCCAGAACAAGCTGGCCGAAAATTCCAAGGGCTTCTACGAAGGCAAGCCCTTCAGCCCGGAGATGTGGACCCAGTTCATGAACGTGCAGGGGCCGATGATGCAGGGCATGATGAGCAACTACATCGAGCAGAGCAAGAACCTGTTCATCCAGATGCAGGAGCAGATGCAGAGCCAGACCAAGAACATGTTCGGCACCTTCCCCTTCGGCGCCACCGGTACCCCGCCGGATCAGAAGAAGTAAAGCGATACTCCTGCCGGGAGGCTTAGGTCTCCCGACGGTCAGCCTCCCTTTGAGACGATTTATGATGCAGGGCTAACTAGCTAGGATCAGCGCCATCTTTTGGCATTTGCCAAATCTCAAGGTGGTCATGACTAAAGTTAGAAGAGTTCCTTACTACGCGATAGAGCGATCTTTGTTTCGGGGCGAGGTGTGGAAGCAATATGCCGGCTCAGTGGGTGCTGTTCCCATCAGCACACCTCAGACGGTATCGTATGAGCGGCTCGCACCAGGTGAGCGTCTTCCGTCCAGGCCTCCTCAACCTGTTGGCTCGCCCCCGCAAGCCAAAGAGAAATCGGAGACGCGGGTCGCGAAAGCAGCACGTCAGCAAGCCCTTGCCGACGCCCGCAAGAAGCAAAATCCCCTTACACACAAACAAGCTGAAAAAGCTTCGCCTACGCTTCTCGAAGCTGAGGAAAGAGATAAGCTTCCTGATTTTGATCTTCAGGACGTGTCTGGCGCCATGGATAAAAAGGGCTGGGTCGTCGCGGCAAAACTCGTACGCAGATGGTTCAGCAATCCAAAGCTGATATGGAACAATGATAAGAAAGCGGTGCTGTCCATCGATGATAGTTCTGTCACTCTTGATTGGGTTCGTACCTTCGGACTTGTGGAGTGGGAATATCAGAGTCTTCTATCCCATAAGATCTACAACGACAATGCTATTGACGAACTGAAGATATAAATAAAACCGATCCTTGAGAAAAGCTTTCAAAACACTACTCGTCTGGGATTTGAAACGGCGCTTCATCTAAATAATCTGCATCGTTTCCATTTGGACTGGAATTTTCAGCATGTGGATATCGCGAATTACGAAACGATGACTAAATCGCTTTCGATGACCGATTTAACTGCGGCATTGGCAAACTTCGGCATTTATGCCGCCGTAGGCCGAATAGAAGTGATGGGATCAAGATACTTTAAGTATGACAATAAAAATAAAGTCAAAACTTACTGTATTGATCCAAGAATCATAGTTACCCATCTCTACGTCTACGTCAAAGACAACTACTCATTCAATGATGACCCACACTCCAATAAAACCCAATATCTTGGGCATTGGAACAAGAGTGGAATGATTGTGACAACCGGCGGAAAAATCAGTGTAGTTGCCCCCGCAATTCAGGACACTCAGACATCGTTAAGTTACTGATGCTGCAGCCCGTCTGAACTCGCGAGGC
>NZ_MUXB01000158.1:0-1390 GCF_001994935.1 Herbaspirillum sp. VT-16-41
CTTCGTCTCAATCCCCAAATCCCATTAAAAAATTCAACAAAAATCTTTTTAGATAAATGCAGTTAATTGTAGATTTTTGTGGTAAAATATTTTACTAGTAGCATTATGTTTTCGGACAGATGCAAGTTAATAAACTTAGGAGGATCTAGATACATGTTTTCTAGGGATATTGGAATTGACCTTGGAACGGCAAATGTACTTATTCATTTGAAGGGGAAAGGAATTGTTTTGAATGAGCCATCCGTTGTTGCGATGGACCGCAACACTGGGAAAGTCCTGGAGGTTGGGGAAGCTGCACGGCGTATGGTTGGTCGTACACCTGGAAACATTGAAGCAATTCGTCCATTAAAAGATGGAGTAATTGCTGATTTCGATGTAACAGAAGCAATGCTAAGGCATTTTATTAATAAAATACCGCAACAGGAATTATAGTGACCCGTTCTGGAGGGAAAGATAATTTAGGTTCAGAGGTAACAACTCAGTTATTTCAATATCCGAAATTATTATACATAGCAGCTGGAGCTATCTTTTTATTAGGTTTGACTCCAATTAACTTTTTTCTGACAACAATCATTGCAATTTTGTTAGCTGGTAGTGGATATGTTTTAGAAAATCAAACAAAGGAAATGGAAATTCCAGATGTAGAAGAAGATGTTCAAGTAGAAAGTAACGAGATGAAAACCCCAGAGAATGTAATGAATCTGTTAAGTATGGATTAAATTGAATTTGAATTTGGTTATGCCCTCATTCCTTTAGCTGATGCAAATCAAGGTGGAGATTTACTTGATCGAATTGTCATGATTCGTAAACAACTTGCTTTGGAGGTGCATAGGCGAACCAGCCGAAGGATGCCGCACCCTGCGGGGTGAGGAAGCCGCCCACGGCGATCAGGGAGCCGAACAGGGTCAGCCAGAAGGCGAACATGTTCAGGCGGGGGAACGCCATGTCCACGGCGCCGATCTGCAGCGGCACCAGGTAGTTGGCGAAGCCGTTGAACAGCGGCGTGCCGAACATCAGCAGCTTGATCGTGCCGTGCATGGCGAACAGCTGGTTGTACTGGTCCTTGGAGACCACGACCTGCAGGCCGGGCTCCCACAGCTCGGCGCGGCTCATCACTGCGAGCACGCAGCCGACGCAGAAGAACGCGAAGGCCATGGCCATGCACATCAGGACGCTGAGCTTGTGGCCCGCGGTGGTGAGCCGATGGAAGACCATGCGACCGCGGTGGTGCGCGTCCCCCCCCCCCCCCCCCCCCCCCCCCCCCCCCCCCCCCCCCCCCCCCCCCCCCCCCCCCCCCCCCCCCCCCCCCCCCACCCCCCCCCCCCCCCCCCCCCCCCCCCCCCCCCCCCCCCCCCCCCCCCCCCCCCCCCCCCCCCCCCCCCCCCCCCCC
>NZ_MUXB01000132.1:0-1130 GCF_001994935.1 Herbaspirillum sp. VT-16-41
CCCCCTGCCTGGCCTCCCGCATCCCCCACGGCCAGCAGGTCACGCCCGAGAAGCTGCGCCAGGTCGAGACCGTCGAGGAGGCGCTGCGCGAGCTGGGGTTCGCCGACTCCCGGGTGCGTCACCACGGGGACGTGGCCCGCATCGAACTGCCGGCCGATGACCTGGCCCGCTCCGTGGAGCCCGAGGTGCGCACGGCGATCCACCGTGCTGCCACCGGTGCCGGGTTCCGCTTCGCGGCCGTTGACCTCAAGGGCATGCAGTCCGGTGCGTTCACCCTCACCCTCCTGGACCAGCGGGGAGTGCCCCGTGCCTGAACGCGCCGACGGCCGGACCGACGGGGTGCTCGACGGGGTGGCCGAACTGGACCTGGGCCGAGCCGCCCGCCGGGGTGCCCCCGAGGCCGTGCTGTGACTGATGATAGGAATCGAGGGTTTATAGGAAATGAATGATGTGAGTGTGCTCTTCCGATCTTTTTGTAACTTCCTAAAACAGACATTATGTCAACTGAAAATGTATGTTTATTCAAATAAAGATTCTCTTCTTCTTATTTTCATTTTTAAAAATAAAAAAAATATAGATTTTTCCTAAAAAATTATAGTATTCTATTAATTAGGAGAGTGAAAAGTATTTATAGTAAATTTAAGGGGAGGAGAAACCTTATGATCAAAAAAATTTTTTTAGCACTATTTGCAGTTATTCTTATTTTTACAACAACTACTAGCGTTTTACCAAACAATAATCATGTAGAGGCAGCTACAAAATGTACAAATCCATACAAAGGGAGTTTAAAAAAATATAACCCTTGTGTAACTCACACAACAGTAAAATATATATACGTTAAGAAGAATACTTCCGGGACACCTATAGCATTAACTGCAGCCGGTGTAACTACTACAGGAGTAAATAAACTCTTAACAACATTAGGTACTAAATCTATTCCAGTTGTAGGAGGTGTTGTTTGGGCATCAGATGCTGTTTCAGTTGCCCAACACTATATAAATAAAAGTTGGAAAAAGAAGGGAATTAAACGATTTAAAGTTACTTATAAATGGAAATATCAATTAGACCCATTAGCTGATGGAGGAGGAATTCCTAAAGCTAAAGTAATTTCAACATCAACAGTAGCACAA
>NZ_MUXB01000279.1:0-67911 GCF_001994935.1 Herbaspirillum sp. VT-16-41
GCCAGATCGTCGAGTCCTTCGAGTCTTCGCAGCTGGAAGCGAAGATGCAGACCTTGAACGAACTGCTGGGCGTCTGATCCCGATCCACGCTCCCGTGAGCGGCGCCACGGCTGCGCCGCCTTCCTGATTTTTCCGTAGCACCTGCATCACCGGAACAAGAAGTACTGCCAAACAAGTACGTCAGCGGGGTGAGCGATCCTTTCCCCGTTCCACCAAGTTGTCTCGCTTCACTATTACACGCGGGCTTCATAACAGAGGAGATGAATATGAAACTTAAGGCAATGGCACTGGCGATCACCGCAGCAGCGGCAGCATTCGCGACGGCATCGGCTTCGGCCCAGATTTCGGGCGACGTGATCAAGATCGGTTTCATCACCGATATCTCGGGCGTGTATTCGGACATCGACGGCCAGGGTGGCGCAGAAGCCATCAAGATGGCGATTGCCGACATGGGCGGCGCCATCAACGGCAAGAAGATCGAACTGGTCGTGGCCGACCACCAGAACAAGGCTGACGTGGCCGCCAGCAAGGCCCGTGAATGGTTCGACCAGCAGGGCGTGGACATGCTCATCGGTGGCACCAACTCCGGTACCGCCCTGGCCAGCGCCAAGGTAGCGGCCGAGAAGAAGAAGGTCTACATGCAGATCGGCGCCGGTTCGGCCCGTCTGACCAATGAAGAGTGCTCGCCCTATACCGTGCACTACGCCTACGACACCGTGGCCCTGGCCAAGGGTACCGGTTCGGCAGTGGTGAAGCAGGGCGGCAAGAGCTGGTTCTTCCTGACCGCTGACTACGCCTTCGGCCACTCCCTGGAATCCGACACGGCCAACGTCGTGAAGGCATCCGGCGGCACCGTGGTGGGTTCGGTCAAGCACCCGCTGGGCGCGTCCGACTTCTCCTCCTTCCTGCTGCAGGCGCAGAGCTCCAAGGCCCAGATCATCGGCCTGGCCAACGCCGGTGGCGACTTCATCAACTCGGTGAAGGCTGCCAACGAGTTCGGCATCACCAAGACCGCCAAGCTGGCCGGTCTGCTGGTGTTCATCAACGACGTGCACTCGCTGACCCTGAAGAACACCGAAGGCCTGTACCTGACCGATAGCTGGTACTGGGATTCCAACGAAGAGACTCGTGCCTTTGCCAAGCGCTACTTCGCCGTGCGCAAGAAAATGCCGTCGTCCCTGCAAGCCGCCGACTACTCGGCCGCCCTGCAATACCTGAAGGTGGTCAAGGAAATCGGTACCGACGATTCGGACAAGGTCATGGCTGCCCTGCGCAAGGCCAAGTTCAACGACATGTACCAGAAGAACGGCTACCTGCGCGCCGACGGCCGCGTGATGCACGACATGTACCTGTACCAGGTCAAGGCCCAGTCGGAATCGAAGTATCCGTGGGACTACTACAAGCTGGTGCAGACCATTCCTGCCGAGCAGGCCTGGACTACCAAGGCTGAATCCAAGTGCGCGGCCTGGAAGTAAGCAGGACGCACCGAGCAGCGCGCAACAAGCAGTAAGGCCATCGCACAGCCCGGCAAAATCTGTCATTTCTGTTCACGCGGGGATGGCAGATTTTTGCTGTAAAGCGCCGGGCGATGGTGATTTTCACCCATCTGGATGAACGGGTTTTTATGGAACTATTCGGCATACCCCTGCAAGCCCTGTTGAGCCAGCTCCTGCTGGGACTGGTCAACGGCTCCTTCTACGCCATGCTCTCGCTGGGCCTGGCGGTGATCTTTGGCTTGCTCAACGTGATCAACTTCGCGCACGGCACCCTGTACATGCTGGGCGCTTTCCTGGCGTGGATGGGCCTGTCCTATCTCGGCCTGAACTACTGGGTCATGCTCATCGTGGCACCGATTCTGGTGGGCGCATTCGGCATCGTCATCGAGAAGACCATGCTTCGCTGGCTCTACAAGCTGGACCACCTCTACGGGCTGCTGCTGACCTTCGGTATCACGCTGATGATCGAGGGCATCTTCCGCTCCATCTATGGCGTCTCCGGCCAGCCGTATTCGGTGCCTGACCTGCTGCAGGGCGCTACCAACCTCGGTTTCATGGTGCTGCCGAACTACCGCGCCTGGGTCGTGGTGGCTTCGCTGATCGTCTGTTTCGCCACCTGGTTCGTGATCGAAAAGACCCGCCTGGGTGCCTACCTGCGCGCCGGTACCGAAAACCCCAAGCTGGTGGAAGCCTTCGGTATCAACGTGCCGCTGATGGTGACCCTGACCTACGGCTTCGGCGTGGCATTGGCGGCTTTCGCCGGCGTGCTGGCCGCACCGGTGATCCAGGTTTCGCCGCTGATGGGCTCCAACCTCATCATCACGGTGTTTGCGGTGGTGGTCATCGGGGGCATGGGCTCCATCCTCGGCTCCATCCTGACCGGGCTGATGCTCGGCCTGATCGAGGGCCTGACCCGGGTGTTCTACCCCGAGTTGTCGGCCACCGTGGTCTTCATCATCATGGCCATCGTCCTGATGGTCCGTCCGGCCGGCCTGTTCGGCAAAGAGAAATAATCGGAGACCGGCATGAACAAGAAAATCGGAATTGCTGTTTTACTAATATTGTTGTTGGCTGCACCGTTTGGCATCTACCCGGTGTTCCTGATGAAGATGCTGTGCTTCGCGCTCTTCGCCTGCGCCTTCAACCTGCTGATCGGCTACACCGGCCTGCTGTCCTTCGGTCACGCCGCCTTCTTCGGCTGGGCCGGCTACATGTGCGGCCAGGCGCTGAAGGTATGGGGACTGCCAACCGAGCTGGGTTTGATCATCGGCACCCTGGTGGGCGCGCTGATCGGCCTGGTGATGGGTTTGCTGGCGATCCGCCGGCAAGGTATCTACTTCACCATGATCACCCTGGCGCTGGCGCAGATGCTGTTCTTCGTGGCCTTGCAGATGCCGTTCACCGGCGGCGAGGATGGCTTGCAGGGCGTGCCGCGTGGCAAGCTGCTGGGCTTCCTGAGCCTGGAAAGCGACATGACCCTGTACTACGTGGTGCTGGCCATCGCGGTGGCGGGCTTTGCCCTGATCGTGCGCACCATCCATTCGCCCTTCGGCCAGGTGTTGAAGGCGATCAAGGAGAACGAGCCCCGCGCCATCTCGCTGGGCTATGACGTGGCGCGCTACAAGCTGCTGGCCTTCGTGCTGTCGGCTGGTCTGGCGGGCCTGGCTGGTGCCACCAAGACGCTGGTGCTGGGCTTCGAGACCCTGACCGACGTGCACTGGAGCATGTCCGGCCTGGTGGTGCTGATGACCCTCGTGGGCGGCCTGGGCACCATCCTTGGTCCCATCGTCGGCGCGGTCATCATCATCATGTTGGAGAACAAGCTTGGTGACATCGGCAGCTGGCTGGCCAATGCCACCAGTATCGACTGGTTCAACACGCTGGGTGACTCGGTGACCATCGTGACCGGCTTCATCTTCATCGTCTGCGTGCTGGCCTTCCGCAAGGGCATCGTTGGGGAAATCCAGGCGCTGATCGGGAAAGGGCAGGCCAAGAGCTCGCACTAGCCCGTCTTCGACAGAGCGCGGGTCACCACCAGGGTGATCCGCTTGCCGCCGGCAAGTCACCGATCAGGTGATTTCCCGGCGGTAATTTTTTGTCCACAGGTTTTTCGTCGTCCTGTGCCAGGCATAACAGATCGTTCATGTTCCGGAACAGCAATATGCTGGCCGCATCTGTTGCTGATGCCGACGGAGCCGGGGCGGTAGAATGTGGGCCGGTCGGAGGGCGATCGGCGTCACGTGTCTGCCATTCCCGTGCTCCCGTTCTCCGATTATCCAGATCACCAATCCGCGTCTTATCTTATGCACAGCCTTGCGTCACTGCTATCGGTCCCATCTTCCCCTTGTCCACATCACCTTATGCCGGTCCGGTCCGTTTCGTCATGGAGGTGAGGCATGCTTGATTACGTCATCCTGTGCGGCGCTGCGTTCGTTGCCGGTCTGATTGATGCGGTGGTAGGCGGGGGAGGGCTGGTGCTGGTACCGACCTTGTTCTCGGTCTTTCCCAATACCGCACCGGCCACGCTGCTGGGTACCAACAAGGTGGCCGGCGTCATGGGTACCAGTGCTGCCGCCATCAATTTTGCGCGCAAGGTGGCAGTACGTTGGAGCACCGTGACACCGGCGGCCATGGCAGCGTTTGCCTTTTCCTTCTTCGGTGCGTATGTGGTGACGCATATCCCGACCGATCTGATCCGCAAGGCCTTGCCCTTTGTATTGATCGCGGTGGCGCTGTACACGCTGAAGAAGAAGGATTTCGGTACGACCCATGCGCCCACGTTGAGTGGGAGCAGGGAAATGATCTACGCCGCCCTGATCGGTGGTGCGGTCGGTTTCTACGACGGTGTGTTCGGCCCGGGTACGGGGAGCTTCCTGGTCTTCCTGTTCGTACGAGTGTTCAGCTATGACTTCCTGTCGGCATCGGCGGTCTCCAAGTTTGTCAACATCGCGACCAATCTCGCAGCCTTGTGCTGGTTCGGGTATAGCGGCCATGTGATCTGGCAATTGGGTCTGCTGATGGCAATATTCAATATCGGTGGCTCGCTGGTTGGCACCCGACTGGCGATGAAGCATGGCAGCGTCTTTGTGCGCAAGTTGTTCCTGATCGTGGTCGGAGCGTTGATCCTGAAGTCCGGGTACGACGCGTTTCTTCGCTAGAAAGCATGTTTGATGTTTCACGTGAAACAGCGTGAATGAAGTTGAAGACGGAGCCGATGGCTCCGTTTTTATTTGCTCGTTGAATTTCATCTAAGCACAAAGACATCCTCCCGATGTTCCACGTGAAACAGTAGCGATGCTGTTTCATTGATCAGCTATACCTATCGGAAGTCATCGCCGATAGCGTTAGACAGGGCAGGGAAGTGCGGTAAACCAACAGCCAGGGACCTGCCTGCCGACCCCTCCGGATAAAAGGTCTTATAATCTCGCCTCTGTTCTCACCTCACCACGAGGCCCGCATCATGCTATTCCCCACACAATTTGACGTCATTGTCGTTGGCGGCGGTCACGCCGGCACCGAAGCTGCACTGGCCGCAGCCCGCATGGGCCAGAAAACCCTGCTCTTGACGCACAACATCGAGACGCTGGGCCAGATGTCCTGCAATCCCTCCATTGGCGGGATCGGCAAGGGCCACCTGGTCAAGGAAGTCGATGCCATGGGTGGGGCGATGGCCATTGCCACTGACGAGGCGGGCATCCAGTTCCGCATCCTGAACTCCTCCAAGGGGCCGGCCGTGCGCGCTACCCGCGCCCAGGCTGACCGCATCCTGTACAAGGCAGCGATCCGCTCCCGCCTGGAGAACCAGCCCAACCTGTGGCTGTTCCAGCAGGCAGTGGATGACCTGATGCTGGAAGGTGACCGCGTCGTCGGCGCCGTGACGCAGGCCGGTATCCGCTTCGCGGGCCATGCAGTGGTATTGACCGCGGGTACCTTCCTGGACGGGAAAATCCACGTAGGACTGAACAATTATTCCGGCGGCCGTGCCGGTGATCCGCCAGCCGTCTCGCTTTCCGCCCGATTGAAGGAATTGAAGCTGCCGCAAGGCCGTTTGAAAACCGGCACGCCGCCGCGTATCGATGGCCGCAGCATCAACCTGGCCATCCTGGAAGAACAACCAGGCGATCTCGATCCGGTACCGGTGTTCTCCGTCATGGGCAACGCCGCCATGCATCCGCGCCAGATGCCGTGCTGGATCACCCATACCAACAGCCGTACCCATGACATCATCCGTGGCGGCCTGGATCGCAGCCCCATGTACACCGGCGTCATCGAAGGCGTGGGCCCGCGTTACTGCCCCTCCATCGAAGACAAGATCCATCGCTTCGCCAGCAAGGATTCTCACCAGATCTACCTGGAACCCGAGGGCCTGACCACCCACGAGTTCTACCCCAATGGCATCTCCACCAGCCTGCCATTCGACGTGCAGCTGGAGCTGGTGCGCTCGATGAAGGGCATGGAAAACGCCCACATCCTGCGCCCCGGCTATGCCATCGAATACGATTACTACGACCCGCGTGGCCTGAAGTCCTCGCTGGAGACCCGCCAGGTGCAGGGTCTGTTCTTCGCCGGCCAGATCAATGGCACCACCGGCTACGAAGAAGCCGCTGCCCAGGGCATGCTGGCCGGTATCAACGCCGCCTTGCAGACCCAGGGCCGTGACGCCTGGACCCCGCGCCGCGACGAAGCCTATCTCGGCGTGCTGGTCGATGACCTGGTCACCCAGGGCGTGCAGGAGCCATATCGCATGTTCACCAGCCGCGCCGAATACCGTCTCTCTCTGCGCGAAGACAATGCCGACCTGCGCCTGACCGAAATCGGCCGCGAACTGGGTTGCGTGGGCGATGCCCAGTGGGAAGCCTTCGAACGCAAGCGCGAAGCCGTTTCACGTGAAATGGAACGCCTCAAGTCCACCTGGGTGAATCCGCGCATCCTCGCCACTGCTGAAGCCGAGCGCGTGCTGGGCAAGGCCATCGAGCGCGAATACAACCTGCTGGACCTGCTGCGCCGTCCCAACGTCAACTACGACAGCCTGATGAGCCTGACCGGTACGGAAGGCCAGCCCCTGGCCGGCCCCGGCATCGAAGACGGCCCGGTGCGCGAGCAGGTCGAGATCCAGGTCAAGTACGCCGGCTACATCGCCCGCCAGGCCAACGAGATCAGCCGCCAGGACCATAACGAAAACCTGAAGCTGCCCGCCGATCTGGACTACATGGACGTCAAGGCACTGTCCATCGAAGTACGCCAGAAGCTCAACAAGCATCGCCCCGAGACCCTGGGCCAGGCCTCGCGCATTTCCGGCGTGACCCCGGCGGCGCTGTCGCTGTTGCTGGTGCACCTGAAGAAGGGCGGCCTGAAGCAGCTGGCCGCCAGCGACAACCAGGCGGCCTGAGGCTGCGCAAAGCTTCACATTACCGCCCACGGCACTACCGACCCAGATCAATAACAAGGCATCATGGATGAGCAACACTGCAGACCTGTCCTCACTGACCCGCACCCTGAAAGAGGGGGCCCAGGCCCTCGGGCTCACGCTCTCGGAGGCGCAGATCGCCAGGCTGATGGCCTACCAGGCCCTGCTGGCGAAGTGGAACAAGGTCTACAACCTGACCGCCTTGCGTGACCCGGCCCAGATGGTGTCGCACCACCTGCTGGATTCGCTCTCGGCCATGACCGCCTTTGCCGGCGCGCAGCGCGTGCTGGATGTGGGTGCCGGCGGTGGCCTGCCGGGCATCGTGCTGGCGATCTGGGCCGCCGAGGCCGAGCCGCAGATGAAGATCACCCTGGTCGATACGGTCCAGAAGAAGACCGCCTTCCTCAACCAAGTCAAGGCTGAATTGCAACTGGGCAATGTGACGGTCCTGCATGCCCGCGTCGAGCAGTTGCCAGTCGAGCAACAGTACGATGTCATCACGTCGCGTGCCTTTGCGGAACTGAAGGACTTCGTCACATGGTCGAACCACCTCCTGCAACAAGGTGGCAAGTACATCGCCCTCAAGGGTGTGCTACCGCAAGAGGAAATCGACCGGTTGCCGGCGGGGTGGACGGTGCAGCAAGTGCAGCCCCTGCAGGTACCGGGCCTGGATGCCGAACGGCATCTCATCTTCATGGAAAGAGCGACCTGATGAACAAACTCAAACAGGCCCTGGTGGCCACCATGGTCTCGATGGCAGCCTATGGCGTCATCGCCACCGCCAGCGCCCAGGAAGTCAAGACCGTGCCCTCCGTGGACCTGAAGCGCTATGCGGGCAAGTGGTACGAAATCGCCAAGATTCCCAACAGCTTCCAGAAAAAATGCATCTCCGGCACCAGCGCCGAGTATGCTGGCCGTGACGATGGCATGATCGACGTCACCAACCGCTGCAAGACCGCCGATGGCATCGATGAAGCCAAAGGCGTGGCGCGGGTGGTCCCGGGCAGCAACAACAGCAAGCTGGAAGTGCGCTTTGCGCCGGCCTGGCTGTCGTGGGTGCCGATGGTCTGGGGCGACTACTGGATCATGGACCTGGACGAGCAATACACGCTGGCCACCGTCGGCAGCCCCTCGCGCGAATACCTGTGGATTCTCTCGCGCACGCCGACCATCAGCGACGAGCAATACGAGAACGCACTCAACAACGCCACCAAGCAGGGTTTCGATACCGCGCGGGTGGTCAAGAGCAAGCCCTAATACGGCACCTGACATCAGGCCGGCGGCCCGGGCAGCAACCCGGGCCGCTCACATTCAAGGAGACCCACCATGCAGGCGATCTTTCATTCCCTCGGCATCACCGATATCTGGCAACTGATTGCCGCCACCATGGTGTTCCTGCTGCTGCCCGGCCCCGGTACCTTCTGCGTGCTGACCTGCGCGGCCAAGGGTGGCTTGCGCGGTGGCTTCATGGCGCAGGCGGGTCTCATGCTCGGTGACATCGTGCTCATGTTCCTGGCGGCGGCCGGCGTGGCCGCGCTGCTGCACGCCAACCCCTTGCTGTTCCACGGCCTGCAATACCTGGGCGCGGCCTACCTGGCCTACCTCGGCGGGCGTCTTTTGTTTGCAAGAGGCGAGGGCGGTGGTACAGTCGTACCCTTTTCCAACGCCGCAGAATTCCGGCGCGGCTTTCTGGTCACCTTGTTCAACCCGAAAGCCATCGTGTTTTACATGGCGTTCTTCCCGCTGTTCCTGGACCCCGCCACGCAACAGGGCTCGCTCACCTTTTTCACGATGGGCGCCGTGATCAGTACCTGCACCTTGTTCTACGGCAGTTTCCTGATCTTCGTCGGCAATGCCGCCGCCCGTCGCATGGCCCGCAATCGCACCATCGCCAAGCTGGCCTCACGTGCGGCCGGGATCTTCCTGATCGGTTTCGGCATCAAGTTGACCACGCAATAACGCTCACATAAAAAAGATATGGCAAAAATATTTTGTGTCGCCAACCAGAAAGGTGGCGTAGGCAAGACCACCACCGCGGTCAACCTGGCCGCCGGTCTGGCGCAGCTGAACCAGCGCGTGCTGCTGGCCGACCTCGATCCCCAGGGCAATGCCACCATGGGCGCCGGCATCAACAAGGCCACGCTGGAAGCGTCGATCTATGAAGTGCTGCTGGGCATGTCCGATATCCGCAGCGTGCGCAAGCGTTCGGAGGCGGGCGGTTTCGACGTGCTGCCGGCCAATCGTGAGCTGGCCGGTGCCGAAGTCGAGATGGTCGAACTGGAGCAGCGCGAGGCGCGCCTGAAGATTGCCTTCGCCGAGGTGGCGGAAGACTACGACTTCATCCTCATCGACTGCCCGCCGGCACTGTCCATGCTGACCCTGAACGGCCTGTGCTCGGCGCATGGCGTGATCATCCCGATGCAGTGCGAATACTACGCACTCGAAGGCCTGTCGGACCTGGTCAATACCATCAAGAAGGTGCATGCCAAGCTGAACCCGGAGTTGAAGGTGATCGGTCTGCTGCGGGTGATGTTCGACCCGCGCATGACGCTGTCGCAACAGGTCTCGGACCAGCTGGAACAGCACTTCGGCGACAAGGTCTTCAAGACCGTCATCCCGCGCAATGTGCGACTGGCCGAAGCGCCTTCGTACGGCTTGCCGGGCGTGACCTTCGATCCTTCCTCCAAGGGGGCGCAGGCCTATATCGCGTTCGGCGCGGAAATGGTCGAGCGCATCAAGACGCTGTAATCAGGCATCGTTTTCATCAGGCAATCGCATGGCAACTCTACCGAAAAAATCCAAGGGACTGGGACGCGGACTGGACGCACTCCTGGGTGGCTCCTCCGACATCACCGAAGAAGCGCAGGCGCAAGCGGCCAAGGCCGGCCTGCCCAGCGTGATGGCCGTCACCGAGCTGCAGGCCGGCAAGTACCAGCCGCGCACCCGCATGGACGAGGGCGCGCTCAACGAGCTGGCCGCTTCCATCAAGGAACAGGGCCTGCTGCAGCCCATCCTGATCCGCGCCATCGGCCAGAAGAACGGCCGCGACGTCTACGAGATCATCGCCGGCGAGCGCCGCTTCCGCGCCGCCAAGATCGCCGGCCTGACCGAAGTGCCGGTGCTGGTCAAGAACGTGGACGACCAGACCACCGCCGCCATGGCGCTGATCGAAAACATGCAGCGCGAGGACCTCAATCCCCTGGAAGAAGCCCAGGGCATCCATCGCCTGATCACCGATTTCGCCTTCACCCACGAGCAGGCAGCGCTGGCCGTGGGCCGTTCGCGCAGTGCAGTGTCGAACCTGCTGCGCCTGCTGAACCTGGCCAAGCCGGTGCAGACCATGCTCATGGCCGGCGACATCGACATGGGCCATGCCCGCGCGTTGCTGGCGGTGGATTCGGCGACCCAGATCCAGCTGGCCAACCAGATCGTGGCCAAGCGCATGTCGGTGCGCGACGCTGAAAAGCTGGTCACCCGCGCCTCCGCCGAGCAGGCCGCCAAGCCACGCGAAGCCCGCGACAAGTCGCGTGACATCGCCCGGCTGGAAGAAGAGCTCTCCGACCTCCTGGCGACCCAGGTCAGCATCAAGACCGGCGCCCGCAACAAAGGGCAGTTGATCATCAACTTCAACGACCTCGATGCCCTCGATGGCGTCATCGCCCGCCTGCGCGGCGAGTCGGTGGAGAGCTGATCGCCGGTTTGCGCATCGCGTGAAGCAAGGCGCGACGCCGCAAAAAAATGGGCTGCAAGTGATATCACTTGCAGCCCATTCTTATTGATATAAATAATTTACTGTTTCGGCGCCTCAGGATCAGAAGGTCCGCTGCACATCCGAGCGCGGCGGCAGCTGATAGCTCCAGGTCTCGGTCAACGGCTTGCCGTTGGCAGTGAGCGCGGCCCGCAATTCCACCGCCTGTGCGACGTTGCGGATCTTCACCCGCAAGGTCAGGCGCCAGCCGTTGATGGCCGGATTGGGCTGCAGTTGCGCATCGATCAGCTCGCCATTGTTGGACACGCTCACCTGCGGCTGCACCTGGGTCCCGGCCGGCAGCTTGCCCAGCGGGCCGCCGGTGAAGTCCACCAGCAGGGCCGTGGTACCGTCGAAGGCGCGGATCAGGTTGGCCTGCGTGAGCTCGCCATCGGTATGGAAGGTCTGCTTGACCCAGCCCACCTCGTTGTTGAGGATGGCCGGCTCGTCCATGGTCCAGTGGATGCGGTAGTCGTAGGCCACCGGCGTGCCGCGGGCCGGCAATTGCGACGGCAGCCAATAGGCCACGATGTTGTCGTTGGTCTCGTCGGCGGTGGGGATTTCCACCAGTTGCACCGCGCCACGACCCCAGTCGCCACGCGGTTCGATCCAGGCCGAAGGACGCAGGTCGTAGCGGTCCTTCAGGTCTTCGAAGGCCGAGAAATCGCGGCCCCGCTGCAGCAGCCCGAAGCCACGTGGATTGGTCACCTCGAAGGAACTCACTTCCACGTTCTGCGGATCGTTGAGCGGACGCCACAGCCATTCGCCATTGCCGGTGTGGATCGCCAGACCGTTGGAGTCATGGATGGCCGGGCGGAAGTTGCGGCGCGAGGATTGCTGGTTGGGGCCGAACAGGAACATGCTGGTCAGCGGTGCAATGCCCAGGCGACCCACCTCGCCGCGCAGGAACACGCGGGCCTGCACATCCAGCAGCGCATCCTGGCCCGGGGTCAGCGTGAACTTGTAGGCGCCGGTGGCGCGTGGCGAATCCAGCAGCGCATAGAAGGTCAGCTGCTTCTCGCCCGGGGCTGGACGCTGGATCCAGAATTCGGTGAAGTGCGGGAATTCCTCGCCGCTCAGCATGGCCGTATCGATGGCCAGGCCACGCGCCGACAGGCCATAGACCTGGCCCTTGCCGATCACGCGGAAATAGCTTGCGCCCAGCACGCTCATGACCTCGTCTTCCTTGTCATCGCGGTTGAGCGGATAGACCACCCGGAAGCCCGCATAGCCCAGGTGCGCGGTGCTGTCCTTGGCCAGCGCCAGGTCGCCGAAGTTGAAGCGGTCGGTGCTGTAGCCCACATCCTGCACGCGACCATCGATGATCTCGTGGATCGCCACCGGCGCGTTGAACTGCATGCCCTGGTGGTAGAAGGCCAGCTTGAAGGGCGTCTTCTGGTCGCGCCATTCGAACTTCTCGCTCTTCGGCTGGATCTTCATGTAGTCGGCGAACTGCATCGCCGCAAAGGTCGGCGAGAGATTGCTCGCCGGTTTCTGGTAAGGCTTGTCAGCCAGCGCCCTGGCGCGTGCCACGGCCTGGTTGAGGTCGAAGCCCTGGTTGCTCTGCGCCTGCACCGAGGCCGCCAGCAGCGAGGCTGTCAGCACCATGCCGTGCAGGAAATTCCATTTCAATCCACGTTTGATCAATGCATCTCTCCACAAAGAGGCGGCATTCCAGCACAAACGGGCTGGTCACCGCCATGGTCCTGTCTGTCCTACAGGCATCAAAACAGAATAATATAGCGAACCGTCCGACCGGCTAAGCATCATAGAAGACAAGCAATAACTGATCCCGCCGGCCAGACCGCCTTCGACGGGCCGCTGCACCCTGTAGAGAGCAGCGCGCCGCCAAAGTTTAGAAAAAGAGAGGAAACCCGTGTCCCACAAGCTTACCGAGCGGCAAGCCGCGCCCGTGCGCCGCCCCCGCCTGGCCTTGGCCATGACCCTGTGCGCGCTGGCCTGTAGCGCCGCGCTCAGTGGCCCCGCGGCCCATGCGCAAGCCAACCCGGCCTTGCTGGGTGACAAGACCGCCTTCATCGACGACCTGCTGCGCCAGATGACGCTGGAAGAAAAGATCGGCCAGTTGCGCCTGATCAGCATCGGCCCGGAAATGCCCGCCAAGAAACTGGCCGAGGAACTGGCCGCCGGCCGCGTCGGTGGCACCTTCAATTCGGTCACCCGCGCCGAGAACCGGCCGCTGCAGGAAGGCGCGATGCGCTCGCGCCTGAAGATCCCGATGTTCTTCGCCTACGACGTGATCCACGGCCATCGCACCACCTTCCCGATCGGGCTGGGCCTGGCCTCCAGCTGGGACATGGACCTGGTCGCCAAGGCCATGCGCACCTCTGCCGAGGAAGCCGCGGCCGACAGCATCGACATGACCTTCGCGCCGATGGTGGACATCAGCCGCGACCCGCGCTGGGGCCGCACCTCGGAAGGCTTCGGTGAAGACCCCTACCTGGTCTCGCGCATCGCCGATGTCTCGGTGCGCGCATTGCAGGGCGAGACCCGGCCCATCGCCGCCAATCGCGTCATGGCCAGCGTCAAGCACTTCGCGCTGTATGGGGCGGTGGAGGGCGGGCGCGACTACAACGTGGTCAACATGGACCCGCAACGCATGTACAACGACTACCTGCCGCCGTATCGCGCCGCCATCGATGCCGGCGCCGGTGCAGTGATGGTGGCGCTCAATTCCATCAATGGCGCCCCGGCCACCTCCAACACCTGGCTGCTGCAGGACCTGCTGCGCCGCGATTGGGGCTTCAAGGGCCTGACCGTGTCTGACCACGGTGCCATCACCGAACTGGTCAATCACGGCGTGGCGCAGAACGACAGCGAAGCGGCGCGCCTGTCCATGAAGGCCGGCACCGACATGAGCATGGCCGACCAGGTCTATATCAAGCAACTGCCGGAGCTGGTGCGCTCGGGCAAGGTCTCGCAGCAGGAACTGGACAACGCCGTGCGCGACATCCTCGGCGCCAAGTACGACCTGGGCCTGTTCAAGGACCCGTTCGTGCGCATCGGCCGTGCGGCCGATGATCCGGCCGATGTCTATGCCGATGCACGCCTGCATCGCGCCGCGGCCCGTGAAGTGGCGCAGCAGTCCATGGTGCTGCTGGAAAACCGCAACGCCACGCTGCCGCTGAAGAAGAATGCCCGCATCGCGCTGGTCGGCCCGCTGGCCGATTCGCACATCGACATGCTGGGCAGCTGGTCGGCCGCCGGCCGCGACAAGCAGACCATCACCGTGCGCCAGGGCCTGCAGGCCGCGGTGGGCACGCAGGGCAGGCTGGTCTATGCCCGTGGCGCCAACATCACCGAAGACAAGCACATCGTCGATTACCTCAACTTCCTGAACTGGGATGATCCGGAGGTGGTGCAGGACAAGCGCAGCCCGCAGGCGATGATCGCCGAAGCCGTGCAGGCGGCCGCCAATGCCGACGTCATCGTGGCCGCCGTGGGTGAGTCGCGTGGCATGTCGCATGAATCCTCCAGCCGCACGTCGCTGTCGCTGCCGCAGAGCCAGCAAGATCTGCTCAAGGCGCTCAAGGCTACCGGCAAGCCGCTGGTGCTGGTCTTGATGAATGGCCGCCCGCTGGACCTGAACTGGGCACGCGAGAACGCCGCGGCCGTGCTGGAGACCTGGTACACCGGCACCGAGGGGGGCAATGCGATTGCCGATGTGCTGTTCGGCGACGTCAATCCTTCCGGCAAGCTGCCGCTGACCTTCCCACGGTCGGTGGGGCAGATCCCGAGCTACTACAACCATGCGCGTGTCGGTCGTCCCTTTACCGAAGGCAAGCCCGGCAACTACACCTCGCAATACTTCGACGAGCCCAATGGCCCGCTCTATCCCTTCGGCTATGGCCTCAGCTATACCGAGTTCAAGCTCTCCGAGGTGAGCCTGTCGCAGCCCACCATGCAGGCCGATGGCAAGGTCGAGGCCAGCGTCACCGTGAAGAATATCGGCCGCCGCGCTGGTGCGACCGTGGTGCAGCTGTATATCCGCGATGTGGCGGCCTCGGTAGTGCGCCCGGTCAAGGAACTGAAGGATTTCCGCAAGCTGATGTTGCAGCCGGGAGAAGAAAAGCAGGTGCGCTTCAGCATCGACCGCAAGGCGCTGTCCTTCTATAACGCCAAGCTGGAATACGTGGCCGAGCCGGGTGAATTCCAGGTGCAGGTGGGCCTGGATTCCAAGGAGGTGAAGACGGCTTCGTTCACTCTGCAGTAAGGGTCTGCGGAAAGGGCGATAGGTCTCCCATCAGTCCGAACGGTATGAGATGGGAACCGCCATGGATGATCATGCGGATCTTCGTCAGGCAAAGAAAAATGGGCACACTCAACAGAGTGTGCCCATTTTCATTTCCGGCCCGGCTTTGCATAAATGATATAAATCATTTATACAGCGACGGCATCAGGCCGCTGCTGCTTCGTCTTCCTCTTCGCCCAGGAAGCCACCGCTCTGGTGCGCCCACAGCCGCGCATACAAGCCGTTGGCCGCCAGCAGCTGGCTGTGCGTGCCTTGCTCGACGATGCGCCCCTGGTCCAGCACGATCAGGCGATCCATGGCCGCGATGGTGGACAGACGGTGCGCGATGGCGACTACGGTCTTGCCTTCCATCAGCTTGTACAGGCTGGTCTGGATGGCCGCTTCCACTTCCGAATCGAGCGCGCTGGTGGCCTCGTCCAGCAGCAGGATGGGCGCATCCTTGAGCATCACGCGGGCAATCGCGATGCGTTGGCGCTGGCCGCCGGACAGCTTCACGCCGCGCTCACCGACATGGGCGTCGTAGCCGGTGCGGCCCTTGGCATCGGCCAGGGTGCCGATGAAATCATGCGCCTCGGCCTGTTCGGCGGCGTGGACCATCTCGGCATCGCTGGCGTCGGGACGGCCATAGATCACGTTCTCGCGCACCGAACGATGCAGCAGGGAGGTGTCCTGGGTGACCATGCCGATCTGCGCGCGCAGGCTGTCCTGGGTGACGTGGGCGATGTCCTGGCCATCGATGGTGATGCGGCCACCCTCGATATCGTAGAAACGCAGCAGCAGGTTGACGATGGTCGACTTGCCGGCACCGGAGCGGCCGACCAGGCCGATCTTTTCGCCGGGTTTGATCACCAGGTCCAGGCGGTCCACCACCGGACGTGGCGCCGCGCCACCATAGCTGAAGCTCACGCCCTCGAAGCGCAGTTCGCCCTGCGCGACCTTCAGCGGCTTGGCATCCGGCGCATCCTTGACGTCATGCGCCAGCGCCAGCGTATTGATGCCGTCCTGCACCGTACCGACGTGCTCGAACAGGGCCGACATTTCCCACATCACCCAGTGGGCGATGCCGTTCAGGCGCAGCGCCATGGCGGTGCTGGCGGCCACCGCACCGATGCCCACCTTGCCCTGGGTCCACAGGTACAGCGATACCCCGCTGGCTCCGATGATGAGGATCATGTTCAGGATGTGGTTGACCACCTCGAAACCCGAAACCAGCCGCATCTGGCGATGCACCGTGGTCAGGAATTCGCGCATCGCGCTGCGGGCGTAATCAGCCTCGCGGCCGGCATGCGAGAACAGCTTGACGGTGGCGATGTTGGTGTAGGCGTCCGTGATGCGACCGGTCATCAGCGAACGCGCATCGGCCTGGTTGCGTGCCACCGCCGACAGGCGCGGCACGAAGTAGCGCAGCGCCACCGCGAAGGTCGCCAGCCAGACGAAGAAGGGCGCCAGCATCCACATGTCGAAGCTGCCGACCACGCCGATCAGGGTCGCGAAGTAGATGGTGATGAAGACCAGGATGTCGCCCACGATCATGCAGAAGTCACGCACCGCCAGCGCGCTTTGCATGACCTTGGTGGCGACCCGGCCGGCGAATTCGTTCTGGTAGAAGCTCATGCTTTGGCTGAGCATGAGGCGATGGAAATTCCAGCGCAGCAGCATGGGGAAGTTGCCGGCCAGGGTCTGGTGCTTGAACATGGTCTGCAGGGCGATCAGCAGCGGACTGGCGGCCAGGATCAGCAACAGCCACAGCAGCGTGTGTCCCTCTTGCACCCACAGGTGTGCCGGTTCGACCTTGGCCAGCCAGTCGACGATACGGCCCAGCGCCGCAAACAGCAGTGCCTCGAATACACCGATGATGGCCGTCATCAGCGTCATGGCGGCGATGTAGGGGCGTACGCCCCGGGTACAGAACCAGATGAAGCGCATGAAGCCGCGTGGCGGCGGCAGGGGATGTGTTTCCGGGTAGGGATGGACCAGTTTTTCGAACCAGCTGAACATGCAACAAACTCCAAAAAGGGGGGCGGCGGGCGACGGCGATACTGCGGCGGGCGCAGGACAGGCCAGGTTGGCCTGCGGCGCGGCTTCATGCGTGGCTGGCGGATCGTTGCGGCAGCAGGGCCGCTATCGTGATCCGGGGCTGGCCCGCGATAGGGTGGACGCCTTGGAAGCCGCATCATCTCATAGGCATGGGGCCCAGGTGTATCGGACAAGACAAAAACACTTGTCGGAAAATCGGAATGGTGGCCGGCGCTTGAAGTTCCCTGATCGGCGATACTGATGAATTGCCATCCATTCATCAGTTGCAGCCATGAATCTCTCTCAAGCCGCCGTCGCCTTCCTGCCACAGGAGCAGTTGGCCCTATCGTTGTTGCCCTATGTCCTCGACGATGCCGGTGATGGTTCGCATGATCTCTCGCATCTGCTGCGAGTCTGGAACAATGCACGCCGCCTCCAGCAGGAGGAGGGTGGTGACTTGCGCATCCTGCTGGCCGCCGTGCTCTTGCATGACTGCGTGCGGGTGGAGAAGGATTCGCCCCTGCGCGCCCAGGCCTCGACGCTCTCGGCGCAACGTGCGCGGGAAATCCTGGACGCACTGGGGTGGACCGCGCAAGACGCCGACCGCGTAGCCCATGCCGTGCAGGCTCACAGCTACTCCGCGCAGATCACGCCGCAGTCGCTGGAGGCGAAGATCGTGCAGGATGCCGACCGGCTGGATGCCATCGGCGCCATTGGCGTGGCACGCTGTTTCTATGTGGCGGGGCGGATGGGGTCGGCGCTCTATGAACCGCTGGACCCACAGGCGCACGGGCGGGTACTGGAGGATCGTCGCTTCGCGCTGGACCATTTCCCGGCCAAGCTGTTGCGCTTGCAGGAGGGCTTCCAGACCGCCAGCGGAGCGGCCATGGCCAGCGCACGGCAGGCACGCATGCGCGCGTTCGTGGAGGACTTCCTGGGGGAGTTGTGAGGGGGAGGGTGGTGCACAGGGAGTAGCGTCAGCAGCGCCTGCCCGCTCGCGAGGGGAAGATCAGGTGGCCCCGGATCGAGGCCACCTGATCACCGGATCACTTGAGCATCAGGCCGCCAGTTTTTCCATCGGCAGTGCCGGTGCCACTTGCAGCGGGACCTGTACGGTACGCAACAGCGGTGCGGTTTGCGCTGTCCTTGCCGCGGATACCCCCGCCACCGGTGCCGCCACCAGCGCGTCCGGTGCTTCCAGCTGGAATACGCCCACCGCCTGGTTCAGGTTCACCGCCTGCTCCTGCAGCGTGGCCACGGCGGCGCTGGCCTGTTCCACCAGCGCGGCATTGTGCTGGGTCACCTGATCCATCAGGGCAATGGCCTTGTTGACTTCCTCGATGCCCACGCTCTGCTCATGGCTGGCGGTGGAAATCTCGCCCATCACATCGGTCACCTGCTGCACGCTGGTCACGATCTGTTCCATGGTCTCGCCGGCCCGTTCCACCAGGCGGGTCCCGGCTTCGACGTTGTTGACCGAGGCGTCGATCAGTTGCTTGACTTCCTTGGCGGCCGCTGCGCTGCGTTGGGCCAGGCTGCGCACCTCGGTAGCGACCACGGCGAAACCGCGGCCCTGTTCACCGGCGCGGGCCGCTTCCACTGCGGCATTCAAGGCCAGGATATTGGTCTGGAAGGCGATGCCGTCGATCACCCCGATGATGTCCACGATCTTGCGCGACGAGGTGTTGATGGCGGCCATGGTATCGACCACCTCTTCGACGATGGCGCCACCCTGCTTGGCGATGTCGGAGGCATTGCGGGCCAGCTGGTTGGCTTCGCGGGCGTGGCCGTCGTTCTGCTTGACGGTCGCGGTCAGTTGCTCCATGGCCGAGGCGGTTTCTTCCAGCGAGGCGGCCTGGTCTTCGGTGCGGGCCGAGAGGTCGCTGTTGCCGGCGGCGATCTGGGCGCTGATGGTGGCAACGCCAGCGGCGGCATCGCGCACTTCGCTGACGGTGTTGCGCAGATTGCCACTCATTTCGGCCAGGGCTTCCATGATGCTCTGGCGACGCGCATTGCCGACACGGCGCAGCGTCACCTCGTGGTACAGCTCGCCACGGTCCACGGCCAGCGCCACTTGCTTGACCTCGTCCGGTTCGGCGCCCAGTGCGCCACGGATGGAGCGGGTGATCAGCGTGGCCAGCACCACGCCGGCCACCAGCGCGGCGCTGAGCAGGATCAGCATGAAGGCCTGGAAGCCGCGTGCGGTGCTGCGGGCCTTGGCTGATTCCGCCTGGCTCATGCCTTCTTCCAGATCGATGAACTGGTTGATCGCGGCCAGCCATTCGACAAAGGCCGGCTTGACCTGGCCCAGCATCAACTGGCGCGCAGCCTCGATGTCACCCGCCTTGCGTGCCGCGATGGCCTTGGCGGCCAGCGGCATGGCACGGGCTTCCATGGCCTTGATGCGTTCCAGGCTGGCGCGCTCGTCGGGACGCACGCTCATGCTGGCGAAGACCGCATCGAGCGGCTTGGCCGACTGCTGATAATCGGCGTCGAGCTTGTCGATCTGGGCCGTCACGTCCTTGACCTCGGCATCGCCCACCAGGGTCAGGTCGCGCAGGGCGATGGCGCGGTCATGCACGCTGCCGCGGAAGTTGATGGCGTAGCGCTGCTTGACGTTGTTGTCTTCGCTGACCCGCGCCAGGCTGCCTTCGATGGCATTGACCTTGGTAATGCTGACCACGGTCAGCACCAGCATCATCGCCAGTACCAGCGCAAAGCTCAGCGACAATTGGGCGGCGACGCTCAGCGAGCGACGCTTGGGGGTGAGATTGTGCATGGTAGGGCTCCCTGGAATGATGGACTGGTGACGCGACTGTGACTTGTGACCTATGCTGCCGATGTTGCCGATGTTGCCGATTATTGCGGGTCAGCCCGCAGGCGCCTACCAGACGATGGTATTAGTCCACCCTCGGACACGGCATTGATGACCGGCAACATGGTGCGAAGAGGGCAGTCTAGCGGCAATCGCCACGGCCCTGGATTGAATCTTCCGATGGAAGCGATAGCCTCTGCGCAGTCCCACGGGATGGGCGGGAGAGGGTGCTTAAGCCTGCGTTAAGTCTTCTGCGGCAAGCTGGGCAGCAAAACAACCGCCAGGACCACGACATGACCGAACACCCGTCCCCTGCAGTCGCTTCCACGCCACCGGCCGATCCCAGCCATCTCGCCAACCGTGCCACCCGCGCCCAGATATGGCGGCTCATCCGGCCGTTCTGGGTGTCCGAAGAAAAGTGGAAGGCCTGGGCGCTGCTGCTGTCGATCATTGCCCTGAACCTGGGCATGGTCTACATCAACGTGCGCCTGAACTCGTGGAACCGCGACATGTACAACGTGCTGCAATCGCGCGACTATCCGCAGTTCAAATCGCTGCTGTGGCAGTTCTCGGGACTGGCCTTCGTGTTCGTGGCCATCGCCATCTATAGCGTCTACCTGAAGCAGGCGCTGCAGATCCGCTGGCGCTACTGGATGAGCACCCGCTATCTCGACCAGTGGCTGGCGCATCGCGCCTATTACCGCATCGAGCAGGGGCAGGAGGGCCGGCTCTCGGACAACCCCGACCAGCGCATCGCCGAGGACCTGCATGCGCTGACCTCCGATACGCTGTCGCTGGTGCTCGGATTCATCTCCAGCAGCGTCACCCTGTTTTCCTTCATCCATATCCTGTGGTCGGTCAGTGGCCCACTGAGTTTTTCGGCCGGTGGTCACAGCTGGGTCATTCCCGGTTACATGGTCTGGTTCGTCATCGCCTATGCCGCCGTCGGGTCCGGGCTGGTGTGGTGGATCGGTCGTCCGCTGGTGGGACTGAGCTTCAACCAGGAGCGCTTCGAGGCCAACTTCCGTTTCGGTCTGATCCGCGTGCGCGAGCATGCCGAGGCGGTGGCCCTGTATCGCGGCGAGGCGCAGGAACGCACGCAGCTCACGGCACGCCTGGACGATATCCGCCGCAACTGGTGGGACATCATGCGGCTGACCAAGAAGCTCAATGTGGCCGTCAATTTCTATGGCCAGTTCGCCGTGATCTTCCCCATGCTGGTATCGGCGCCGCGCTACTTCTCGGGCGCCATTTCGCTGGGTGTGCTGATGCAGATCAGCGATGCCTTCGGCCAGGTGCAGGATGCGCTGTCATGGTTCATCAATGCCTTCACCACGCTGGCCAGCTGGAAGGCCAGTATCAACCGGCTGGCGGGCTTCCATGCCGATGTGGAGCGCGCGGCTGGCATGGCGCGCACCATCGAGGTCACGCCGCATGCGGGCAGTGCGGTGACGGTGTCGGGTTTGCAGCTGTCCTTCCCGGATGGTGCGCCGATGATGCGCAGCCTCGATGCCCGGGTGGAGTCGGGCGAGCACGTGCTCATCAGCGGCCCCTCGGGATGTGGCAAGTCCACGCTGATCCGCGCCATGGCCGATGTCTGGCCCTATGGTCATGGCCAGGTCGGCCTGCCGCAGGATGCGCCGGTGATGTTCCTGCCCCAGCGCAGCTACCTGCCCATCGGCAGCCTGCGGGCCGCGCTCTCCTATCCGGCGGCCGAAGGCAGTTTCGAAGATGCCCTCATCACCCGTTACCTGGCCCTGTGCCGCCTGTCACACCTGGCCGACCGGCTGGATGTGGCGGCCAACTGGAGCCAGGCACTGTCGCCGGGCGAGCAGCAGCGGCTGGCCTTCGTGCGGGTGTTTCTGAATCGTCCGCGCATCGTGTTCCTGGATGAAGCCAGCAGCGCCATGGATGGCGAGACCGAAGAGGTGCTCTATGCCGCCTTGCCGCGCGAGCTGCCGGGCGTGACCGTGATCAGCATCGCGCACCGCGAGACGCTGGCGCGCTTCCACGATGTGCGCTGGAAGTTCGTGCCGGCGGCAGCGGGCGAGGGTGAGGGAGAGGGACATCGGGTACAGATGCAGCCCATCGCGTCGTGACATCACCGGTTGGCGCGACCATACCGTTTTTGCATAAGCTCGGCAGAGAGGGCGTGACAGAATGGATTCATCGCGGCACGGTTCGCCGCATCCACCCGCTCACCCACGATTACTGGAAAGCCCACCATGAACGATCCCATCGTCTATCTCAATGGCGAACTCACGCCGCTGTCCGAAGCCCGCGTCCCGGTGCTGGATCGCGGTTTCATCTTCGGCGATGGCATCTACGAGGTGATCCCCATGTATCGCCGCAAGGCCTTCCGTGGTCGCCAGCACCTGGCGCGCCTGTTCCGCAGCCTGGACAGCATCGGTATTCCCAATCCGCATGACGAGGCCGGTTGGAACGCCCTGATCGACCAGGTCGTGCAGGCCAACGGTCTGGACGACCAGATGATCTACCTGCAGGTCACCCGGGGTGTGGCCAAGCGCGCCCACGCCTTCCCCAAGGAAGTGGTACCGACGGTACTGATCATGACCAACCCCATGGCACTGCCACCGGCTTCGGCCATTGAGCAGGGCGTGGCCTGCGTGACCATGGAAGATCGCCGCTGGCTCAATTGCCAGATCAAGTCGACCTCGCTGCTGGGCAATGTGCTGGCCGCGCAGTTCGCCGCCGAAAACCAGGTGACCGAGGCGATCCAGTTCCGTGACGGTTTCCTGTCGGAGGCGTCGTCCTCCAATGTGTGGGTGGTCAAGGATGGCAAGATATCAGCGCCGCCCAAGGACAACCTGATCCTGGAAGGCATCCGCTATGGCCTGATGGAAGAGCTGTGCGCCGAAGAGGGCATCGTGCTGCAGTCGCGCCGCATCACCCGCGAAGAAGTGCTGGCCGCTGACGAGCTCATCATTTCCTCGGCTAGCAAGGAAGTGCTGCCGGTGGTCAAGCTGGACGGCCAGCCGGTGGGCAGCGGGCGTCCGGGTCCGGTGTTCGGCAAGGTCTATGCGGCCTACCAGGCAGCCAAGGCCCGTCTGTAAGCGTGCCGGCAATGTGGTAACGGCGACCCTGACGTTTTCTGCACGTCGGGTCGCCGGCATGGCGTAGAATGCAGGCATCCCCCACCCGTATTCACCTGACCCTCCGCTTGAAGCGCGCCGGTTCATCCCCATCTGGGAGCATTGAAACCAGGAGCGCCGAAGCGGACAACGCCAAGGCGGTTTGCCATGACTATGCCCACTATTTCCCCTGAAGAATCCCTGATCGAATATCCCAGCGACTTCCCCATCAAGGTGGTCGGGATCACCCATGACGATTTCGCCGAAACCATCGTCGCCATGGTCATCGAGCACGATCCCGAGTTTCATGCAGGCAAGGTCGAGATGCGGCCGTCCACCCAGGGCAAGTACCTGTCGCTGACGCTGACCGTGCGCGCGACCAGCCGCACCCAGCTCGACAACATCTATCGCGCGCTGTCCACGCACGAGATGGTCAAGTTCGTGCTCTGATCCGGTTCGCGGTGTCGCAAGGTCGGCAAAGACCGGCGCAGTCCTTCGGGATGCGCCGGTTTTTTCATGGGCTTTTCGCTTTTTTGCGGGCTGGCGTTTTCGGCACATCGCCCGGCCAGCCGGGGATGGCCTGGAAGCGTTGCATCTCCTCGAAGATCCATTGGCGGAAGGCCACCACGCCGGGCTTTTCCAGTCCTTCCGGCAGGTGCACCAGGTAATGCGCCTCCTCGCACAACTGGGCCACGTCGAACAGGCGTACCAGCGTGCCACTGGCGATTTCCTGCCAGGCAATGGTGTGTCGCGACAGCGCCACGCCCTTGCCCTCGACGGCATGGCGCAGGGTCAGTGAGGAGTCTTCCACCACCAGCGTGCCGCTGGGTTCCGGCAGATCCAGCCCGGCCAGGGTCAGCCAGGGTTGCCAGGACTCGCGGGTATCCATGCGCAACAGGGTGCAATGGGCCAGGTCGGCCGGGCGCGTGAGCTTGCGGCTACGACCACCGTCACCGCGATAGCCGGGGGCGGCCACCGGGTAGTAGTAATCGTCGCTGAGCTTTTCGGTGACCACGCCGCTGTACTGCCCGCGACCGAAGCGGATGCCCACATCCACCCCGTCCAGACGCAGGTCGGCCAGATGGCTGCCCGATTGCAGCACTACCTCGATTTCCGGATGGGCATCGATGAACTTCCACAGGCGCGGCGCCAGCCAGCGCGAGGCGAACGAGGGCGTGGCCGAGATCACCAGGCGCTGCTGGCGGTTCAGGCTGCGCAGATGTTCGGCGGCCTGGGCGATTTCGCCGAGCGACTTGCGGATGGTGGCGGCGAAGCGCTGGCCGGTCTCGGTGATGGCGATGCGCTTGCCGTGGCGTTTGAAGAGCTGCAGGCCCAGGTCTTCTTCCAGCGCACGCACCTGGTGGCTGATGGCGCCGGGGGTGACATGCACCTCCTCGGCCGCGCGCGAGAAGCATTCGTGGCGGGCGGCCGCGTCGAAGGCGCGCAGGGCGGCCAGGTTGGGCAGTTTCCTGAGATCGGCCATGGTGGGTTCCTTATGAATTCCATTCGCAAAGAAACGCAATATATATCGTTTTGTCGGCCTGCAGGGTTTTCCTACAATGGTGACTCATTCACCATCACTCCAGGCATTTTCCCTCTGAAAGCCGCACCCGATAGGGCAGTGCGGCAGGGACGCGGCTTGTCTGGATTTTCGCAAGGGAGTACCCGCCATGGCAATTTCATTCGCAGATCAGACGATTCCGGAACGGCTTCTGGAAGGACAGACGCAGACCCGCCGCCTGCGCGGTGGGGTGCGCATCCGCGTCACCAGCGGCCTGGTGTGGCTGACCATTGCCGGCTGCCGGCAGGACATCTGGCTCACGGCCGGACGTTGCTTCGACTACCACGGACGCGGGCTGGCGATCCTCGAAGCGGTGCACGGCGCGGCCGAGTTCACGGTGTCGCCCCTGCGCGTCGCGGGCTGGCGCAGCTGGCTGTCCGGTGCCGGTGCTGGCATCGCTCCCCAGGCGCCGCTGCTGCCGGTGGCTGAGGGTGACGACACGGTGCGTATCAGCAGTATCAGCAAGTTGTTGCCGCACGGACTGATCCGCTGGTTCTGACACGGCCCTGTCCGAATTTCGCTACACTGGCGGGCATGCAAACCGCACTACCCCCCGCCAGCGCCAGCACCACGCCCGCCGCCACGGCCCGCCGTCCAGAGATCGTACGGCGCGGCGTCGAGTCCTACGAGACCAGCTTCGCCGCCATGCGCGCCTACACCGATGCGCGCAGCGCCGACAGCCCCGACCAGCTCTGGATCGTCGAGCATCCCCCCGTCTATACCCTGGGCCTGGGCGCCGACCGCGCCCATGTGTTGAATCCGCACGACATCCCGGTGGTACAGACCGACCGGGGAGGCGAGGTCACCTACCACGGTCCCGGACAGGTGGTCATCTACCTCTTGATGGACCTGCGCCGCAATCGCAGCGGGGCGCGCCTGTTCGCCCGCGAATTCGTGCACAACATCGAAGAGGCGGTGATCGCCACGCTGGCGGCGTATAATCTCGCCGGTGTACGCAAGGAAGGGGCGCCCGGCATCTACGCCGCCGACGGCCCCTGGCAGGGCGCCAAGGTGGCCGCGCTGGGCTTGAAGATACGGGGCAACGGCTGCACCTACCACGGGGTATCGCTCAACGTGGCCATGGACCTGGCGCCGTTTTCCTGGATCAACCCCTGTGGCTACGAAGGCCTGGCCACCGTGGACATGCAGACCCTGGGGGCCGGACAGGCCCGCCTGGCCGATGTCCAGGACTTGCTTGCCGACCAACTGATCGCCCGCTTCGCGGGCATGGCTTGAGCCTCACGCGCTGAGCGCGCCCGGGGCCGGAACGACCGACATGACGACCGAAATCACTCCCGCAGCAGATTCCTCCTCCAATGCCAATGCCGCCGGTGCGGCCCGCGTGAACCCGCTGGACAAGCAGAAGGGCGCCGGCAAGACGGCCTGGATTCCCATCAAGGTGGTGGCCGCCGAAAAGCTGAAGAAGCCGGACTGGATTCGCGTCAAGGCCGGCTCGCCGACCACGCGCTTCTACGAGATCAAGGACATCCTGCGCGCCAACAACCTGGTGACGGTCTGCGAGGAAGCCTCCTGCCCCAACATCGGCGAATGCTTCGGCAAGGGCACGGCGACCTTCATGATCATGGGTGACAAGTGCACCCGCCGCTGCCCGTTCTGCGACGTCGGCCACGGTCGCCCCGACCCGCTGGACCCCAACGAGCCGGAAAACCTGGCCAAGACCATCGCCCAACTGCGCCTGTCCTACGTGGTCATCACCAGCGTGGACCGCGACGACCTGCGCGACGGCGGTGCCGCCCACTTCGCGGCGTGCATCCAGCGTGTACGCGAATTGTCGCCCGAGACCCGCATCGAGATCCTGACTCCGGACTTCCGTGGCCGCATGGACCGCGCCCTGGAAATCCTCAAGATGGCCCCGCCGGATGTGATGAACCACAACCTGGAAACCGCGCCGCGCCTGTACAAGGAGGCCCGTCCCGGTTCCGACTACGAGTATTCGCTGAGCCTGTTGAAGCGCTTCAAGGACCTGCATCCGGAAGTGCCGACCAAGTCCGGCATCATGGTCGGCCTGGGCGAGACCGACGAGGAAGTGCTGCAGGTCATGCGCGACATGCGCGCCCACAACGTCGACATGCTCACCATCGGCCAGTACCTCATGCCCAGTGGCGACCACCTGCCGGTACGCCGCTACGTGCACCCCGACACCTTCAAGATGTACGAGGAAGAGGCTTACAAGATGGGCTTCGTGCACGCCGCCGTGGGCGCCATGGTGCGTTCCAGCTACCACGCCGACCAGCAGGCGCACGGGCTGGTGTAAGCCCGAGGCCGAGCCGAGGCAGCCAGATGCCGTGCCCAGTCAGGTTCGACCGCATCGATGCCGACCGGGCGAGGCTGGACGCCGCCCGGCCATTACCCCCTCACACGGTCGCCTCCCTGCGCGACAAATTGATGCTGGAGTGGACCTATCACTCCAACGCCATCGAAGGCAATACGCTGACCCTGCGCGAGACCAAGGTGGTGCTGGAAGGCATCACCGTCGGCGGCAAGTCCCTGCGCGAACACTTCGAGGCCATCAATCACCGCGATGCCATCCTGCTGGTGGAACAGATCGTCGCCGGCAAGGAAGCCTTGAGCGAGTCGCATATCAAGGACCTCCATAGCCTGGTCCTGAAGGGTATCGATGCCGATGAGGCCGGCCGCTACCGCCGTGAAAACGTGGTGATCGCCGGTGCCAGCACCACGCCGCCGGATTTCCTGCACCTCAACGATGAAATGGCGGCGCTGCTGGACTGGTATCGTCAGGCAGGCGAGCTGCATGCGGTCGAGCGGGCGGCGCAGCTGCATACGCGCTTCGTGAAGATCCATCCCTTTGTGGATGGCAACGGTCGTACCGGCCGATTGCTGCTGAACCTGGAACTGATGAAGGCTGGCTACCCGCCGGCCGTGATCCGCAAGGAAGACCGCCTGGCCTATTACGATGCCCTCGATGAGGCCTGCGTCAGTGGTGATCATGATGACATCACCGCGCTGGTCGCCGAAAGCGTGCAGCGCTCGTTGAGCCTGTATCTCGATCTGCTGCCCGCGTCCGGCTAGCCGGACCTGGCCGGTTGGCCGCAGCCTGTTCAAATTCCCTGCACGAATTGGACAATTGCCTTCACCGCCGCAGGCGGGGCGCTGAAAGAAACCCGGCCGCAAGGTAAGATACGCGGTTCTGAGCATTCGATTCGAAAGCAGGTTGTCATGTCCTCATCCATCGCCCCGGCCGCCGCCGCGCCGGAAGAAAAACTGGTCTTCGTCAGTTCGTGCAAGTTGCCCATGCCCTGGGCCACCTTCGAGCTGCACGCCTTCTACGATGAAGTTTCCGGCAAGGAACATCTGGCCCTGACCCTGGGCGATGTCGGCAACGGCGTGCCGGTGCTGGGCCGCGTGCATTCCGAGTGCCTCACCGGCGACGCCTTGTTCTCCCAGCGCTGCGACTGCGGCGCCCAGCTGGAGGCCGCCCTCAAGAAGATCGCCAAGGAAGGCCGTGGCGTGCTGTTCTACCTGCGCCAGGAAGGCCGTGGCATCGGCCTGTTGAACAAGATCCGCGCCTACCATCTGCAGGACCAGGGCGCCGATACCGTGGAAGCCAATGAACGCCTGGGCTTCCCGGCGGACATGCGGCGCTACACCATCGTCTTGCCCATGCTGGCCCACCTGAAGATCACCAGCCTGCGCCTGATGACCAACAATCCGCGCAAGGTGAAGGCGCTGGAAGAGAGCGGCATCACCGTGGCCGAGCGCATTGCCCTGATCGCCAACCACAATCCTTTCAACATCGGCTACCTGGGGACCAAGGCGCGCAAGCTGGGGCACCTGCTGCCGGGCCTGGGCAAGGGCGAGGCCCAGCCGCAGCCGGAGAAGGTGCCGCTGGATGCGCACGACAATGAGTGAACTGCACGGGTAAGCAGCGCGAGGGAATCGCACAACACCAGACGGGCCGATACGGTCCGTCTTTTTTTTGCCCGTTCCGGCCTGCCCCCTTGACGCATCGGTTAGCATGGAGACTGGACTGTCCATTCTCATCCCGTCTTTACAACATGAACCCATCCGTACCCGCCGGCGCTGCGCCGATTCCCGTGTCCCTGCTCACCGGCTTCCTGGGCAGCGGCAAGACCACGCTATTGAATCACCTGATCACCCAGCCGGAAATGAAGGACACGCTGGTCATCATCAACGAGTTCGGCGAGATCGGGCTGGATCACCTGCTGGTGGCGCACAGCCAGGAAGAAACCATCGTCGAGATGAGCAGCGGCTGCCTGTGCTGCACCATCCGTGGCGATCTCAAGAAGACGCTCAAGGACATCACCTGGCGCTTCGCCGAAGGCGGCCAGCGCAAGTTCAACCGGGTGGTCATCGAGACCACCGGCCTGGCCTCGCCCACACCCATCCTGCACACGCTGATGACGGACCCCTTCATTTCGGAGCGCTATCGTCTCGATGGCGTGATCGTCACGGTCGATGCGGTCAATGGCATGTCGACCCTGGACAATCATCCGGAAGCCGTGCAACAGGCGGCGGTCGCCGACCGCCTGCTGCTGACCAAGACTGACCTGGCCGACGCTGCCACGCTGTCGGCCCTGCAGGCGCGCCTGCGTACGCTGAACCCCGGTGCGCGCCAGTTGCAGCCGCAGGTCGGCCAGATCGCGGCCGGCGAGTTGCTGGATGCGGGCCTGTTCAAGCCGGGCGAGAAGATGCCCGACGTGGCGCGCTGGCTCAACGAGGAAGCCTTCGCCGAGAAAGCGGCCCAGCACCACCATCACGGGCATGACCACCATCACCACGGTCATCATGACCATGGACATGATGATCACGGCCACGCGCATGCACACGATCATCACGATCATCACGAGCATGAGCACGCCCACGACGTGAACCGTCACGACGACCATATCCGTGCCTTCTGCTTTACCTTCGACGAACCCATCGATCCGGTGCTCTTCGATGAATGGCTGAGCTTGCTGGTGGGCTTCAAGGGGCCCAACATCCTGCGCATCAAGGGCATCCTCAACCTCAAGGGCGAGGAATTGCCGACCGTGATCCATGGCGTGCAGCACATCTTCCATCCGACTGCCACCTTGCCGCAGTGGCCTTCCGAGGATCGCCGCAGCCGCATCGTCTTCATCACTCGCGACGTCGAGCGCGCCACCATCGAGCGCTCCTTCGACGCCTTCATGCAGGCCCAGCAGATCGAGCGGGAGGCGCGCGAGGCGCAGCAGAAGCGCAATGCGGCACCGGCCGCCTATTGAGCAGGACCGGCCGCGCAGGCGGCCGCATGTTCCCGCGAGGAAACATGAAAACGACCCGGCGATGGGATCAGCGCCCGCCGGGAGTGTGCCGATTAAAAATAAATCCACTACGGCCGATAACGAGGGATAGTCCGGATTATGATCGGGCTCACTAGAGATATAACGATTCGTTTATGCAGCGTGTGATCAACAAGCTGGGGGCAACGTTGTCGGCATCGCTCACGCTGATGCTGGGTTTGTGCGCCACCGTGACGGTCTTCGTCGCCACCAGCCACCTGGAAGAGGATGCCGTCAACCTGGACTTCGAGCGCCGGGCCGGTCTGCGCGCCTTTACCATCCAGCGCGGGCTGGAAGAGGCGGTCCAGGTGCAGTCGGTGGTGAACCACTTCTATGCCACCGTGGGCGACCCCAGCCGCGAGCAGTTCGAGAGCTTCACCCGTCCGCTGCTGGAACGTTATCCCTATGTGCGCGCCTTCAGCGTGCAGCGTTTCGTGTCCGACGAAGACCGGCCGGTCTTCGAGGCCCTGCGCCAGGGGGCCAAGCCGGGATTCGAAATCACCACCCTGCAGGATGGTCGTCTGCAAAGCGCGCCGCAACAGGCTTCCTATCTGGTGGTGGATTATGTCGAACCTACCGCCGGCAATGAAGCCGCGCTGGGCTTGGACGTCTCCGGCAACGCCGCCATCCGGCATGCCCTGGATGCGGCCCTGGTCAGCGGCCGGCCGGCCTCGACGCTGCCGCTCCAGCTGGCCCAGTCCGGTCCCGACGAGCGCGGCCTGCTGGTGATCCAGCCGGTCTACCGGGGCGGCGTGCAGCCCACCGACCACGCGGCGCGGCGCGCCCTGCTGGTGGGCGATACCACGGCGGTGCTGGAACTCAATGGCCTGGTGCAGAAGATCCTCGACGGTGCCGGCCTGACCTCGGATCACGAGATCGGCCTGCGTATCTACGTCGGCCGGGAGGCCGAGCCGGGCAATCTGGTGTATCGCCACGACAGCACGCCGCGGGAGACGCAGTGGCTGGACCAGTTGCTCAAGCCCGGTACCCTGTTTCGCCATCCTTCCAGCACCGTCACCCGTTTCGACATCGCCGGCCAGACCTGGCACATGGAGATCAGCATCCCCCCGCGCTCGGTCTTCGCTGACCATTACGGTTCGCTGCTGATCCTGCTGGTGGGGGTGATCGCCTCGCTGCTGGGTGCGGCCTACATGCGCGCTCTGTCGATGCGTTCACACCGGGTGCAGCAACTGGTGGAAGACAAGACCGCCGAGCTGCGCACCACCAATGCCCTGCTGTCGGACGACATCAAGGCACGCCGGCTGGCCGAGCGCGCATTGCGCCTGCGCCATCAGGCCATCGAGGCCAGTGCCAATGCCATCCTGATCCTGTCGGCCCAACAGCCTGACTACACCATCGAATACGTCAACCCGGCGTTTGCCCGCATCACCGGCTACAGCAGCGCCGAGGCGGTGGGCAAGAGCATCCGCTTCCTGGAGGGACGCGACAGCGATCCCGAAGGTTTCGAGACCGTCTGGATCGCCATGCGCGAGCAGCGCGAGCACAACGTGGTCCTGCGCAACTATCACAAGGACGGTTCGGAGCTGTGGAACGACTTCTACATCGCCCCAGTGCGCGACGAGAGCGGCGAGGTCACCCACTTCGTGGCGGCGCTCTACGACATCACCTCGATGAAGCGCTACGAAGCCGAACTGGAATTCCAGGCCAGTCGCGATACGCTCACCGGCCTGATCAACCGCCACATGCTGCGGCACCATCTGGAACAGGCCATCGGCGTGGCCGAGCGACAGAAGCAGGCCCTGTGGGTGGTGTTCGTCGACCTGGACCGTTTCAAGTTCGTCAACGACACGCTGGGCCACAAGGCCGGCGACACCCTGTTGCGCACCGTGGCCGGGCGACTGCGCGCGGCGGTGCGCGAAGCCGATACCGTGGCGCGCCTGGGGGGTGACGAATTCATCATGATCCTGCCGGAGCAGGATGAGCTGTCACTGGATACACGCAGCCTGCAACGCATCATGGATGCGGTGGCAGCACCGGTGACGCTGGGCGGGCATACCCTCTTCATGACCTGCAGCATCGGCGTGGCCTGCTATCCCAACGACGGCACCGATGGCGAGACCCTGATCAAGCACGCCGACATCGCCATGTATCGCGGCAAGCAGACCGGTCGCAACAATTTCCAGTTCTACACCCCGGCGATGAACGAGCAGGCGCTGGAACGCCTGCGCATCGAAGGCGACCTGCGCAATGCGCTGGACCACGGCGAATTCCTGCTGCATTACCAGCCCAAGGTGGACCTGGCCAGTGGCCGCGTGATCGGCAGCGAGGCATTGATCCGCTGGCAGCATCCGCAACTGGGCATGGTCTCGCCGGCACGCTTCATCGGCCTGGCCGAGGAGACCGGCCTGATCCTGCCTATCGGCGCCTGGGTCCTGCGTACCGCCTGCGTGCAGTGCCGCCAGTGGCAGTTGAAGGGGCATGAGGACATCAGCGTCTCGGTCAACCTCTCGGTGGGCCAGTTCCTGCAGAAGGACCTGGTCTGCTCCATTGCCGACGTGCTGGAAGACACCGGCCTGCCGCCGGCCTCGCTGGAACTGGAACTGACCGAGAGCCTGATGATGACCGATGTCGAGCACGCCATCGGCATCCTGGCGGGGTTGAAGAAGCTCGGCGTGCGCTTGTCCATCGACGACTTCGGCACCGGCTATTCCTCGCTGGCCTACCTGAAACGCTTCCCCATCGACGTACTCAAGATCGACCGCTCCTTCGTGCGCGACATCACCATCGACGCCGACGATGCCGCCATCACCGCATCCATCATTTCGCTGGCACGCCACCTGAAGCTGCGCGTGATCGCCGAAGGCGTGGAAACCGACGAACAGCTGGATTACCTGCGCCACTACGGTTGCGACGAGATCCAGGGCTACCTGTTCAGCCCGCCGGTGCCGGCCGACAAGTTCGAGCAGATCCTGCGCGAGGAACGGGCCATGCTGTAAGCGCGCCGGCGCTGTCGTGGCCGGTACTGCGCATCACCTTCAGTGGTGTGCGATCCAGGCCAGGATCACGGCGATGGTCGGCAGCGAGAGCGTGGTAGAGATCAGGATGGCGCGCGACATGGCCGTCACTTCCCGCTGATACAGCTCGGCCAGCATGAATGGCCCGGTGCCGATCGGCATGGCCGCCAGCAAGACCGCACTGTCTGCCCACACCCGGGGCAGGGGCAAGATCCAGTAGGCCAGCACGGCCGTCACCGCTGGTTGCAGCAGCAGCTTGAAGGCCACCAGCAGCCACACCGGCGCGCCCTCGCCACGCTGTACCGGCTGCGCCAGGAACAGCCCCAGCGACACCAGTGCACAGGGGCTGGCCGCTCCCCCCAGAATCTTGAACAACTGCTGCACGCCGCTGGGGATGGTGGCCCCGCTCAGGGCCACCGCAATCCCGGCCACCGGCGCGATCATGATGGGATTGCGCAGCAGCGAGCGACCCACCTTGAGCACCGTCTGCCCCAGCCCGGCCTGGGCATGCAGGCAGGTCTCCAGCAACACGATGGCCACCGCGAAGAGCAGGCAGGCCGTCATCATCATCGCGATCACCGAGGGCGGCAGGCCATCGCGGCCGAAGGCCAGGTAGCACAGGGGAATCCCGATGAAACCGACATTGGCGTAGGAACTGCCCAGGCTGTCGATGATGACGTCGGCCGCCGCCGCCTTCTGCCGCAGGCGCAACCATGCGGTCAGCAGGAACACCAGTGCCACGCCCGCCGCAAAGACGCCGATGAAGCGCAGGTTGGCGAAGTCGGCCGCTGTCAGTCGCGACATGGAATCGAACAGCAGGGCCGGCAGTGCCAGCCAGATCACGAAGCGGTTCAGCTCGCTGGCCGCGCCGGCCGACAGGATGTTGCGGCGACGGCAGATCCAGCCCAGGAAGATCAGTGAAAAGATCGGAAAGACGATATTGAAAATGGCAAGCATGGCTGGGCGCAGCCGTGCTGCGAGCGAATGAAGGGGAGGGTGAAGTGGTCAGGCCTGCCTGCCGGCCTGGCCTGTCTGTTCTCTTTGTTCAGTTTGTTGTGCGCCATCCAGCGCCCGCGCCAGGTGTTCGGCCGCGCCTTCGGCATGCTCGCGCGCCAGCTTGTCGGCCAGCGCCGGCTTGCCCTCCAGCACGGCTTGCAGGATCGCCTCATGCTCGTCCCACACCATCTGGTGTGAGCGCACATCTCCGGCCAGGATGGCACCCATGGCGCGGCGGATGTGCTGCCAGTGCAGGGCGGTGGTCTCGGCGATGACGGGATTGCCGCTGCTGCGATAGAGGAACTGGTGGAAATCCATGTCGGCCCGGATGCGTGCCGACAGGTCGTCCATGTCCGGCAGGGCGCGGGCCGTTGCGATCAGGGCGAGGCCCTCGCTGGCCGTGGCGGCACGGCGGGCCGCATCCTGCCTGCAGTGCGCGGCACAGTCGCGTGCGGCCAGGCCGTCCAGGACCGCACGCACCTGGTAGAGCTGCTGCAGCCGCTGCGGGTCCAGGGCGGTCACCATCACCCCCTTGCGACCGGCATCAGTGATGAAGCCCTCGCGCCGGAGGATCTGGAACGCCTGCAGGATGGGCTGGCGCGACACGCCCAGCTGTTCGGCCAGGCCTTCCTGGGTGATCTTGCTGTTGGGCGCCAGCGTGCCGGTGCAGATGGCATCCAGGATGGCGTGGTAGACCTGTTCGATGAGCTGGGCGGGGGCGGCAATCTTGAGCATTGCGTGTAGGTTCGCTTTTTCTGTGTTCTGTATGCAGATTATGGAGAGCGGTGGGCTTTGTCAAGGCGCAAGGTCTGCGCAGGCGGGCGGCGTAGAATGGCGGCCTTGATCGATCCCGCCCCTGGATGTACCGATAATGCCTGCCTGCCCCCTCCAACCTGCCTCCCCGGAATTGCTGGCCGCCTGGCGTGCCGACGCCGCGCAAGCTGCGCCCGGCCCGGTGGCGATCCCTGATTGCCTGAGCGAGCAGTCCACGGCCGTGGTGCTGGATCTGCATTTCGGTCTGGGCCATGCCTTTTTCGCCACCTGGCATGCCTTCGCGCGACAGCGGGCGCAGGGGCCAGTGCAGCGCCTGCATTACATCGCCATCCTGCCGCACCCGCCGACGGCGGAGGCCCTCCATTCAGATTTGACTTATGCACAGGCCTTGCGCGAAGCCTGGCCCTTGCCGCTGCCCGGCACGCACCGGCTGCTGCTGGACGAGGGCAGAGTGGTGCTGACGCTGATCTGGGGCGCACTGGAAGAAGAGCTGGCACGGCTGGAGGCGCCAGTCGATCTGTTCTACCTGCATGCCGATCCGCAGCGCTTCGACGCCGCTGCGCCGCCCTGGCACGCGCATGCTTGCAAACGGCTGGCGCGCCTGGCCTGGACCGGCGCCCAGGCCATGGTGTGGGGAATCGATGAGGCAGCGGCTGCGGCCTTGACGGCGGCGATGCGCCAGGTCGGCTTTTCCGTTCACCCGCGTGGCCCGCTTGGTGACGACGTATCGACCTTGCGCTACGAGCCGATGTGGGCGCGCCCGGCTTCGCATGTGGCCACCAGCGATACACCGTTGCAGCGTCACCCGCGCCAGCCCCGTCATGCACTGGTGATCGGCGCCGGCCTGGCCGGCACGGCCATCGCCGAACGTCTGGCCGCACGTGGCTGGCGCATCGATCTGGTGGATGCCGGGCCGGAGGTGGCCACACGTGCTTCCGGCAATCACGGCGGTCTCTTCATGCCCGCGTTGGCACGCGACGACAGTCCGCTGGCGCGCCTGACGCGTGCGGCCTTCCTGTTCGCAGCGCAACGCTGGCAGGCACTGGGGGGCGTGGGCTTGGAGGAGGGCGCGGCCATCACCGGTGAATGCTGCGGCATCCTGCAGTTCGGGCGCGATGCCAAGCAGGCCTGGTCCTTTGAACAGGGGGCGCAGCAATGGCAGTACCCTGCCCGTTATGCACGCTGGATGTCGGCTGCCGACACGGCTGCTGCGCTGGGCATGCCGACCATGGGCGGGGGCTATTTCTTTCCGGAAGCAGGCTGGTTGCATCCACCTTCGGTCTGCCGCCGCCTGCTGGCGCAGGCCAGTTCATATGGACAGTTTGCCACCCACTTCGGTCGCGCCGTGGCGCGCCTGCAGCGTGAGCAGGCGAGCGCGCATTGGCAGGCGCTGGATACAGCGGGCAGCGTGATCGCCCAGGCGCCGGTAATGATCCTGGCCGCCGGTGCACAGGCCAGGGCGCTGACCCAGGCAGCCGACCTGCCACTGAATGCGGTGCGCGGCCAGGTCACGCATCTGCCGGCGCAAGGATTTCCCGACCTGCCGTACGCCCTGTGTGGTGACGGCTACCTGACCCGGCCCTACGCCGGGCAAGTCTGCATGGGTGCCAGCTACGACCGCTTCGACGATCCCGCCTTGCGGGTCGACAGCCATGCCGACAATCTCGACCGTTTGCGCCACATGCTGCCGCAGATCGACCAGCACCATGGGCAGCCGGGGTTGCCGGATGCCTCCGATCCCGACCTGGGCGGGCGGGTCGGTCAGCGCTGCATCGCGCCCGACCGGCTGCCGCTGGTGGGAGCACTGCCGGGGCAGGATCCGGGGCTCTACGGTTTGCTGGGCTATGCGTCGCGGGGCCTGATCTGGGCACCGCTGATGGCGGAACTGCTGGCGTCGATGATCGAGCGCGAGCCCTTGCCGCTGCCGCGTGATCTGGTGGCGGCGCTGGACCCGGCTCGTTTCGCGGGCTTGTCAGCCGGTGCGTTCGACGCGATCAACGCGCCCAGTGACCCGGAATGAAATGCCAGCCGCCGCCCGGGCCTTGTTGCCAGTGGGCCGGCTCGTAGCGCGCATAACCGCGACGCACGCGTTCCCAGTGGCCACCCACCCAGACGTGGCGGTGACCGTTCCAGGCCCAGTAGCCCGGTGCCCAGGCATAGCCGTGGCGGGGCGGCGGGGCGACTTCATAGCGCGGGGCCGGTGGTGGCGTGCCGATGCGCACATCCACGCCCACCACCTGCGCCTGGGCGGCGGAGGCGGCGGCCAGGGTGGCGCCCAGGGCGGAGAGGGTGGTGACAAGGGCGAAGGCGATGCGACTTGTTGTGGTTTTCATCATGGACTCCTGTAATGGACAGCATGGCGGTGGATGCAGCGCGTCGCTGTGGTCGCGCCGTGAAGCCACTGTAGGAGCCGCTCTTCTTTAAGACTGTAATGTTGTGTTTCCAGTTGTTTCCTGGTGCGGGTGTGCGCCGCGCCGGCATCGGGGCGGGCGCAGCACTGCATCCGGCTGCCGTAACAACTCCGGGCAGATTGATACTTTGCGACACCGGCGTGATCAGCTCCGGGCCGGTTCAGTCACTTCAGTCACCTTGCCACGCGCTGCCCGCACATAGCGCTGCTCCACCACCCGGCTGCCCCATTGCTCCCCGGGCGACTCCTCGGCCAGCGTGAAGCCTGCCGCCAGATACAGGTGGCGCGCCGCATCCAGCCCCTGGAAAGTCCACAGATAGCATGCGAATCCATGCGCATCGACAAAGGCCATCGCCTCCTCCAGCAGGCGCCGGCCCACGCCGGCGCCGCGCAGGCTGTCATCGACGATGAACCAGCGCAGGTGGGCTACTCCGCTGGTGGGATCACCATCGATGACGATCGAAGCCAGGGTGTGTCCCTGCTCCACATGCGTCCAGAGTTGCTTGCCGGCGACCGGCAGCAGCTGGGCGAAGGCACCCAGTTCGCTACCCACCTTGTGCTCGAAGAACACGCCGAAACCGGCCGCCTCGGCGTAATAGCGCGCATGCAGGCTGGCGATGTCGCCGATGCAGCCGGGCTGGTAGCCGAGGCACAACGGTATCGGCTGCTTCTCTTGCGAGGCTGCTGCATTCGGGTTTTCACGCGACAGGGCCTGCGAATACAGCGCCAGTGCGCGTAGCAGGCCTTGCTGGTCTTCCGGCACGATCCGCCGCAGCGCTGCGGAGACCTGGTCGGTGGCGAACTTGTCGATCTTCTTGCGCAGGGCCTGCCCGGCCTCGGTCAGCGCCAGGCTGAAGGCCCGCCCGTCAGCTTCCAGTGGCGTACGGCGCACCAGGCCCAGGGCCTCCAGCTTGGCCAGCTGGCGGCTGGTATTGGACTTGTCCAGATACAGCAGCTCGCCCAGGTCGCGCGCCTGGATGCCGGGATTGAGCCCGATCTCGATGATGGCGTGCACCGCCGAGGGCGCCATGTCGCTGCCGGCCAGCGTGCTGCGCATGAAGCCCAGCTCGCGCACCAGCTTGCGTGAGAGCTCCCGCAACTGGCGGATGGTATGTTCCCGTGACGGTAGCTGCAGGCCGTCGTAGTCCATGGTGTTCTCCCGATTCAGTCTTATGGTTGCGATATGCAATCAATGTACGGCCAGATGATTGCGTAGTGCAACCAGTTTTGCGGGCCGCTCGCCAGGCTGTCTCGCGCGCGCAACTGGCGTCGGGCGGCGTCGGGTTGGGGTCGGCCAGCCTGCTGGAGTAGAATGTCGCCTTTCGCGCAGCCCGCCCGCCGTGACCCTACCGGCCGCCGTGGCGCGCCACCTCCTGCATCCCCAGCCTTGTTGAAAGTCTCCGCACATGTTGCGCATCTCTGAGCTAAGCCTTCCGTTGAATCATACGGAAGATGAACTGAACGCCGCCATCCTCGACCGCCTGGGAATCCAGGCCGACGAGATGCTGTCCTTCACGCTGTTTCGGCGCAGCTACGATGCCCGCAAGAAGACGGCCATCACCCTGAACTACACCATCGACGTCGCGCTCAGGAACGAAGCCGAAGTCCTGCAGCGCAACGCGAAGAAGACCAATGTCGGCCCTACGCCCGACACTTCCTATCATTTCGTCACCCGCGCCCCGGCGACCCTGAAGAAGCGCCCGGTGGTGATCGGGTTCGGGCCGTGCGGCCTGTTCGCCGCGCTGATCCTGGCCGAGATGGGCTTCAACCCCATCATCCTGGAACGCGGCAAGACCGTGCGCGAGCGTACCAAGGACACCTGGGGCCTGTGGCGCCAGCGCGAGCTCAAGCCCGAGTCCAACGTGCAATTCGGCGAAGGCGGTGCCGGTACCTTCTCCGACGGCAAGCTCTACAGCCAGGTCAAGGACCCCAAGCATTACGGTCGCAAGGTGCTGTCCGAATTCGTCGCCGCCGATGCGCCGCCGGAGATCATGTACGTCAGCAAGCCCCACATCGGCACCTTCCGTCTGGTCAAGATGATCCAGCTGATGCGTGACAAGATCGAGAAGCTGGGCGGTGAGTTCCGCTTCGAACAGCGGGTCGAGGATGTACTGATCGAGGATGGCCGCATCCGTGGCCTGACCCTGGCCACCGGCGAACAGATCGAGGCCGACCATGTGGTGCTGGCCATCGGCCACAGCGCCCGCGATACCTTCGAGATGCTCTACGAGCGCGGTGTCTACATCGAGGCCAAGCCGTTCTCCATCGGCTTCCGCGCCGAACACCCGCAGTCGCTGATCGACAAGTGCCGCTTCGGGCCCGGGGCCGGCCATCCCATCCTGGGCGCGGCCGATTACAAGCTGGTGCACCATGCCTCCAACGGTCGTTCGGTGTACAGCTTCTGCATGTGCCCGGGTGGCACGGTGGTGGCGGCCACCTCCGAGCCGGGCCGGGTGGTCACCAACGGCATGAGCCAGTATTCCCGCAACGAGCGCAATGCCAACAGCGGCATCGTGGTGGGCATTTCACCGGCCGACTATCCCGGTCATCCGCTGGCCGGCATCGCCTTCCAGCGCGAGTGGGAAAGCCGCGCCTATGAGCTGGGTGGCAGCAACTACGATGCGCCGGCGCAACTGGTGGGCGACTTCATCGCCAACCGTCCCTCGACGCAACTGGGCAGCGTGGAGCCGTCCTACAAGCCGGGCGTGAAGCTGGGCGACCTCAATCCTTCGTTGCCGAGCTACGCCATCGAGGCCATCCGCGAAGCGCTGCCGGCCTTCGAGAAGCAGATCCGCGGCTATTCCATGCACGACGCCGTGCTGACCGGCATCGAAACGCGCACCTCATCGCCCATCCGTATCAAGCGTGATGACCACACCCTGCAAAGCCTCAACACCAAGGGTTTGTATCCGGCCGGCGAAGGGGCCGGTTATGCCGGTGGCATCATGTCGGCTGCCATCGACGGTATCCGTGTGGCCGAGGCGCTGGCGCTGGACATGGTGGCGCAGGCCTGATTGTCGGACCACCCAAGCAAAACGCCGCTCCGGTTGCCCGGAGCGGCGTTTTTCGTTTGCCTTGCTGAGTATTGCCTGACGCGTTGGCTTACTTCTTGGCGCGGGCCGAAGCGACGGTCTTTTCAGCCGCAGCCGTGAATTGCTTGGTCGCGTTGGCCAGGTTGGCTTCCAGGGTTTCCACAGCCTGCTTGGAGTTCTTGGACAGTTGCTCGTAGGCAGCGTTGGCGTTGGTCAGGGTGGCCTTCAGGATGGACACGGCCTGTTCCGAACCCGGGGGCGCGTTCTTGCTGATCTCGTCGATCAGGGCCGACAGCTTGCGGCTGGTTTCGGAAATCTGGGCTTCGGCCGCCTTGGTGAATTCAGCCTGGGTCGAGGACACGATGCCGGCCAGGTGACGGCTGTAGGCGGTGGCCTTCTCGGCGCCCGGCTGGGCTTGTGCAGCGGCCAGCGACAGCAGTTCCTGCGGGTCCTTGGCGGCGGCCAGCTGCTTGGCGGCGGCGGTGGCTTCTTCCAGGGTGGCCTTGGTGGCCGACAGGTTCAGTTCAACAATCTTTTCCACGCCTTCGAAGGCCTTGGCGGTCAGGTTGTTGATGAGGTCCAGGTGGGCTTGCAGGTTGGCCTTGGTAGCGGCGGAAAACTGATCTTGGTACGAAAACATGTTCATCTCCTAGGTGATAGATATGACAAATGAGCTTGCCGACGAGTGTGACGATCAAACAATCGGCTTTCGAGAGCGGCTTTCGACCAGAATCAACAAACAATCATGATTTGTGCGCCGCAACAATTCCTATTTTATGCACTTCTTTGGTGAAATCAAGTGTTATTTGTGCGCCGCACAAAAATAGTCCGGAGGTCGTGGGAATTATGCGACGCCCCGCCCGCAGCGGCTTTGCGGGCGATCAAGCCGAACGTTCGGTCGTTTTCTCCGGTTGCACCTGCGTATGGCCGCTGGGCAGGTCATGCACCACGATGCCGGCATCGGTCTCGCTGAAGGCACAGCCCTTGCCCAGGGCGATGGCGCGCAGGCCGTCCTGATAACCCTGTTCCCAGCGCCATAACACTGAGCCACGGGCGAAATTGACGTCCTTGGAAGCCATGTTCCAGTCACGCCCTGCATAGGCCAGCCGCACGATGTGAATGGTACTGTCGGCGCCGAGCTCGGCCATCATCTGCTTGTCTTCCTGGGTCAGCATTTCACGCGGCAGGCGCTTGTAGAGCGCATGGGCGGCACGCCGCAGGTGGTACTGCTGCAGGTAGGCATCGATGTGGCGCTGCGAACGCGAGGCGAAAGTGACATCCTTCTCGCGCGTCTGCACCTCTTCCAGGGTACGCGGTTCGGGACCGTCGGCATGCCACAGGTCCACCATCATGCACAGCAGGTTGGTGCGGGGCTCATCGTTGAGCACGGCTTCCAGCGGCGTGTTGGAATACAGGCCGCCGTCCCAGTACAGCTCGCCATCCACCCGCACCGGTGCGAAACCCGGGGGCAGGGCGCCGCTGGCCATGACGTGGTCCGGTCCCAGCGGCTGCTCGCGGGAGTCGAAGTTGACCAGCGTGCCACAGGTGACCTTGACCGCCGCCACCGTCATGCGGATACCGGACTGGCTGTTGAGGTAATCGAAATCCACCAGCCGCGACAAGGTCTCGCCCAGTTCGGTGGTGCTATAGAAACTGGCTTCCTCGGGTGACACCGGCAGGCCCAGCGAAAAGGCATTGAGCGGGCGCGGCCGGAAGAAGCCGGGGGCACCCCGCAGGAAGGTATCCAGCGTGGTCACGCGGGTGGCCCAGGGACGCAGTGCGTCGGGCACCTGGCGTAGGTCGAACAGGTCGGGGTGGGCCACCGTCTCCCAGAACTCGCGCAGACGGGCGATGCGGGTCTCGCGCGGATTGCCGGCGATCAGGGCGGCATTGATGGCACCGATCGAGGTCCCCACCACCCAGTCCGGCGTGAGGTCGTGCTCGTGCAAGGCCTGATAGACACCGGCCTGGTAAGCCCCCAGCGCGCCGCCGCCCTGCAGCACCAGTGCCACGCGCGGCTTGACCGCCGGCGCGGCGGACCGGCTGGCGGGTTTGCGGGGAGCGGACGGGGCTGTCTGTTCGGGGTCCTTGCGCATCGTTCATCCTTTCAGGGAGTGCCTGTCACCGCTGGGGCGACCACATCGTCAAGGAGTCTAGGATAGCGCGCTTACGGGAACGTGACCGGACCAATATGCAAGTGCCGGCAAATGCCCGGCGGCACCGATCAGCTGGCCAGCCAGGCCTCGATCAGTTGACGTGCCTGTGCATCGATCTGTTCCAGGTCGACCTCATGACGGCGATGGAAGATCATCAGCGCGTACAGCCCGGCGAGGGCATTGACTTCGGGCGATAGTGCGCACTCCTCTCCGCTGGCCGGACGCTGCTGGCGCCAGTAGTTGATTGCATCTTCGAGTTCGGTGAGGGTGAGCATGGCGGTGATTCTTGATAAAGACTTAAGCTGAAACGTCGGCGCATTCTAACGCATTTCGCCCCCGAATACTGGTTGGAAATACAGTGCTGACGCGCTTGCCCGAGGGCATCAACCCACGGCCCGGCGCTGGTCGCGCCACGGACAGCATGCAAAAAGCAAACAAGCACATGCGTAATGCTTCGTTCGGATTCACAGGTCGCTTTGCTCTAATGAACGTCTGCTGACGCAAGGCTTGCACCACCGGTCTCTCATTTTCTACTGAGCTGGCCCCGACCTTGCCCTGACTTCTCCCCGAACTTGATCGCCCGCCATGACCCAGACTGCTGCTGCTTCCGCCACCCTGCTCGATACCCTGCCGCCACCCTCGGCCACCTCCACCTCCACCTCCACCCGCCTGGTCGCTCGCATCCGCGACGAGGCCGAGGCGCTGGCCGCTGCCCGCAAGTTGGCCGAGGATTTCCGCCGTGAAGCCGGCCTGCGCGACCGCGAACGCAAGCTGCCCTGGGACGAGCTGGAGCGCTATGTGCGTTCCGGCCTGTGGGGCATCAGCGTGCCGCGTGAATACGGTGGTGCCGGTGTGTCCTATGGCACGCTGGCCGAGGTGATCGCCATCATCTCCGCTGCCGATGGCTCGCTCGGACAGATTCCGCAGAACCACTTCTATGCGGTGGAGCTCATCCGCGTCAACGGCAACGAAACGCAGAAACGCTTCTTCTTCGAGCGCGTGCTGCAGGGCGACCGCTTCGGCAATGCCCTGGCCGAGCTGGGCACCCGTACCTCGCACGAGCGCAAGACCAGTCTCACGCGCAACCCGCACGGCCCCGGCTACCGCATCAATGGCCGCAAGTTCTACGCCACCGGCGCACTCTATGCCGATTGGGTCCCGACCTCGGTGATCGACGAACAGGGCGTGCAGCAACTGGCCATCGTTCCGCGCCATGCCGCCGGCCTGACCGTCATCGATGACTGGTCAGGCTTCGGCCAGCGCACCACCGGCAGCGGCAGTGCCGTATTCGACAACGTGCAGGTCCCGGCCGACGCCGTGATCGGGTTTGCCTCGGCCTTCACGCGCCCGACCCAGATCGGCCCGCTGGCGCAGATCCTGCACGCCGCCATCGACCTGGGCATCGCCCGCGCCGCCTATGCCGACCTGCTGGAATTCGTGCGCACCCGATCGCGTCCCTGGATCGACAGCGGTGTCGAACGCGCCGGTGACGATCCGTTGACCCTGCGCGAAGTGGGCGACCTGACCATCCAGCTGCATGCCGCCGAGGCATTGCTGCAGCGTGCCGGCGACCGGCTCGACACCGCCGCCGCAGAGCCGACCGAGGACAGTGTGGCCGCTGCCTCCATCGCCGTGGCCGAGGCGCGGGTCTTGACCACCGATGTCTCGCTGGCCGCCGGCAGCAAGCTCTTCGAACTGGCCGGTTCACAGGCCACCCTGGCGGAGCACAACCTCGATCGCCACTGGCGCAATGCCCGTACCCACACCCTGCATGATCCGGTGCGCTGGAAATACCACGCCATCGGCAACTACGTGCTCAACGGCCAGAAGCCACCGCGTCACGGCGCGCTCTGAGCCATCCGGGAGCCATCATGAGCAGTAAGGAAATCCGTCTCAACGCATTCAACATGAACTGCGTCAGTCACATCAACCACGGCCTGTGGACGCATCCCCGCGACCGCTCGCAGGACTACACCGATATCGCCTATTGGACCGGCCTGGCGCGCCTGCTGGAACGCGGCAAGTTCGATGGCCTGTTCCTGGCCGACATTGTCGGCGTCTACGACGTCTACCAGGGCAATACCGACCTCACCCTGCGCGAAACCATCCAGTTGCCGGTCAACGATCCCATGATGCTGGTGTCGGCCATGGCTGCCGTGACTGACCACCTGGGTTTCGGCATCACCGCCAACCTGAGCTACGAAGCCCCGTTCCTGTTCGCACGCCGCATGTCCACCCTGGATCACCTGAGCAAGGGCCGCGTGGGCTGGAACATCGTCACCGGCTATCTCGACAGCGCCGCCCGCGCCATGGGCCTGCACGAACAGCTGGAACACGACCAGCGCTATGACCGTGCCGACGAATTCATGGAAGTCGTCTACAAGCTCTGGGAAGGCAGCTGGGAAGACGGTGCCGTGCTGCGCGACCGCGCGCGCCGCATCTATGCCGACCCGGCCAAGGTGCACAAGATCGCCCACCATGGCGACTACTATCACGTCGAAGGCATCCACCTGAGCGAACCCTCGCGCCAGCGCACCCCGGTGCTGTACCAGGCCGGTTCTTCCGGGCGTGGTCAGGCCTTCGGCGCGCGTCATGCCGAGTGCGTCTTCATCTCCAGCCAGAGCAAGGATGCCACCCGCAAGCTGGTGCAGAGCATCCGCGACGGCGCCGTGCGCGAGGGGCGCGATCCGGAGGCGATCAAGATCTTCATGGGCCTGACCGTGGTCACCGGCCGCACCGAACAGGAAGCCCAGGACCGCTATCGCGAATACGCCAGTTACGCCAGCCCGGAAGCCGGCCTGGCCCACTTCTCGGCCGGCACCGGTATCGACTTTTCGCGTTACGACCTGGATGAACCGATCCGCCCTGCCAAGACCAATGCCATCCAGTCGCTCACCAAGACGGTCACGCAACCGGAGTCGAACTGGACCAAGCGCAAGCTGCTGCAGCAACTCGAACTGGGTGGCCGCTATGCCAGCATCGTCGGCACCCCGGATCGCATCGCCGACGAACTGGAAAGCTGGGTCGCCGACACCGGCATCGACGGCTACAACCTGACCCGCACGGTGACGCCGGAGAGCTTCGAAGACTTCGTCGACCTAGTCATCCCGGTATTGCAGGAGCGCGGCTCCTACAAGCGCGAATACGCACAGGGCAGCCTGCGCGAAAAACTCTTCCAGCGTGCCGCGACCCTGCCGCAAGAGCACGTAGGCGCGGGCTTCCGGAGGGCCGCTGCGGTCGAACACGCCTGATTCCACCCCGGGTGCTGACGCGTGTTGGCACATGCGCGCAGCACATATGCAAAGCGGAAATGATTCCTTCCGCCCCGCTTGAGCGGTCGCTACATTGGACCTTTTTCAATCGGGGAAGAGAATGAAGTTCAACGCAGCGAAATGGATTTCCGGCATCGCCCTGTGCGCGCTCGCCAGCATCGGCGGGACGGCACAGGCCGCACCGGATCAGGTGATCCGCGTCGGCGTCACCAGTGGTCCGCACGCACAGATCTTTGAGCAGGCACGACGCGTCTTCGAACGCGACAACCCAGGCTACAAGGTCAAGATCATCGAGTTCAACGACTACATCCAGCCCAACGCCGCCCTCGATGCGGGTGAACTCGACGCCAACAGCTACCAGCATCGCCCCTTCCTCAATGCCCAGATCAAGGCTCGTGGCTACAAACTGTATGCCGAGGGCAAGACCATGATCGGCCCGATGGCGATCTATTCGAAGAAGTACCGCAAGCTTGAGGACGTCCCCACCGGTGCCAAGATCGGCATCCCCAACGACCCCGCCAACGAAAGCCGCGTGCTGTTGCTGCTGCAGAAGCATGGCGTCATCAAGCTGCGCGCCGGCATCGACCCGCTCATCGGCACCAACGCCACCCCCATCGACATCACCGAAAATCCGAAGAAGTGGAAGTTCGTCGAGATCGACGCTGCGCAACTGCCACGCACGCTGGACGACCTCGATGCCTCCGCCATCAACGCCGACTATGCTTCCAAGGCCGGCTTCAATCCCGCCCGCGACAGCCTGGTGGTGGAAAGCGGCGACAGCCCCTATGCCTGCCTGATCGCTGTGCGCGAGAAGGATCGCGGCCAGCCATGGCTGGGCAAGCTGGTGCAGGCCTACCAGTCGCCGGAGGTGAAGCAGTACATCGAGACGGAATTCAAGGGCGGGATTCTGGCGGCGTGGTGACATCGGCAGGATCGATCTCGCAGTAATTTTGGACGCGGTGCGAAATGTTTTGACACCGCGGCCTTTCCAAGAGGATTTGCCTTTTTCCAGCAGATATTCGCTTACCTTCCCGATGGCGCGTCGAACCCCAGGATGACGCTAACATCGACAATCACATCGGAAGGCAGGCACATGAGGAATTTCTTTCGGAAACTCTGGCGGGATTTATGCAAAGGTGAAATCCACTCCGCACCTGTGGCGTGGGAGGTATTCAGTATCGGACTGCTATTGCTTATCGCCCTGTTTGTCGGTGCGGAGCGGCTGGTGGCCTATCTGTTGCACTGACCGCAGGACCAGTCCTGCCCTCGCGTTTCGGTGATTGCTCTTGAGCGGGTAAAATGCTGGCTCCCCCAGCGCGCCACATTTCATGGCGCCTGGTCCCGAGACAAACATCAAACCGCACATGAGCTACACCCCCAGCCGCCCCATGGGCTACGGCTGCCTGATCCTGAGCATGTCCATGGTGGGCGCCTATGTGGCGCTGACCAAACCGCTGGCGGCGATGCTGCCGGTGTTCCTGCTGGCCTGGCTGCGCTTTGGCATCGGCGCCATCGCCATGCTGCGCTGGCTGAAGAAGCCGGCCGATGAAAAGCCCCTGAGCGCGCAATCGCGCTGGCTGGTCTTCCTCGAATCCTTCCTCGGCAATTTTCTCTTCACGCTGTGCATGATCACCGGTGTGTCGATGACCAACGCGGTCTCGGCCGGCGTGATCATGTCGGCGATTCCGGCGGTGGTGGCGGTGATGAGCTGGGTCTTCCTGAAGGAGAAGATCAGCCTGCGCGTCTGGGGTGCGGTGGCCTGCGGCGCCATCGGCATCGGGTTGCTGTCGCTGGCCAAGGATCATCACGGAGCAGCGGCCGCAGCCAGCCACGGACAATACGCGTGGCTGGGCAATGTGCTGGTGTTCTGTGCGGTGCTGTGCGAGGCCGCCTATGCGGTCATCGGCAAGAAGCTGACCGCCGTGCTCACGCCCAAGCGCATCAGCGCCGTCATCAACCTGTGGGGGCTGTTGCTGATGACGCCCATGGGCCTCTATACCGCGCTGCAGTTCGACTTCGTCTCGGTGCCCGCCAACATCTGGCTGTTGCTGGTGTTCTACGCGCTGGCGGCCAGTGTGTGGACCGTTTGGCTGTGGATGACCGGCCTGAAGGTGGTGCCGGCCGCGCGCGCGGGCGTGTTCACGGTGATGCTGCCGATATCGGCTGCCGTGGTCGGTGTGCTGGCGCTGGGCGAGAACCTGTCGGCGCTGCAGGCCACGGCCTTTGCGGTGGCCCTGGCGGGAATGTTCCTGGCGACCTTGCCTGGCCGTTCCAGTTCTGAAAAATTACCGCTGCATTGAGCGAGGAAGACATGAATCAAGCCAAGCGCCCCTCCGGCAAATCACCCTCGAACGCACCCCGGAAACCGGCGGCCGGCCAGTCCCGGCCGCCGGCCAAGCCGGCCGCCCAGGGCCCGGTCCGCGACAAGCCCCGCACCCACGTCTCCACCGAGGCGGCACGTCGGCGCCAGCATCAGGCCCACGCGGCCTCGCAGAGCCTGGACGAAGACGAACTGCGTGTGCAGCAGATGGTGGCCCTGGCCAGCGCCGTGGCCGCCAGTGCGCCGGACCGTCGCGGTCGCCGTACCGGCCAGGATGAGCTGGAGCGCATGGTGCGCAATATCCTGCGCGAGCGCGACGACGATACCCTCTACGAAGCACTGGAACAATTGCGCTACGACGATCAGCGTGGTCATGCCTTCCTGCGCGAGGTGGTGGAAGAGGGCGCGGACATCATCGTGCTGCGACGGGGAGAGAAGGAGCTGGAGATCAACGCCTTCCTGATCCCGCTGCTGGTGCGCACCCGTGGCGGCCTGAAGGAAGCGCTGGCGCTGGCCGATGGCGATGCCTTCGATGCGCTGCGCACCAGCCTGCAGGAGGCCGGCCTGGAAAGCCCCGGCGCGCGCGTGGTGCTGGTCCACCATCTCTATCATCCTGAAGAAATCAATGCGCTCAGCTTCAGCGAAGTCGAGGCCATGAACCGCGACGCCTTCGCCTCGCTCACCGACAAGAAGATACTGAGCGTGCCGGCCATCGAGCGCAGCATGCGCGGCTGGCCGGAGAGCGCCTTCGGAGCTGACGATGAGGCGCTCGAATTACGCTTTCTGCTGGGCTTCGCCTTGAAGGATGTGGACGATCCCTTCTATGCCATTCCGGCGGAAGAGGCGGCAGCCGATGCCTATTTCGAAGCGCGCGCGCAGCGCTTCCGCCAGTGGAGTGAGCAGATCACGCCGCTGATGCAGCGCTGCCTGACCGGGCAATCCGGCGAGGCGGCGCAGTGCCAGCTGCACTTCCTGTACCAGGACCTGTTCCACGGTGCCAAGCACACCGGCAATGCGGAATATCGCACGCTGCAGATGCTGTCGGAACTGGAGGCAGGGCTGGCGCAAGCAGGTGCGCAGGCCGCGCAGGCCAGCGCCTTCTTTGCCATCGACGATGCAGAGGGCGAGATCCAGCTGCAGGTCGTGCTGCGGGGCGCGCAGGGACTCCTGGCGCGTTCGGTACAGCCTGTCGACGGGGATGTGCAGGTGGCCCTGTTCGATGCTGCCGATGCCGTCGCTTCGCTGGGTGTAGCCGCAGTGAAGCTGGCCGAGGCGATTGATGCCGATGGCCTGCCGCTGCGCGAGCGCGATTTTCCGAAGGCCTAGTCCAGCAGCGCCTGCAAGCTCACGCCCGTGGGCTGGCAGCGAAAATACAGGTCCACCTGCATCGGTCGCCAACCGCGCACCAGCTGGCGCAGGTCGGCCTGCATCTGCTGCCGGCCGCAGAAGTCGCGGGCCTTTTCACGCGCTGCTGCAGTGAGGGCAGGGATGGACATGGTGTAGCTCACGCCCGTGGCCGAGACCTGATAGAGCTCGTCCTGCCCGGCGCTGACTTCGCTGAAGTTGGCGCAGCCACCCAGGGCGACGGCGCTCAGGCAGGCGAGCACGATGCCGCCCCTATGCTGGCTGGTTTGTTCAATACGCATGAAATCCCCCCGTTGACTGGTCCTCGCGTGTGTGTGCATGGCAATCGTGGCATTGCCGTGCGGCATCGATGCGAGAGGTCCCAGATTAAGCGTGCGAGTTTCCGTGGAGCGTCGGCCTTACCCGGTTTTACCCGGATGGCGTGGCTGTAAGAAAATCTTCAACCGGGCTTGCACGCATGCGCAGGCTGTCAGATTTCGTTCAACGGTGTGAGTCCGCCACTGTTTGTGCGGTAGCCGGGAAATTTTTCCTGCCTGCTGGGAGGCAGCCCCACTCGGGTCCCTGCTGCCGGCAATTGCCCGGGCGGGCCGCCTGCGGCTGGGCTAAAATCGTCGACGCCGTCCGGCGTGGGCCGGGCGCAGACCACTTGCGCAACGCTGCCGTCCACGCGGCGGCCGCGCCATCCGCCAAATCAGGGAGAACAGAGAAATGACCAACCGTCGCAGTTTCATCACCAGCGTGGCCGGCCTTGCCGCTGCCAGCGCCATTCCGAATGTCTTCGCCCAGGCCGCCGCTGCGACCGGCTCGACCGAACCGACCCTGGCCCGCGTGCAGCGTACCAAGACCCTGCGTATCGGTGCCGTGCGTGGTGCTGCGCCTTACTACAACAAGGACCTGGCCAGCGGTGAGTGGGGCGGTTTCATGATCGATTTCGCCAAGAGCCTGGCGGCCAGCCTGAACGTCAAGCTGGACATCACCGAAACCACCTGGGGCAACTCGGTGCTGGATCTGCAGACCCACAAGATCGACCTGTTCTTCGGCATGAATCCGACGCCGGCACGCCGCGAGGTGATCGGCTTTACCGAACCGCTGTTCCTGAATGCCTTCACCGTGGTCTCCAAGAAGGAATTCAAGACCTGGGCCGAGCTGAACAAGCCGGAAGTGAAGATCGCCGTGGACATCGGTTCTTCGCACGACCAGATGATCAGCCGTGTCTGCCCCAATGCCACCATCGTGCGCCTGGAGAAGGCCGACGATGCCACCCTGGCGCTGCAGACCGGTCGTGTCGATGCGCAGGTGCTGGTGTGGCTGCTGGCGCTGAACATCCTGAAGAAGAACCCGGCGCTGGGCAAGATGTACGTGCCGCAGCCGCTGGAAGCGACCTCGACCAACATCGGCGTCCCCAAGGAAGAGGACAAGGCCTGGGTCGAGACCATCAACAAGTGGATCGTGGCCGAGCGTGCTGCCGGCAAGATCAAGCCGACCGTGCTGGGCAACCTGCAGAAGCTCTCCGGCGTGAAGCCGGAAGATGTGCCGCCGCAGATTCCGCTGTAAGTACGGGCCGGCGTCCCGCACGCCAGCACTCGGACCGCACCAGCGATGGTGCGGTTTTTTTTGCCTGTACAGGACCGGGTTGAGAACTTTGCTTGATTCGGGGGAGGGGTGGAACTGCCCGTCGAAGGCCGGGCGTTTGTCGTCAATTGAGGCGCTTGAATTCGCTGGAGCGGATCACCACTTCCAGCAGGGTCTCGAGCCTGATCATGCGCTCGGTCAGATTTTCTATCCTGGCCTGTTGCTGGCGGATCGCTTCGCTTTGTCGCGTGACCTTGTCTTCCAGTTTGATGATGGCGGTCAATGCCGTCCACAGCCGCCCGGTGAGACCGAACATCAGGACCTCGCCGCGCTGACCTGCCGTTGCGCCTCCAGTGCCGCCAGGCGGGCGTTGCTGGCGGCAACAAAGTCCAGCGTCTCATCGATGGCGGCACAAGCCCGCTCGGCAGCCTGTCGGGCCTGGCTGGCCAGTTCGCCCAGCGCCTCATCCATCTGTCCGCCTTCGTAGGCCAGTGCGCCCTTGCACATCAGGTCCGGTACATCCAGGCCGAGCCTGCGCGCCTTGGCGGAAATGACCAGCTTTTCACGGGTGGTCGCCCTGACCACGATGGTTTCGTTGGCAGACGTTTTCATTGCGTTTCTCCTGAAAGGACGGTTGCGGGAAAGCGGTACGCTGCCTGATCCAGATAACCATGTCGAGTCGGCACTGGTTAAACTGTACAAGAACTCGATTTTTTTCAGCGCCCATTCCGCCTGTCGATGGCACCTGAAATGAAAATGGCGCGCCACCGAAAACGGGTGACACGCCATTCTCATGAGTTACGTTGAACGTAATTCAGTGTAACCAGAAATCAAGCATTGAAACGTGACAGGAAGGCCTGGGTCGCCGCCTGCTGCGGATTGTCGATCACCTGCGACGGCGGTCCGGCTTCCACCACCACACCGTCGCGCATGAAGACGACCTGGTCCGCGACTTCACGGGCGAAGGCGATTTCGTGCGTGACCAGGATCATGGTCATGCCATCGGCGGCCAGGCTGCGGATCACGTTGAGCACCTCGCCCACCAGTTCCGGGTCCAGTGCCGAGGTGGCTTCGTCGAACAGCATCACGTCCGGTTGCATGGCCAGGGCGCGGGCGATGGCGACGCGCTGCTTCTGGCCGCCCGAGAGCTTTTGCGGATACATGTCGGCACGGTCTGCCAGCCCCACCTTCTGCAGCAGTTCCATGGCTTGCGTGCGAGCCTGCGCCTTGGGCGTGCGCAGTACGGTGACCATGCCTTCCATCACGTTCTCCAGCGCCGTCATGTGCGGGAACAGGTTGAAATGCTGGAACACCATGCCGGTGCGGGCGCGGAACGCGGCCAGTTCACGATCCTTGGGCAGGCGCGACTTGCGGCCGTCGAATTCGAAGTGGCGCTCGCCGATGCGCACCGCGCCCTGGTCGGGCACGGTCAGGAGGTTCAGGCAGCGCAGCAGGGTGGACTTGCCCGAGCCGGATGGCCCGATCATGGCGACCACGCTGCCCTTGCCGATCTGGATGGAGATGTCCTTGAGCACCACGTGCTCGCCGAAGGCCTTCTTGAGATTGCTGATCTGGATCATCGCGTTGGCGTTGTTGTTGACCTGGGTGTTCATCCTGTTCTCCTCAACCATGCTGCGCCGACAGGCGATTTTCCAGGCGCTTGGCCCAGATGGTGGCCGGCAGCAGGATGATGAAATAGATGATCGCCACCAGCGTGTAGATTTCCAGCGGACGATAGGTTTCGTGGGCGATGATCTGGCCCTGGTACAGCAGGTCCGGCACGGCCAGCACCGACAGCAGCGAGGTGTTCTTCAACTGCATGATGGACTGGTTCACCAGCGGCGGGGTCATGCGCTTGAAGGCTTGCGGCAGGATCACGCGCTTCATCAGCTGGAAGCGCGTCATGCCCAGTGCCCAGCCGGCTTCGGACTGGCCCAGGTCGATGGAGACGATGCCGCCGCGGATGATCTCGGAATAGAAGGCGCCGCCGTACAGCGCCAGCGACAGCATGGCGGCGGTGCCGGCCGACATCTCGATGCCCAGCAGCACCGGCAGCGCGTAGTAGAACCACACCAGTTGCACCAGCACCGGGGTGCAGCGGAACACTTCGACGAAGGCCCGCAGCGGACCGGAGATGAAGGGGTTGGTGGACAGCCGACCCAGACCGACCACCAGGCCCACCAGCAAGCCAAGGGCAATACAGGCAACCGTATAGCTCAGCGTATAGACGAAGCCGATGCCGATGATGCTCCTGAATTGCCAGAGCGAGCCGAAGTCCCATTGATACATCTGTGTTTTTCCTTGGTTACGAAACGCGTGATTCCAGCGAAGGGCGGGGGCCGGCTCCGTGGAAGAGGGATGCCCGCATCGCATGCACGAACCATGCCCTGTGCGCCCGGGGCGCATGCTGGCATGGGTCAGGTAGAAGGTCGGACATGGGAAGGGGCGTCATCACATGGACCAGCATGGCCGGTGGCGCATGCCGTGAATCCTGCAAATCCGGCCATTGTAATGGAGAACGGTCGGCCGGCACATCGCGCAGGACAGCAATCGACAGCCCGCAAGCCCACGCCGCGACTGGCTTTGGCTAAAATGGCGGGATTGCGCTGACGTGCATTCGCGTCAATTCCCGGCATCCGGGAACGCGCCTTCTTTTCTTCAGGACCATGAGCGCATCTTCCCCCGCCATCGATGGCGAAACCGTCCGTACCATTCTCATCACGGGCGCTGCCCGCGGCATTGGCGCGGCGGTCGCCACCACCGTGGCCGCGCCCGGCGTGGCCTTGATCCTCCATGCGCGCAGCGAGTCACCCGAGCTGCAGGCGGTGGCGCAACACTGCCGCGCTCTGGGTGCGCGCTGCACCCTGGCATTGGGCGACCTGGCCGATCCGCAGACCGCCGCGCATCTGCGTGATACGGCGCTGGTGCAACACGGGCGCCTGGATGCGCTGGTGGCCAATGCCGGCTTTGCCGATCGCAAGCGCATCGGCGAGCTCTCCGAGGCGGACTGGTCGCGCTCGCTGGATGCCTTGTTGAGCGGCTTCTTCCGGCTGGTCACGGTCTGCCGCGAGCCGTTGATGGCCAGTGGACAGGGCAGGGTGGTGGCGGTGAGTTCCTTCGTGGCCCATGTGTATCGGCTGGGTGAGTCGGGCTTCCCGGCATCGGCGGCGGCCAAGGCCGGCATCGAGGCGCTGGTCAAGTCACTGGCGGTGCAACTGGCGCCGGCAGGCGTGACGGTCAACGCGGTGGCACCGGGTTACGTTCAGAAGAGTGATCCGGCCAAGTCGGCCATCGATCCGGCAGCCTGGCAGGCGGCATTGGCGCGCATTCCCATGCAGCGCCTGGGCCAGCCGCAGGAGATTGCCAACGTGATCGGCTTCCTGCTGAGCCCAGCGGCGTCCTATGTCACCGGTCAGGTGTGGCATGTGGATGGTGGCCTGACGCTGTAGTGCTCATGCTGCTATCCACAAAATAATTTATAAGATTTACGTCATTCATCTTTCTTCGAGAAGTCCAAACCATGCGCATCATCGTGCTGGGCGCCGGCATCGTCGGCGTCACCACTGCTTATTTCCTCCGCGAGCGCGGCCATGAAGTGGTCGTGGTCGAGCGCCGCGCCGAAGTGGCGGCCGAGACCAGCGTGGGCAATGCCGGACACGTCTGTCCGTCCTACGCCACGCCCTGGGCCGCACCGGGCATGCCGGCCAAGTCGCTGAAGTGGTCGGTGCAGAGCTGGCTGGGCATCGAGGCGGCGCTGCGCTTTACACCGCGCCTGGATGCGCACCAGTGGAAGTGGTTGCAGCGCTTCCTGGCGCAATGCACGCCTGAGCGCTATGCCATCAACAAGGCCCGCATGGGGCGTCTGGCGCGCTACAGCCATGGCCAGTTGAAGCAGATCCGCGAACGCCTGGACATCCGCTACGAACAGACCACCGGCGGCAACCTGCAGCTGTTCCGTACCCAGGAGGGACTGGACAATGCAGGCCTGTCGACCCGGGTGCTGGCCGAAGCCGGCGTGCCTTTCGAATTGCTGGATGCCGATGGCTGCGTGGCCTTCGATCCCGGCCTGCACGCAGCGCGTCACGAACTGAAGGGGGGGCTGCTGCTGCCCCTGGACGAGACCGGCAACTGCCCCTTGTTCGCGCGCGCCCTGGCGGCCTGGCTGCAGGCGCACGGGGTGGAGTTCCACTTGTCCACAGAGGTGCAGGCCATCGAGGTGGCCGGTGGTCAGGTCAGCGGCGTGCGCACCCGGAACGCCACGCTGCGCGCCGATGCCTACGTGGTGGCCTGCGCCAGTGCCTCGGTGCCGATGTTGAAGCCGCTGGGCCTGGACCTGCCCATCTATCCGGTCAAGGGCTATGCCATCACGGTGCCGGTGGCCGACCCTGCCAGCGCGCCGCGCAGTGGCGTCATGGACGAATACTACAAGGTGGCCATCACCCGCATGGGCCAGCATATCCGCGCCGCCGGCACGGCCGAGATCGGCAGCTGGGACACGCGCGTCACGCCGCGCGATTGCGCCACCGCACTGAAGTCGCTGAAGAATCTTTATCCACAGGGCGCCGATCTGGCCAAGGTGGAATACTGGGCCGGCCTGCGACCGATGACCCCGGACGGTGCGCCGCTGATCGGTGCGACCCGTTATCCGAATCTCTGGCTCAACGCCGGGCATGGTTCCAATGGCTGGACCACGGCCTGCGGTTCCTCGCGTCTGATCGCCGACAAGATATCGGGCGTGGCCAGCGAGATCGAGAGCGCCGACCTGGAGCCGCATCGCGTGATCTGAGTGGAGCGTCGCCGGGCTGCCGTCAGCGATCGAACAGGGCGTCGACGTTGGCGCCGTTGCTGAAGGTACTGACCGCCCAGCCGGCCGGCGCCTTGTAGAAGATGAACATCCAGGGGATGGCCTGGCGCTCGGTCTTTTCGATGTAGGTCAGCTTGATGAGGGATTCACCGACCTTTTCCGAACGGATGAATTCATAGCCGACCGAATTGCCGACCAGGGCTTCGATGGCCATGCGCGAACTGCGGGCGTTGGTGCGGGCAGTTTCGAAGGCGCGGATGTCGACCAGCGCATACGGCGAGAGCATGCCGTAGGCGTCGTCGGTACGGCCGGCACCGGCCTGGGCCATGACCTTGTCGGTCAGGGCGCGCACCTCGGTTTCGGACTTCAGGGTATCGGCCTGCGCGGCCGGCAGCACGACCAGGGCCAGCGCGGCCAGCAGGGTGCGGGGGATGAAAGCGGACATGGAAATCTCCTTGTGGGCATGGCACAGGTGGCCACAGCCGGCTATTGTGCCAGCACCGTGGGCCATGTTGCATCCGTTCGTGCCGGCGCGGCTTTGCGTCTTGCTGCCTGCTGTAAAGCGCGCAAGCGGCCAGCGTAAATACAGGTAAAACGGAACAGTCGCCCTGCCGTGCGCCGCTATGATGGGCAGCCTGTGATCCGGCCACCCGCGCCATGCGGGATGCGGCACATCGGATTGCGCTCGGGGGAGAGCATCATGCGCACCATCATCACTGCCACCTTGCTGGTTTCATCGCTCGCGGGTTGCGTCGTCACTTCCGGTAATGCCCTGGTGGATGCCGTGGGCCTGGTGGGCTCGGCGGCGTCCAGCGTCAAGGCGATGACGCCCAACACGACCCAGAATCCCATCGTCTACAGCAAGGATCCGATCCGCGATGTCTGCATCGAGTGGAATGGCTCGGTGGCCCTGAGCGATTTCGTGCCGGGCCTGCAGGGCGAGCTGCAGAAGCACGGGGTGCAAAGCCGGGTCTATGATGCCGGTACCCAGGCGCTGGCCTGCCCAGTGACGCTGAGTTACGTCGGTTACGTCAAATGGGATACCAAGGTCTTCACCGATGCCTATACCCCCTATCTCACCTATGCCGCGCTGACCCTGCGGCGCGATGGTCGCGTGCTGGGTACGGCGCAATACCGGCTTGGCTCCTTCGGCCAGGACAAGTGGGCGTCTGCCGGTGACAAGCTGGCGCCCCTGATCGATGCGCTGTTCCCGGGCAATCCCATCGTGGCGGACAATTCGCCGGACAACATGCGCGGTGCCGCCAACGGTTTCTGAGAAAAGGGGCGGGGCGCTCGTCTGGCCCGTACATCCAACGCTATCCAGTACGCAATGAAAAACGGCAAGCCAGGCTTGCCGTTTGTCTTTTGTTGCCTTCGCTGTCAACGTGCTTACCAGATCGTCAGTAGGCGGCGGAAGAAGTTGCCATCGGTGCTGGCGTCGGCAATGGAGCCGCCGCCGACCTGTTCCAGCCGGGCATCGGCGACGTTGGAGGAGGCCACGATGCCGCCCCGGATATCGCGTGTGCGCACCACGCCCGAGAAGCGCAGCGTGTTGATGTTGCCGTTGACGCCGATGCGTTTTTCACCGGCCACCACCAGGTTGCGGTTGGGAAGCACTTCGACGATGGAGACCATCAGCGTGCCGCTCATGGTGTTGGTATTGCTGCTGTCACCCGAGCCCTTGAAGGTGTTGTTGCCGGAGGCCGAATAGTTGGCGTCGTAGAGTTGGGTGAACAGGCCGCCCAGCGGCGCGCCCGAGCCGGGTCCCTTCTGCGTGAGGGAGCTGTCGCGGCTGTTGTTGGTGGCGGCCTTGTTGCTGCTGCTGATCGACTCGGAAATGTCGATCTTGATGATGTCACCGACGTTGTAGGTGGTCGGCTCCTCGAACAGCTGGGCGCTGGAAACGCGGAAGATGGCGCCATTGTTTTCCACGTTGGGCACCTGATAGGCAGGGCGTACGCTGGTAGGTCCGTTGACCATCGGTGCCGGGCTGTTGCAGGCCGACAGCGAAACGGCCAGCGCGCAGGCGCCGGCAAGGCGAAACTGGAATGACATGACGATCCCCCGTTGGACGGCCTGGCTGGATGCCCGGCGCGCGTGGCCACCGACGCCGTTGCAGGCGTGGCGGCACTGGCAGGGATGATGGTGGGTAACGGTGTAAGCAGCGGTTAGGTCCTTGTAAAGTGCGGCAAACAATCTTCAACGAGAGTTAAGTGCAGACCTTGCGGGCCGGTGGATTGACTCGGGCTTGACGCAGGTTGGGCGGCAATGCGCTCGCGCATTTCCGTGCATAATGGCGCCACTCCCAACTCTGCGATCCCGTCGTGCGTGATCGCATACCATCATGGCAACAGAAAAAAACCAGGCCGCGATGAGCGCCGAGGCAGCCGCAGCCGCACCGACGATGCATGATCAGTTGGTCTCGGCCCGTATTCGCCAGCGCATCAAGGCGGCTGGCGTGCGTTTCCACGCCAACGACAATATCGCCGCCTTCATCAAGGAAGGTGAACTGGAGCAGTTGCAGGCGGAGGTGCAATCCAAGCTGGCCGCTGTCCTGGAGAGCCTGGTGATTGATGTCGAGAGCGACCACAACACCCAGGACACCGCCAAGCGCGTGGCCAAGATGTACCTCAACGAAGTCTTCAAGGGCCGCTACCAGGTGGCGCCGCCGGTGACCGAGTTCCCCAACATCGAGCGTCTCAACGAGCTGATGATCGTCGGCCCCATCACGGTGCGCAGCGCCTGCTCGCACCACCTGTGCCCGATCATGGGCAAGGTGTGGGTGGGGGTGATGCCCAATGAGCATTCCAACCTGATCGGCCTGTCCAAGTATGCCCGCCTGCTGGAGTGGGTGATGAGCCGTCCGCAGATCCAGGAAGAGGCGGTCTCGCAGGCGGCCGACCTGCTGATGCAAAAGCTGCAGCCTGACGGCCTGGCCATCGTCATGGAAGCCGACCACTTCTGCATGCACTGGCGCGGCGTCAAGGACGTGGAGTCGAAGATGATCAACAGCGTCATGCGCGGCTCTTTCCTGCGTGACGCCAACCTGCGCCGTGAATTCCTGGCGCTGATTTCTCAACGTCAACGAGGTTAATCATGCTGGTTCGTCTGATCTATGCAAGCCGCGCACGCGAGACCATCACCCACGAGACCATCGAAGGCATCCTGGCGGCGTCGCGTCAGCGCAATCCGCAACAGGGCATCACCGGGGTGCTGTGCTATAGCGATACCATCTTCGTGCAGGTACTCGAAGGCGGACGCGATCAGGTCAACCGACTGTACGGCCGGCTGCTGGGCGATGCGCGACATCAGGACGTGATCCTGCTGGCCTATGAGTCGATCGACGAACGCCAGTATTCCTCCTGGACCATGGGCAAGATCCGGCTGGACAAGATCAATCGTTCCCTGCTGCTGAAGTATTCGGTCACCGGTGAACTCAATCCCTACGAGGTGTCCTGCTGTTCCACCGTGGCACTGTTGAATGAGCTGGCCTCGACGGCGGCATTTGCGCAACGTGACTGAACCGGGTTTGCGGCAGCATTGACATAGCAACGGCGCCAGGGACGAAACTGGCGCCGTTTCTTTTTGGGCGGGCCCTAGAGCAGGTCGATGCTGGGCAGGCTGCGGATGCCCCACTTGGCCGGGTCGGCGTAGGCGACGATCTTGTCGCTGCCGTGCGCGAGGTCGACGATGTCGGACTTCAGCGGCATGCGGCTGGTGGTCGAGTAGAACACCTTCACGCGCGGCGTGAGCAACTGGTCCGGACGCTGGTCCACCACCACGCCCAGGCGACCCGACTGCAGGATGACGCAGGAGCCGGTCGGGTAGATGCCGATGGCCTTGACGAAGGCCTGCATCGTCACCGGGTCGAAATGCCCGGCACTGCTGGCCATGTGGCGGATCGAACGGGCCGGGTCCCAGCCCGCCTTGTAGGGACGATTGGAGGTGATGGCGTCGTAGACGTCGCATACCGCTCCCATCTTGGCCATGATGGAAATACCGTCGGACTTGAGATTGAAGGGATAGCCGCTGCCATCGATCTTCTCGTGATGGTGCAGCGAGACGTCCAGAGGGACCTCGCCGATGCCTTCGATCTGCTGCAGGATGCTGTGGCCTTGTACGGTGTGCGAACGGATGGAGGCGAACTCTTCTTCGGTCAGCTTGGCCGGCTTGTTGAGGATGTCCAGCGGTACGGCCATCTTGCCGACGTCATGCAGCAGCCCCGCCATGCCGGCCTGCCTGGTCTGCTCCTGCGTCATGCCCAGCTGGTTGGCCAGGGAAATCATCATGGCGCAGACGGCCACCGAATGCATGTAGGTGTAATCGTCAGTGGTCTTCAGGCGGGCCAGACTGATGAGGGCGTCGGCGTTGCGGGAGACCGAGGAGGTGATCTCGGTGACCAGCTCGGCGGCATCCTTGACGTCCACCGCCTTGCCCATGCGCGCTTCGGAAAACATGTTGAGCACGGTGGACTTGGAAGAGGAAATGATGCGTGCCGCACGTTCGCGTTCGACCGCGGACTCGGTGCGCTGGACCGGCTTGCGCACGGCCACGGCGACCGCTGCGGTAGGGGCATGCTCTTCGTGAACATCTTCCGGGTCGTCTTCCAGGTGGTCCGGCGCAATGTCGCGGCCCTTGGCGGTATCGATGGTGACCTCGTCGATCGGACAGTCGCGCAGCGTCTGCAGGTCTTCCAGGCTCTCGATCTTGAAGGATTTGCGCCAGAAAGGATGACTGATCCATCCCCCGGGGATGGAGTGGACATACATGCCCAAACGCAATTGTTCTAAGGCGATGGATTTCAACATATCGAATTCAGGTCTGTGCCTGTCACTGTTTCCCGCTTTGAAAGCGGTTCGATTTACCTGATGAAATGACGCCTATTATTGGTAGTGTCTCCCACGTGGCAGAACTCGCTTGCATGGCTAAGCTAGCTGAAATTATCGTAACAGAATGCGTTTTGCTTGAGGTCGATTAAGCGGGGATTAACGGTCGAAATTTCCGTTTGCGCTCGCCAATGTTGGTGTGTGGAAAAGAGTGAGAATGCAGCGCCCGCCGAAGCTGACAAAATGCTGAGGAAAGATAGCCGCCGCCTGAGAATCCGGCAGGCCGCGGCCGTGAGGAATGGTGAGAAAAACTTATTTTTTCAACGGTGGTGCGTAGGGATTCTTGGTCAGCAGACGCAGGAAGCTGGCAATGCACGCGACCCCTGCAAAGGCGGCGCCGAAGCCCAATGCCAGGCGCGAGCCTTGCGTTTCGGAAAGATTGAAGCATAGCGCGACCAGCGCTGCGCCCACGCTTTGACCGAGCAGGCGGGCTGTGGCCACGATGCCGGATGCGCCGCCACTGCGATGGGGGGGCGCACTGGTCATCAGCGCTTTCAGGTTGGGTGACTGGAAGAAGCCAAAGCCCATGCCGCACAGAAGCATGCGCCAGCTGATTTCCCAGACGGTGGGTGCGGCCGGCATGAAGGTCATCGACAAGAGCCCGGCGCACAGTAGCGCCAGACCGACGCCACCGAGGATGCCGACCGGATAGCGGTCCGACAGGCGTCCCGCGATGGGGGCCATGATGGCCACGGCCACCGGCCAGGGCGTCATCAACAGGCCGATCTCGACCTGGCTGCGTCCCAGGTCATGATGGAAGAAGAAGGGGAGCGAGACGAAGGCCAGGCCTTGCGCGGCGAAGGAGCAGATGGCAGTGACCGTCGAGAGTGAAAACATCGCATGGCGGAACAGGTCCACCGGCAGCATCGGCGCCGGATGCGACAGTTCGCGCTTGAGCAGGAACAGGCCGCAGACAATGGCGGCCGCCAGTTCCAGTCCGACCACGCTGGCCTGGGCCTGGTGCGCGCCTTCGCCGATGGCCAGGATCAGCAGGCCGAAGGCGGCGGCGTTGAGCACTGCGCTGCGCAGGTCGAAGGTATGGGTGGACAGCGTGGTATGCGGCAGCGAGGGCAGGGCCAGTACCACCGCCAGCACACCCAGCGGCACGTTGACGGCGAACAGCCAGGGCCATGGTGCGATGGCGAGGATGCCCGAGGCCACCGAGGGGCCGACCGTGAAGGCGATGGCGACGATGAGCGTGTTCAGTCCCACGCCGCGGCCCAGCGAGCGGGTCGGATAGATGAAGCGGATCAGCGCGGTGTTGACACTCATGATGCCGGCCCCGCCCAGTCCCTGGAGGAAGCGCGCCATCACCAGCGTAGGCAGCGACCACGCCACTGCACACAACAGTGAGGCCGCGGTAAACAGCACCAGTCCCCAGACGTAGATACGGCGATAGCCGACGATCTCGCCCAGCGCCGCCAGGGGCAGCAGCGACACCATCATCGCCAGCTGGTAGGCGGTCACGATCCAGACCGAGGCGGCCGGGGTGGTGTTGAGGTCCAGCGCCATGGCTGGCAGGGCGGTGTTGGCGATGGCGGTGTCGAGCGTGGCCAGGCCGACGGCGATGCCCAGCGCCAGGATGGCGCGGCCGCGCTGGTCGGGCGGCAAGCCTTCCCCTGCGATGACGATGTGGTGTTTGGGATCAGTGGCGCCGGGGGAGGAGGGCAGCGTGGACATGGGTCTTGGGTATCTGGCGAAGGTGTGCGTGCTGGCGTGGCACCGGATGCCGGAGCTCTGCCGCCGCTTGTTTGCTCTTGGAATCCTGCAATGAAGACAGGTGCAGCCCGGCTGGGCGGCGCCGCACAATGATAGCGGGGAACGTGCAAGCGCGCTGGCAGCGGTCACGAGCGGGGCGGCTGCGCTATGATGGCGGTTTGCGCTGGCGTGGCTGGCGCGTTTTGATCACGGAGTCATCAGCATGTCCAAACAGCAGTTGTCGGAGCGCCTGTGCGCGTGGATCGATCAGCATTTCGACGAGGAGGTCGGCGTGCTGCAGCAGTTGATCCGCATCCCCACCGATACGCCCCCCGGCAACAATGCCCCGCACGCCGATGTGGTGGCCGAGCTGGTGCAGGCTTGGGGCTGGAATGCCGAGAAGTTTCCGGTGCCGCAAGAGCAGGTGCGTGACTATGGCATGCAGAGCATCACCAACCTGATCGTGCGCCGCCCCTATGCCGAGGGCGGCCCGACGCTGGCCCTGAATGCGCATGGCGACGTGGTGCCGCCGGGCGAGGGCTGGTCGCATGACCCCTACGGCGGTGAAGTGGCCGATGGCCGCATCTATGGCCGGGCGGCGGCGGTCTCCAAGAGTGACTTCGCCAGCTATATCTTCGCTACCCGCGCGCTGGAGGCGCTGGGCGCTTCGCTGCGCGGTGCGGTGGAGCTGCATTTCACCTACGACGAGGAGTTCGGTGGCCTGCTCGGCCCCGGCTGGCTGCTGGAGCAGAAGCTGACCCAGCCGGATTACGTGCTGGCGGCCGGCTTCAGCTACAACGTGGTGACCGCCCACAATGCCTGCCTGCAGTTCGAGGTGACCGTGCATGGGCGCGCCACCCACGGCTCCATGCCGGAGACCGGCCACGATGCGCTGCAGGCCGCCAATGCCGTCCTCAATGCCATCTATGGCGCCTTGCCCGGCCTGAAGGACATCCGTTCCTCCATCCCCGGCATCAGCCATCCGACCATGATCGTCGGCCGCATCGATGGTGGCACCAATACCAATGTGGTGCCGGGCAAGGTGGTGCTGAAGATGGATCGTCGCATGATCCCCGAGGAAGACCCGGCGCAGGTCGAGGCCGGCGTACGCAAGCTGATCGAGGATGCGGTGGCGGGGCTGCCGGGCATCCGCGTGGAAATCCGCCGCCTGCTGCTGGCGCGCGCACTGCGCCCGCTGCCGGGTCACGAGAAGCTGGTGCAGAGCCTGCTGCGCAATGCCGAGACGGTCATGGGCGAAACGCTCACCACCAACGGCTCGGCGCTCTATACGGACGCCCGCCTGTACGGCGAGCATGGCATCCCGGTGGTGCTGTTCGGCGCGGGTCCGCGCACGCTGATGGAATCCAACGCCAAGCAGGCCGACGAGAACCTGGCCCTGGACGACCTGCGCAAGGCCACCAAGGTGGTGGCGCTGATGCTGTTGGACTTCCTCGGGCCGCAGGACTGAGTGCGACGCCCGGCGGGCGCGACTTGAAGTTGCCCGCCGGGAAGTTGGCCGGATCGCCGCCGGATCGACAAATGATTACAATGTGTGCCCGCGCGCTGATGGCTGACGTTTCCTGTCGACATCTCCCGGGCCGGGAGGCTTCCTGCTTGCCCGGGTAACGAAGCAAGTCTTGAGGGACCGAGATCAATCGCATGTTGAACGCCATCGAGCACACCCATCCGCCCCCATCGGCAGCCACGCGCAAGCCCGGCTATCTCGGCTTGTCGTTCCGGCAATTGCTGCTGGCGGCGTTCCTGCTGATTGCGGCCCTGCTCAGCGGTACCTCCATCCACGCCCTGTTCACGCTGGACCGCATGTCGGCCAACAGCCGGGACACGGCCCGGCAGGCGGTGCAACTGACCGAGGCGGCACAGCGCCTGGCCGAGCGCACCGTGGCCATGGAGCGCAGTGCGCGCCAGTACCTGGTGCTGGACGACACCGCTTTCCACGACCGTTTCAACGAAGCGCGCGACCAGGCCCGGCAGGCGGTGGATGAGCTGTCCGACGCGTTGCCGATGGCACCGCGGGAAATGTTCAGTCAATGGGGCCTGTATGTCGATGAAGCGGCGGCCGTGCTGGAAGCCGATTCGCGCAAGGACAAGGGCGAGCAGGCCAAGCTGTTCCAGGACTTCGCCCGCCTGCCGGCACTGAACGAGCGCATCGCGCTGGAAAGCCGGCGCGAGGTCGATCGCCGCAACAATGCCCTGTCCGCGGCCCTGGAACAGCAGCGCCAGCTGCTTACGGCCCAGGTGGTGGGCGCCATCGTGCTGGCGGTGTTGCTGGCGTTCTGCTTCGGCCTGTGGCTGTCGCGGCCGATGGCACGGCTGGAGCAGGCCATCGGGCGCCTGGGCGACAATCGCTTCGATCAGCCTATCGACGTGCGCGGCCCGGCCGACATCCGTCGTCTGGGTCAGCAACTGGACTGGCTGCGCCAGCGCCTGGCCGATCTGGAGGCCGAGAAGTCGCGCTTCCTGCGCCATGTTTCGCATGAACTGAAGACGCCCCTGTCGGCCTTGTGCGAGGGTGCGGCGCTGCTCGATGACGGCGTGGCCGGCCAGTTGAGCGAGAACCAGCGCGAGATTGCCCGCATCCTGCGTCAGAATACGCAGTCGCTGCAGACCCAGATCGAGGACCTGCTGCGCTATAACGAGGTGTCCTTCGATGCCCAGCGCATCCATCCGGTGCCGGTCGACCTGCGTGCCTTGCTGCACAAGGTGATCGATGACCAGCGGCTGCAATGGCTGGCGCGCCAGCTGAAGGTGGAAATCGAAGGGGCGGCACGTACCGTGGTGGTGGACCCCGAGAAGATGGCCATCGTGCTGGCCAATCTGCTTTCCAACGCCGTACGCTTCAGCCCCGAGGGCGGGTTCATCCGTTTCATGCTGACCGAGGCGCCGGGCCTGGTGCGGGTCGAGTGCATCGATCAGGGGCCGGGGGTGGCGCCGACGGACGCGGCCCGCATCTTCGAGCCGTTCTATCAGGGCCTGCACCAGCCTCCGGGCGCGCGCCGTGGCAACGGTATCGGCCTGTCGGTGGTGCGCGAGTATGTGCAAGCCCATAGTGGCAAGGTCTATCTGGTCCCGCGTGAGGGCGGGGCGCATTTCCGAATCGAGTTGCCTGATGAAAAATAAGATCCTGATCCTGGCTTCCTGCGTGGTGCTGGCGGCGTGTACGGCGCAGCCGCAAGCACCCACCTCGACCGTCCAGCTCATCCAGTCCAGCAGCAACATCGACGAACTGCTGGCCTATAACGCCCAGTTGCGCAAGATGTCGCCGGCCGAACTGGGGCGCGAAGTGCAGCGTTTGAACGCCTATCCGGCCGGCCCTGCCACGACGGTTCGCCGTGCGATGGCGCTTTCGCTCACCCGGGACCCCATCGATCTGGCCAAGGCCGAAGCCCAGCTATGGAACGTCATGGCCGATCGCAGCGTCGAAGCGGAGAAGCTCAAGCCGTTGGCGCAGTTGCTGGCAGGTCATTATGCCGATCTGCGCCGGGTGGCCGACAACGCCGAGAAGTCTTCGGTGCAACTCAAGGAAGCGCAGCGCAAGGTAGACCAGCTCAATGACAAGCTGGAAGCGCTGAAGAACATCGAACGGACCCTGCCGGCCGGCGGCAAGTAAGGCCAGCGTCGTCGGGGCCCGTTCCATTTTTACTGGAACTGGAGTCCCGATGGGAAAAACTGCCCCCCTGATGCTGGTCGATGATGATCCCGACTTGCTGCGCCTGTTGACCCTGCGCCTCAACGCCAGCGGTTACCGCATCCTGGCTGTGGAAAGCGCCGAGGCTGCCCTGGCGCAGCTGGCCATTGCATTGCCGGCACTGGTGATCACCGATGTGCGGCTGCCGGGGATGGACGGTTTGGCGCTGTTTGCGGAGATCCGCAGCCGCTATCCGGCCCTGCCGGTGATCCTGCTGACCGCGCACGGCACCATCCCCGATGCGGTCGATGCGACGACCAAGGGTGCTTTCGCCTATCTCACCAAGCCATTCGATGGTCATGTGTTGCTGGACAAGGTGGCCCAGGCGCTGAGTCTGTCCGCACCGGCCCAGGAAGCGCCGGACGAGGCCTGGCGCGTCGATATCATCAGCCGCAGTCAGCGGGTCGACGAGTTGCTGGCCGAGGCGCGCCTGGTGGCAGCATCCGATGCCAGCATCCTGATCCGTGGCGACAGCGGCACCGGCAAGGAGCTGCTGGCCCGTGCCATCCACCGGGCCAGCCCGCGGGCCGACAAGCCGTTCATCGCCGTCAATTGCGGCGCCATTCCCGAGCAACTGCTGGAGTCTGAACTGTTCGGCCACGTCAAGGGCGCCTTCACCGGAGCGGTTGAACATCGGGAAGGGCTGTTCCAGGCGGCCGACGGCGGCACCCTGTTCCTGGACGAGATCGGCGACATGCCCATGGCATTGCAGGTCAAGCTGCTGCGCGTGCTGCAGGAGAAGACCGTGCGCCAGGTGGGCGCCAACCAGTCCGGAGAGGTGGACGTACGGGTGATTTCCGCCACCCATCGCGACCTGGAGGCGGCCATGACCGAAGGTCAGTTCCGCGAAGACCTGTATTACCGGCTCAACGTGGTGACCTTGCAGTTGCCCGCCCTGGAAGAGCGGCGCGAGGATATCGCCCTGCTGGCCAATCATTTCCTCAAGAGCATCGCTGCCAAGTATCCCAAGCGCCTGACCGGGTTTGCGCCGGATGCGCTGGAGGTGTTGAGCCTGGCGCATTGGCCCGGTAATGTGCGGCAGCTCTACAACGTGGTGGAACAGGTGTGCGCGTTGTCGACAGCACCCTTGATCCCCGCCACGCTGGTGCAGCGGGCATTGAGGGTACCGACCCTGGACCTGCTGCGCTATGCCGAGGCCAAGCAGAAATTCGAGCGTGATTATCTCGTCCGCCTGCTGAAGCTGACCGATGGCAATGTCTCGGATGCGGCCAGGCTGGCTGATCGCAATCGCACCGAGTTCTATCGCTTGCTGCAGAAGAACGGACTTGATCCGCGGCGCTTCCGCGGCGGGGAGGAGCCCGTCGCCATAGAGCGACAGGATGGAATCCTTTGAAAACAAGGGCTTACGTGGAAGAGGCCGGTGGTACGTCGTGGCAAGCCGACGGAAACGAGGGGTTTGCTGCATGGTTTGAGCCTGTTTCCACCCACTTGAATTGCTAAGTGATTGATTTAAAAGGAAGATCTTCTGCTGGCATGGCCTTTGCGACTAGGGCTGCAAGTGCTGCTCTATATAGAGACTTTCAGAGCAGAGTCGGAATGAGTGAATTGACTACAAGGAGAACGCCATGAAAAAGACCTTCGCTTCCCATCTGCTGGCCGCCAGCCTGCTGGTGATGACCGCCGCGCCTGCTGTCCATGCTGCGGATACCTCGCGGGCCGCCGCGCCCAGCGTTCAGAAGGCCGGGACATATATAGATGACTCAGTTGTTACCGCCAAGGTCAAGGCAGCATTGGTCGAGGACAAGCAGATTTCAGCCATGAAGATCAGCGTCACTACCAAGGATGGCGTTGTCACCCTCAAGGGGGCGGTGCCCAGTGCCGAGCTGGGGCAACATGCCTTGCAGTTGGCAGCCGGCATTGAAGGCGTACGCGACGTCAAGAGCGACCTCATCGTGAAGGCCGGATAAGCGCGCCAGGTAGGGGCGCAATTGAGACGAGCGCCTTTGCCGAGTCCCAATCAAGAAGAGAGCGGGCCGTCCCGTCAGGGATGGCCCGCTCTCTTTTGGATTCATCAATTCGCGCCGCGAAGGTCCTGTAATCCATGATGGGCTTGGGTTTGCGGGCGATTGTCCCGGTCGGCTTTCTGGATTGGCTAAATTATTTTCGAATATTTTTCAAAAAGTGCTTGCGCGGTGTGAGGGGCGTTGCTATAGTTCGCCCCCTGCTGACGCGACACACGAAGCGAAGTTGAAAAACAGAGCGACGAAGGTGGGCGA